>NZ_LBEZ01000001.1:0-268709 GCF_013363245.1 Marinitoga sp. 1135 | reverse complement strand
ATTTTATATCTACGTAGATATTATATCAAAAATTTAAATTTTTTCAGCCGGCTGAATAAAGTAAAAGGAGAAAAATTAGGGGCTTCAAAAATAGGAGAAAATAAGTTAAAGAAAAAGTAAAAAATATATAAAAAGAAAAACAATCAGTTCTACCGACACCTGGATTTTTATTTGAGGAACAATAGACCAATTAATAAAATCAAAAGAGAGCAAGGATATAAGCATAAGTGGAGTGAGATTTCATATATTCAGAATAAACAAAATCAAGATAAAATTGTTTAGGCTTCTTGCTCATGGTTTAACCACCATGTTAAAAAAATATAGTTTTAATAACTATATTAAATAAATATTTAACTCAATTATATTATACACCAGCGAGGCCCCACTTTTTAAGAGTATTATGAAAACTCTGTAAACAATATACTTTCAGAAATTCGAAAGATACTATTTAAGATAAAAATGGAGGAAATTAAAATGGAAGATAAATTAAATAATAATAATAATAATAATAATAATAAAATTATAAAACAAAAAAGTATTATTTGGAATTTAACAAAGTATTGTGTGTGGAATTGTCAATTTTGTTGTGTTGATGCAAAATGTATTCGACCATTTAGTCTAATTAATAAAGAAGAAAAACCGGATTTTTCTTATGATACAGAAGAACTTAATTTTAAACAAAAAATAGCAGTTATTGACCAATTGAGTAAAGGAAATTACCGTATTGATTTTTCTGGTGGGGAATTATTAATTGATCCTATGAACATAAAAGTTATTCAATATGCGTCAAAAAAACTTGGTAAAGAAAATATTGGAATTAGTGTTTCAGGTGCTTTTATTACAGATGAAATTGTTAAAATTTTAAAAAATACTGTACATGATGTTGAAATTACTGTAGATTATTTACCGTTTAAACCATATAATTTAAGACCGATTGGATATCATGAATATGCTGAATATGCGATAAAAAAATTAAAAAAACAAGGCATTCGTGTGGGGGTTCAAACAGTTCTCACGAATGCAAATATTTCATTGAAAAAAATTTATTCATTATATAATTGGATTCAGGAAAACAATGTAGACGAATGGAGTATTCTTCGTTTTTTCCCTTCAGGACGAGGACAATTTTATGAATTTCTAACTCCAACGCATGTTCAATATTGTGAAATTGTTGATTATATAAAAAATATATCCAAAAATGGAAAAGTAGAAATTAAGTTTCAATATCTTTTACCAAATCATGAAGCTTATACATTAGAATGCAGAGCAGTTAAGAGATCTATAGGTATTTTACCGAATGGAACAGTAATAGCTTGTTTTTGGGCTCTTGATAAAAATATGGTGCCAAACAATGATAAATATATCTTGGGTAAAGTACCCGATGAATATATTGAAGATATTTTGAAAAATGAAAAAGCTATGGAATGGAGAAATAAAACTCATATGTGTAATATTTTTACAAAAGAAATTTTAGAAAACTATAAACCACGAAAATATATTATATAGATTTAAGAGGTGAAAAATAAAATGAATGAACTAACCAATTTAAAAAAATTTATTTTTAATGCGAAACAGCATACTTATGCTAGCTCAAAAGATGGGGATGAAATAATTAATGATGATCGTAGTTATGAGTTTAAATATCAAGATAAAGAATTTTTATATCGAGATAGATATTTTGGAATTGACCCATTTACTGGGCAGGAGGTTGTATATTATAAAAATTCTCCTGTATGGTGTATGAACTATTATGGATACACTCTAGAAAATTCAAAGTTTAGAAATGAAATTTTCATTTTTTTAAAAACTGCATTAATACAACTTAATGAAAACTATCCATTTAGAGGTATTGATAATCTTCGGATTGGAAAATTTCAGTATATAAACAAATATAAAGGGGATCTTTTAAGGTTTTCGGGACATGAAGTAATTTATTATGAAAAACGTATTGTTTATTATTTGGATTATTTTGGTGGAGAAATAAAAGATCAATAGTCGATTAGTTTTGCTAATAAGGAGGAACATAGATGGAGAAAATTTGTATCCTTTTAGAAGATCATGCCGATATAAAATATTGTAAAACAACAATAGCACTTATAAAATATAGTAAATATGATGTTGTTGCAATAATAGATTCCAAAAATAAAGGAAAATTTTCCGATGATGTTTTAGGGACTCATAAGAAAATTCCGTTTGTTAGTAATATAAAAGAAGCATTCAAAATAAATAAAAAAATCAAAGCTTTATTTATTGGAATATCTCCTCCAGGTGGGGAATTTCCAGAAATAATGCGGAATCATGTTAAAGAAGCTTTAAGTATGGGTTTGAATGTTGTTAGTGGTTTGCATTATTTCCTGAGCGAAGATCCTGAATTTTGCGAATTAGCTCGTTTAAGTGGAAGCAAAATTATTGATATACGTAAAATTAGTAAAGATAAGATTTATTATAATAGATATAATCCTCGTAGAGCAGGTACAAATGTAATTTTAACTGTTGGAAGTGATTGTTCGGTTGGAAAAATGATTACAACAATTGAATTAAATAAATCAGCATTAAATAGAGGTTTGAAGTCCACTATTGCTATGACAGGGCACACAGGAATGATGATAGTTGGTGATGGAATTCCTGTAGATGCAACAATAAGTGATTTTACAATTGGAACTATTTCAAAATATATTCAGTACTTAGCTGAAAATCATGATTATGTATTTGTTGAGGGACAAGGGACAATTACACACGGTAATATATCATTAGCGTTATTGCATGGTGCAGAACCAGATTATTTAGTGTTATGTCATCAAGTAGGACGAAAATATATTAAAGGATATAATCAATGGTTAATTCCTCCTTTAAATGAATTAGTAAAAATATATGAATATGCATCATCCTGGAAAAAAGGAACTAATTATGCTCGCGTAATTGGAATATCCCTCGATACACACCTATTATCCCACGAAGAGGCTATTATCTATATTAATAGCGTTCAAAAAGAACTAAATATTGTTACTACAGATCCATGGCGTTTTGGTGTTAAAAAGATAATTGATGAGATTATTTCTAAACATAAAATGAAAATTTAAAATCGTTTATAAAATATTTATAATTTTAATATTTTTAATAATTTATTTAATTTTGTAAAATAAAGTGGAGGAATATATAAATATGGATAATAAAATAAATCATTTTAAATTCAAAGTAAGATCGCATCTGCCTGATATATTATATTTTATATCTTCGATGTTGTTTTTTTATACACAACTACATATAGTTATTGAATATTTGATGTTTTCAAAGATAAATTTTGTTGAGATATGGTTGTGTTTGATTTTATTTAAAATAGGTGAATTAATTCATGAATTTATTGATATAGAATATAATGATATATTTTCCATACTAATTATAATAATTTCAATAGGTTTAATTAAATTTAGTACTATTCCAATATTTTATTTTTTCTTTTCTTTCATTTTTATGAAAATTAGAAGTAATATATCAGAATATAGTAGTAAAAAAGTTAAAATTATTGGACGAGCAATAGGATTTATATTATCTCCTTTTTATAATAGTTTAATTTATTTATTATGTGTTATTTTAACATCAGTGATTTGTTTGTTGACTACTGAATTGGAAACAACAAAAAGATTAAAAATTAATAAAATAAATAATAAAGAAAATTCCATAATATATTTGCTTATGGCTCTGCATCATACGCATTATTTTGTGTATGCCTATTCAATTCCAATATTTTTCTTTCAAAAAAATATTTTACCAATAGAGATAACAGGCCTTATTTTTTATTTGGGCTGGGCAGCTTATAATGCTTATGAGAAAATAATAAAACCAGCATGGAATTGGTTTATTATAGGACATATATTGGCAGCATTTTCTCTTATTATATTATATATGACAAACGTTCTATTTTTTACAATTATAGCCTGGTTTATGACAGGACTTGGAGGTGGAACTGTGTATATGCTGCACAGTTTAGTATATAAAAAAAATAATAATACTAAAAAGGATATGTTAATTGCTGAAGGATTTGGACACCTGATAGGTATAATTTTGTGGGGTATTATTTATTTATTAAAAGGAGTTAATGCAAATTTTTTATTTGGAGCATTTTTTGCAATTATTATAGCTATTCTCTCTTATTATACAAATTATAAAACAAATTTAATAAGTTCACGATTTTAACTTATATTAATCATGATTATATCAAGGGAGGAATTTTAATGTATTATGCTAATGTAAAATTAGATATATTTAAAGTAGAATCATCTTTTTTTAAACTCAACCAATCTACTCCATCTGCATTATATAGAACAAAAGAATGGTTAGTTGATAGTCAACAGCGGTTGGGGGATATTCCGGTTTATATAGAATTATTTTATAATAAAAAACCCATTGCACTTTTTCCAGTTATTATATTTAACAAACAGAGTGATTATCCACCAGTGGATCCACATCGTATAATAAATGAAGCGCTTGGTATAAAAACGAATAAACCTATTGCATACTGTGCAACTTTATTTGGTTTGGGGTGTCCAATTTTATTTAATAAAAAAGAACATGATTGGGATTCTATAATTTCAATTCTTAAAGCATTATTAAAAGAAAAATTTAATTGTGAAAATCTTGTGTTTGGATACTTTTTTGAAAATGATGATCCATTTAAAGGTTATACTTTTAATAAAAATTATGTAACAATTAAATCTCATAAATTACTTGGTATCCTTAATACAGGAAAATTTACTTCTTTTGAAAATTATAAAAAAAGCTTAAGTAAAAATACAAGAAAATCTTATAATTCAGAAACAAACACTTTTATAAAAAATAAATTATATGTAAAAAATCTACCTATTAAAGAATATGATCTTGATTTAATAGGTAAAATGTCTTCAAATGTTTTCGCTAAATATGGTGCTAAAGTAGATCCTTCTAAAATATCGAATTTTGCCAAACATATTTCCGATAAATTCCCTAATAATTCTGGTATTATTTCATGTTGGAAAGACAAAAACATAATATCTTATGTATTATATATTAAATATAATAAAATTTTGTATGCTCATACATTTGGAAGAAATTATGAATTAGACAAATATAAATCATATTTTTTAGTTGCATATCATGCACTCATTAAATATGCGATTGAGACGGGAATGGAATATATTAATTACGGAGGAGGAGCTAGTTGGACTAAAAAAAGAAGGGGGGTATCTATAATACAAACATATTCATATGTTTGTTAATTATATATTATGAAAAAATATTTTAAAAATATCAATAGAAATATGCAGGTTATTTTGTTAGGACAGATAACAAATAATATCGTGTATTATTCTTTTCTGCCTTTTCTTTCTTTTTATTTGTCAGGAACATTTAATGTTAGTCAAATAGGATTTATGATATCTTATCGTTCAATATCAAATATTAGTGGTATACTTATTGGAGGCGGATTGGCGGATCGTGTTCGTCCAGAAAAGGTGATGGTAATTTGTTTAACTGGCGCTTCATGTATTTATTTTTGTTTGGCATTTATAAATAATTATATTATGTATAGTATTTTGCTATCTACTATAGGTTTTTTATCGGGAATTAGTTATCCATGTGAGAGTGTTCTTATAATGAGAAATACAAATTCAAAAAATCGCGCAGAAGTATTTGCTATTATACGTGTGATCTTAAATATATCTGCTAGTATTGCACCTATTCTTGCTGTTAAGATATTTATTAAATATCATATTATTACTTTTAGTATTCTTGCATTATTAAATATAATTTATGTTATATCAATAATCGCCTTTTTTAAGGGAAATGACATTAATCAAATAAAAAATGGTAAAATTTTAGATACATTTTTAGATGAAATATGGGGTATTATAAAAATTTTTAAAGATTATAAATTTTTGCTTTTAATTATGGCTTTTACCCTGTCAACGGTAGCAACATATTCCATTGAAACTACATTACCGTTATATTTAAATATATATTATCATAATGCTGAATATTTATATAGTTTTATTATATTACTAAATACATGGTTGGTTATCCTTTTGCAGATTCCGTTATCTAAATTTAGTAAATTTATTACTTATACAAAATCCGCAATTTTAGGACAACTTTTAGTAGGTATCTCTTTTATTTTTTTAGCATTAATTCATAATTCAGTAGGTTTAATTATTATATTCATAGTTTTTACAATTGGAGAAATTCTTATTTCTCCTGGTGCAACGCTTCTCATCGTTGATAATTGTAGTAGTAATAATACAGGAAAATACTTATCTATAGGCAAATTACGTCTATTTTTAGCTTTACCAATTTCATCTTCAATAGGTGGTTATTTGTTAAATTTAAAAATGGATAAAACTTTTCTTTATATGTATGGATTATTTGCGTTTAGTGGAGCAACTCTATTATTTTTTCTCATTAATAAGATAAACGATAGCAGTGTAAAATTTAACATTTCGAATATGAATAATATAATTTAATATTTATTTAACAAAACTATATAAATAGTGAGGGATTTGAATGGATATAAAACAACCTTTAATAGGGATTATTGGTGGCATGGGAGCATTTTCTTCACTTGAATTTATGGATACGATTTATAAATTTAATAGACCATATATTTCCGATCAACAAGCTCCAAGAATTATATGTGTTTCTGACACTAATATCCATGATCGTACATCTTCTATTTTACATAATTGTTGCGATTCATTACCTGATTCAGTAAATTCTATTATTAATAAACTATTATATTTCGAAATTGATATAATAGTAATAGCTTGCATAACTTTTCATTTTTATTTTAAATTGCTTCCGCCGGAGATACAAGAAAAAACAGTTAATCTTATAGACATTATTAAGAGGGAGCTGAAAAAACATAATAAATCAGCTGTTTTATTAGCAACACTCGGTACTTATAAATCCGGTATTATTAATGGCAAAAATGTAATTATTCCTTCATTGGAACAACAGAGAAAAATTCATTCCCTTATATATGAAATTAAAAAAGTTGGGAAAGATCCTGTTTTATTAGATGAATTAATGATTAACATTGAAAATATGAAAAATGAATTTAGAACTAATTTAGTTATTGCTGGTTGTACAGAAATACATATTGCCGTAAAATATTTTAAAGAAAATAAATTATTAAATGATATTACTTTTATAGATCCATTATTTACTATTGGGGTTAATATAAATAATATCCTCAGTTTGAAAAAAGGAGAGAATTTTTAATGGCAGAAATACTTTGTAAAAGTATAATTACAAAAAGTAAGCTACCTGAAACAGATTATTGTTGTAATATTTATGTTGGGTGTACTCACGGGTGTGTATATTGTTATGCACGTTTTATGAAACGATTCACAGGTCATACTAATGAAGAGTGGGGATATTTTGTTGATTATAAATCAAATGCAATAAATGTATTAAAAAAGGATATAAAAAAAATAAAAAAATATGAAAGGGTATTAATGGGAAGTGTAACTGACAGCTATCAACCTATTGAAAAGAAACTTCAATTAACTCGTAGATGTCTTAAAGCTATGGCAGACTTTGACATCAATATTTCAATTCTTACAAAATCTGTGTTGGTTTTAAGGGACATTGATATTTTTAAGAGATTCACGAATTGTGAAGTTGGCATTAGTTGTGGAATAAATAATAGTGAGGTATCTAAAATACTTGAACCCCATGCAAGTTCTATTGAAAAGCGTTTTGATGCATTAAGAAAACTAAAACAAAATGGTATAAAATGTTATGCCTTTATAGGACCGATAATTCCATATATAACAGACTTAGAAAAAATATTTTATAATATAAAGGATAATGTAGATTTTATTATGGCTGAAGCTCTTAATCTAAGAGGAATAAATCTACCTTTATTCAAAAAGCGTCTCATTGAGTTAGTAGGTGAAGAAAATACAAATAAAATAATAGCAACATGTAAAAATAATGAATATTGGAACATGGTAGAAAAAACTATTGTAAAATTATCTTCAAAGTATGGTATAGAAAATAAAGGCTTTTTTAGACATGTAAAGAGATGAAAAATAAAAAGCATAAAAGAAACAATAAATTGAAACAAGAGAAGTAGCTAAAAACACGAAACATTATTATTAAGTTTGTGATTAAAAAGATTAAATACAAAATCAGGAGTAAAATATTTCAAAGAACCATGAGGTCTGAGATTATTGTAAAAATAGATATATGAAATATAGTAATTATAAACATCCTCAATATTATTAAATTCAATAGATTCAACAAATTCTCTTTGAACATAAACAGCTTTTCGAAGAAAAGCGAGTTTAGAAAAACCATAAAAATAAAATAAAGCCATAAACCTTATTCCTGCGAAGCAGTGAATATTCTTGTAACCAAATTCATGAGTAATATTTAACTCTTCTATAAGAGCAGCAGTAAATTTAGCCTTGAATTGTGGTCCGTTATCTGTTCTGATAATAAGATTATCAGGAATAGCTCCTCTAAAATCAATAGCTTTTTGTAAGGTATTAATAAAATCTTTAGCTTTAATAGAATGACCAATATAAACACCAACAATAGACCTATCAAAAGCATCAATAATACTTAAAACAGGAATAAACACATCAGAAACCTTTTCACCTTTAGTATTAAGAGAAAAACCTTTAAAATGGGATTTTCTATTTCTTTTAACAACAAAAAACAATCTGGAATTATAATAAAAAGTACTGGGACTAATATTATAATTTTTAAGTAAAAAAGAAGTAGCAACACCAAAATTTCTATACTTAAAAACAATTAAAAAATTACCAATAAAAGTTACTTTCCACAGTTGTTTTTTTTTCAAAAGTTTAATCTCATCTTCTTGCATTTTAAGAAGAAGCTCTTTCTCAAGAAGACGTTCATAATATTCAAATTTCTTTTTTAAAACAGCAGAATCATTAGAATTATCCGAATCATTTCTAACAATGCCGGCAGATTCATAAATAAAAAAATCGCATGCTTCGCAAAAATAAAAGATAAAATATTATTTTAAATAAAAAATCATACTGCTTGCACAGCATGATTTAGAAATATCAGAAATAATAGATTTAGTTCTACCTTTTTTAGAATTAAAAACATTATCGTCATAACCAGAATCTTCATATTTTTTAACCCATTTAGTGAAAGCAGAAAAAGAAATAGAATATTTCTCACAGATATCAGCTTGAGTTAAAGAATCACTGGAAAGATATTCTTTAACAACAGATAACTTAAAATTAGGATCATATTTTTTTCTTTTTCTCATTTAAAACACCCCTTTCTTCTTTTCATTTTTATGATATCATTTTCTTATTTTTTCTCCAAATCTTCCAAGGGGTGATTACGCGGCTTGCTTCAAGATATTGGAAAAGAAAAAGTTATTTTTTAACAGTGATGAAAAAATTGGAGAGTGAAAAATGTCAAAAGAAGTGTTAAATAATAAAAATTATGTTTTAATAATTATTTCTGATTCAATTAACAGATTCGGAGATTCAATTGACAAAATTGTTTATCCATGGATGGTATACGAAGTTACAAATTCAACAAGCATAATGGGGATTTTATTTGCAATAAATTTTATTCCTCAGATAATTTTTACTATATTAGGGAGTAATTTCATCGATTTTTATTCAAAAAAGAAAATTGTTATTTCAGGAAATCTATTACGTGGAATCATTGTATTTTTTACAGCTATTTTATTGTTAACTAAAACCATAAATGTTTCTTATATTTTTCTTTTTTCCATATTAAGCAGTTCTTTAGGAACTATTGTTAAACCAGCGAATAAAGCTTTGATACCTTTAGTGGTTGAAAAAAATAATTTAATGGAAGCAATATCTTTTTCAAATTTATTAATTTCTATAGTTGATATATCAGGGTTATTATTTGGAGGACTTATATCATCATATTTTAATATGTTTATAGCTTTTATTATTAATAGCTTGACTTTTTTTATTTCTTCAGTATTATTAGCCTACATCAGGATAAATGAAATATTTGAAAAAAATATTTCAAAAAATAAATTTTTGATTTTTGATACTTTGAATTATATAAGAAAAAATAAAATAATATTTCCAAGTATTTTAATGGCTTTTATTGTAAACTTATGTATAACTCCATTTTATATATTACAAGTTGTATATGTAAAAGATATTCTAAATCAAAATTCTATTTATATTAGTTATATGGAAATATCAACATTATCTGGAATAATAATAGGAAGTTATATAATATCAAAAATATCAAAAAAGATTAAAAATCTTAATACTATAGTTGTAAGCATTATATTTTTAAGTATTACTTATGCCTTATATGTACTTCCACAAATAATTATAGTTGAAAACTATAACTTATTTATATACATAGTTTTTATAAGTTTTTTCTTTGGTTTTTTTGGACCTTTTTCGACAATACCACTAAATTATTATATTCAGGCGTATTCACCTAAAAATATGTTGGGAAGAATAAATTTACTAAAAAGTTTCTTAGCTAGAAGTTCAGCTCCATTAGCAGGATTGATAGTATCAATAATATCTAATAAAACAGATATTTTAAGTATTTTTTTAATTATGTCCAGTATTATGGGAATATCAGCAATTATATTTTATTTAAAAAATTATAAAACTTTTAACCAGGTAAAGAAAATTGTGAAAGAGTCAGTATGAGGTTTTAATTAAAAACCCCTCAATAATCTCATCAATCAAAGCTCTTTCATCATCTTCAAAAGAGTAATAACCAAGAGCAACACGCTTATAACCTAAACCATATTTAATTGCAAAATCACGAACATTATCTTTTGGATAAGGAGTAATAGGCCATTTAATATTGTATTGAACGCAATTTCTTAAAAACACATCAAAAACTTTCATTTCCTCATCACTGAGCTCAAAATAGTGTAGAATAAATTCTTTAAATTCTTCACATTCTTTAAAAGCTCAGTGATGAGTTTTTTTCTTGATAAAAAGATATTAGAGATATAAATTGATAGTCAAAAGTGTTATAAAGCGCCAAAGATACACTAAAAACTTTGTGAAAAATAAAAAATGTATAACTTAATTAATACAATACAGAGATTAAGGAGTGGAATACATGAAAAAGATAAAAGAAATAATAAATTTTTATAGATGTATTAGCAGGAAAAGATTGATTTTAACTCTTATTGGAGGTCTAATTCTTTCCTTTCCAATAATCATAAATATATATACGCCCGTTATTATAGGTAAAATAATCGATAATCTGTCAAATCAAACGCTAAATATAAATAATATATATCTTTTAATAGGATTATTTGCATTAAATATAATATTAGATTATATAGGAAATAAAATATATTTGTACAATAAATACAAAGCAGCAGATGAAATGAGAAACTATATATTTGAAAAAACTTTTAGTATACCTATAAAAGAATTTAACAGAAATGGTGCAGCATATTATTCTACATTAATTAGAGAACAATTAAATAACGCATTTGCAGTACTTGATTATTCGTTTATCCAAAATATTTTACTTACAGTACGAATGATATTTATTATGGGAATAGTATTTTTATGGAGCAAAATAATATTTATAGTATTTTTATTAAATGGTGTGGCAGTTTATTTGTTTTCAAAAAACATGAATAAATTGACAAGACCATATATAGAAAAAGGAATGAATGAAGTAAGGAAAATAAATTCCTTTCTAAATGAATCGTTTAATAATATCATACAGGTACTTTCCGGAAATTTCGTTAAAAAACTTTCAAGAGAATATCAGGAAAAGAATAAAATTACAACAGATTATTTTTTAAAATCAGAATATATAAGAGTGAAATTGAATATTTTGCTTTCTGAAATTCCGGAAGCATTTACAAAAGTGTTTATTATAGTTTATTCTGCATATCTGGTTTTAAAAGGAAATATGGAAATAGGTCAGATATGGGTATTATTGACTTATTATTCTTATATAAAACAACCATTTGAATTCTTTAGATACTTCTCTAAAGCATTTTTAGAAGGTGATGTAACTATTAATGAAATAAATAAATTTTATAGTAAAACAAAAGAAAACAAAGGAAAAGATAAAAAATATATGGAGTTATTATCTGCAGATAATTTTTACACATTAAAAAATGTAAACTACAAAATAAATGGAAGAAAAATATTGAAAAATATAAATATTGTATTCCCTAAAAATAAAATAATAGGAATAGTTGGTTTATCTGGAGAAGGAAAATCAACACTGATAAACATCTTATTAGGATTTGAAAAAGAATATGAAGGAGAAATATACTTAAATAGAAAAGACATAAGGAATTTAACTCATGAAGAAATATTTAACGAATTGGATTATTATGAACAAAATGTAAAAATATTTAATAAATCACTAAAGGAAAATATAATTTTAGGTCGAGAATGGAATAAAAAAAGATATGAAGAAATAGTCGAAAAATTAAAATTAAAACATTTAGAAAATAGAAAGTTAGGGAGCAATGGTGAATTTATTTCTGGTGGTGAAAAACATAGAATTCAATTAGCCAGAATTATGTATTCAAATAAAAAATATGTAATCCTTGATGAACCGCTTACCAACCTGGATGCAATTAATGAAAAAGAACTGCTGGATATATTAAATGAACATTTAAAAGATAAATCAGCAATTATAATTTCTCATAAATTTAATATCATAGATATTTGTGATTTAATAGCGGTAATAGAAAACAGTAAGATAACCTCATTTGATGCTCATGAAAATTTATTAAAGAAAAATGATTTATATAAAAAATTAAGAGATATAGCTGTTAATTTTGAAAATCGATCTAAAATAAATCAATGAATTTTATTAATTTTATAGTAAAACGCAAGAAAAATTTCCTTAAAAAGAATTTCGCGATATAAGACCTTTGTTTGAAATCGGATGATAAATTAATCATCCGATTTTTTTATTGCCTTTAAAATCGCTAATTTTTAAAAATCATAAATTTTGATACCTGGTAAAATTATATTTTTCTATTTAACTTCGGTAAATCAAAATTTACCGAAGTTAAGAGAAAGTCTTTAATAAAGCTAAAAATCGCTATTTTTCTATTAAATATACCTATAAAAATACAAATATTTGAGTATGAGACATTATCTATTTTTTCTAGATGAAATATTTTTTTAGTACTTTTTTATATAATATATATAGTTTATACAATATATAATAATTATTACATTGTATTTGTGGTTTTTGTTTGTTTTTGATTTTTCTATTGGTCGTATTAATGTATATTGCATTATATAATTTATTATTGGATATATAATAATTTATCTATTGTATAATATAAATATTTGATGTATAAGAAAAATGAAATTGATTATTTTTAATTTTTAATAAATAAATTTTATCTATGAATATATAATATACATTAAAATATATAATGTATAAATTTAATTGATAAAAAAATTCCAGATTTGAATTTTTATGGTATACTTATCATGGAGAAATTTTTTGATTGGAGGATGAAATTATGGGAAAGGTTCTAGTTGTTGATGATGATAAAGTAATTAGAGAATTTTTAAGAGAATTACTAACTTCAAAAAATATTGAAGTTAACGATGTAGAAAAAGGAAGCGAAGCTATAGAATTACTTAAGCATACAGAATATGATGTTGTATTATTGGATATAATAATGGAGGATTTAGATGGAATAGAGGTTTTAAGAAGAATAAAGAAAATGTCACCATTAACTACTGTAATTATGATGACTGCTTATTCAAGTCCGGATTATGTTTTGCATGCACTAACTCTTGGTGCAACTGATTTCGTTGAGAAGCCGTTTGAGCCAGAACTGATATTAAAATTAGTTAAAGAAAATCTTACTCGTGTGAAAAGATGGAAAAAATCTTTGGGTTTATGAGGGCTATATATTATGTCCTTTATATCTAATCTAACTTTTTCGGAGTTTAATGAATATATTAGTAAAATTTTTGATTTAATAATAAAAAAAGTAAGAGCTGATTCTGGCTCTATTCTTGTTCTTGATGAAAATGAAAATATTATATACAAGGCTGAAAAAAATCTTACCATTGAAATTGAAAAAATCTCTGTTGGTGAAATTGACAGACTTGTTTCCAGAATGAAGAAGCCTGTTATTCTTGAAGATTTATCAGAATTTCCTGATTTAAAAGGTAAAAAACGAGAGGAAATAAAATCATCTATTATTTTTCCAATGTATTTCAAAGATAAATTAATAGGTTTTTTAAATTTAAATAGAAAAAATTCATCTTTTATCAATAAAGATATTGAAATTATAAAAGAGCAGGAAGTTTTTTTAATTCCTACTATATATAATATTGTTCTTTTAGAAGAAATAAATAAGGAACGTAGAAAGTTTAATAGATTTATTATTGCATTAAAAATTATGATAGATTCATATTCTAACTCAAAAAATACATTTGAATTTTTAGGAAAGGTTTTAAGTGCGGTAAAAAAAGAATTGAATGCAAAAATTACATTTGTTTTTCATGATTCACAATATACTGGAAAGGGGATAAGATTTGGAGACAAGGTGCTTGAGATAGTATATGGTGAAAATTATGATATTGAGTATGTTGAAAAAATAGAAGAATTCTTTAAAAGTATATTATTATTAAAACATCTTGAAGAAATTACAAAAACCATAGATGTATATTCTGAAAATTCCAAAGAAATTTTAATGATGAATTTTGTATCCTGGGAATTGCTTCAAGAGGTAAATAGCACCTTAACCTCATTAAATATGATAGCTTTTATGTTAAAAGACAAAGATCCACGATTAGCAGAAAATATAAAAGAAACTGTTAAAAGATTACAAAGTGCATCTGATAAATATAAATCTAAATTCTTTAAAGATAAAAAAATAGAACTTGTGGATATCTATGATTTACTTGAAGATATTGGAAAACGTATAAAAATATTTTTACCTGATATTGATTTTAAAATATTGAATATTTTTCATACTAAAATATACTTTCAGAAAGAAATTATTTCAAATGCCTTTTTCAGTATTTTTCTCACAATACTAAAAGATTTAAAAACAGATAAAAACATTTCTTTTGAAATTTCACACGAAAAAATAAGTTTACGTGAGATAAAAGTGATAATTACAGCATACCCAATTAATATGTCAATAAGCGAAGAAAAGATTAAGGAGCTTTTTAAAATACCATTTGGTATATTTGAAAATTATCATATTAAATCAAATGTTCAAATTAACGAAGATAAAATAATTTTAGATTTCATTATCCCAAAAAAATAATACCCTTAAAAAGGGTATTATTTTTCTAATGCATAAACAATTTTTTCTAAATCGTTATATGTGTTAATATATGGAATTTGTTTTCTTATTTCCCTGGCATTTTTTAAACCTTTTGTGTAAGCAATAAAAATCTTTTTAAATCTTCTAATTGCTTTTTCTTCACCATAATCATCTATCATCATTCTAATATGTTCTAAAATTGTTGATTTAAATTCTTCAAATTCTGGCTTTCTATTTGAGAAAATCCATGGATTGCCCATACTTCCACGAGCAACAATTACAAAATCTACATTATATTCACTCATTAAAATTTGCGCATCTTCATATGAATAAACATCTCCACTTGCTCCTAAAGGAATATCACAAATTTTTTTTAAATCTCTAAACCTTTTCCAATTCGCCTCTCCAGAATATAATTGTTTTTGAGTTCTGGCATGGACAATAACATAATTAGCATTATTCTTTTGAACAACTTCGATTATCTTTTCTGCAATATCCTCATCAAAACCCAATCTGATTTTTACTCCCACTGGAATTTCAACATTTTCCTTTAATGCTTTAATAATATTTCCCAACTTATCTAAATCCTTTAATAAAGCCGAACCTGCTCCTTTTTTTATTACTTTTTTAACAGGGCAACCGGCATTTATGTCAATCCAATTTCCTTTATTTTCAACTAATTTTGCAGCTTTTATAAAACTTTCTATATTAGAACCAAATAATTGAATACCAATATCTTTTTCATTTTCTTTTGGCAACATTGAAAAACTTTCTTTTTTATCTCTAATTAATGCTTCTACACTAATCATTTCAGTAAAAGTAAATTCTGCACCATTCTTCCTGCATATTTCTCTATATGCATAATCTGTATAATCTGCCATTGGTGCCAATCCAATTTTACCTTCTATCATATATCTCTCAACCCCAAATTTGGAACTGCATCAAGAGATAAATCAGCAAAATTATTTCTAATAAATTTTTCATAACCTGCACGTGCAATCATAAGCGCATTATCAGTACATAAATTTAACGGCGGGAAATAGATTTTCATATTTTTTCTTTTAACTTTTTCTTCTTCTATTCTTTTCCTTAAATATGAATTTGCAGCAACACCACCTGCAATAATTATTTTATCAACCTTTAAATCTTTAGCTGCTTTCATAGTTTTATGAATTAATGTATCTATTAAAGCCTTTTGGAATGAAGCCGCCACATCTTCAATCTTATAATTATCATTTTTCTTAGTAAAATATAATAGTGCAGTTTTTAATCCGCTAAAACTAAAATCATATCCTTTATGATACAACGGTTTTGGAAAATCATAAATAGGTTTTCCATTTTGAGCTAATTTATCAATTTTAGGACCGCCAGGGTATCCAAGATTCAACAATCGAGCAACCTTATCAAAAGCTTCGCCTGCTGCATCATCTATAGTTTGACCAATAATTTCAAAATGCAAATAATCTTTTGCATGAAGTATCATAGTATGACCACCAGAAACAAGCAAAACGAGAAATGGCGGTTCTAAATCATCGAAGGCTATAAAATTGGCATAAATATGCCCGTACAAATGATTAACTCCAATTAATGGTTTATTTAAATTTAAAGCCAACCCTTTTGCAAAATTTAAACCAATAAGCAAAGCCCCGACTAATCCGGGGCCATATGTAACTGCAATAGCAGAAATTTCTTCAGGTTTTATATTAGCTTCTTCAAAAGCCTTATTAGTTAATTGATTTAAATAATTCAGATGTTTTCTTGCTGCAATTTCCGGAACAACACCACCAAATATCTTATGTATATCAATTTGCGAAACAACAAGGTTAGAAAGTACTGTATTTCTTCCCTTTAAAATTGCAACAGCTGTTTCATCACAGGATGTTTCAATAGAAAATATAATAGGTTCTTCCTTCATTATGCACTCTCCCGCTCAATCATAACAGGTTCTTTCTTTTTCTTAACAACATCTTCATCAATAATAATTTTTTCTATAATGCCTTTTCTTCCAGGAACTTCAAACATTATATCAAGCATTACTTCTTCAAATACGCTTTTTAAAGCTCTTGCACCGGTTCCTCGTTTTAATGCTTCTTTAGCAAGTTCATATAATGCACCATCAGTAACTTCCAATTCAACGCCATCTAATTCAAGCATTTTCTGGTATTGTTTTAACAATGCATTTTTGGGTTCTTTCATAATTTTTACTAAATCTTCTTCACTTAAGTCGCTTAATGTAGAAACTACAGGAAATCTTCCAACAAATTCTGGGATTAAACCATAATGTACTAAATCATCTTGAGTTACATTCTTTAATATTTCTCCAAGTTTTAAATCTTTTTTAGACTTTATTTCAGTACCAAAACCCATTGTAGTTGTAAGAATTCTTTGTTTAATAATATCATCAAGTCCATCAAATGCACCACCAGCAATAAACAATATATTAGAAGTATCTATTTTAATAAATTCTTGATATGGATGTTTTCTTCCACCTTGAGGAGGAACATTTGCAATAGTTCCTTCTACAATTTTTAATAATGCCTGTTGAACACCTTCACCTGAAACATCTCTTGTAATTGAAGGATTAGGTGATTTTCTTGTAATTTTATCAATTTCATCAATGTATATAATACCCATTTGAGCCTTTTTAGTATCAAAATTAGCAGCCTGTAAAAGTCTTAAAATAATATTTTCAACATCTTCACCAACATAACCAGCTTCTGTTAAAGGTGTTGCATCAGCAATTGCAAATGGAACACCAAGAATTTTAGCTAAGGTTCTTGCCATTAATGTTTTACCAGTACCAGTTGGTCCTATTAATAATACATTTGACTTTTCAATTTCAACATCATCGTGTTTATTGCCGTAGAAAACTCTTTTATAATGATTATAAACGGCAACAGCAAGTGTTTTTTTAGCATATTCCTGTCCAATTACATATTTATCTAACTCTGCCTTTATTTCAGCAGGTGTAGGTAATTCCTTTTTTTCGCCTGCATTTTCTCCCTCGATATTTTTTGCTTCCTGTTCTTCTATTAAATCAGCAAATAATTCTATACATTCATTACATATATACACACCAGGTCCAGCGATTAATGTATCAACTTTGCTTGCTGGCCTTCCACAAAACGAACAATATTTTTCTTTCATAAACCGATTCCTCCCGTTTAAATATAATTTCTTTTATCCTATTTTAACACCTTCATGTAGATTTTCTTCAATAACTTTCTTTAATATTTTGTAAAAAAATACATTATCATAAAATTTTTTATTTTATGTAGTTTTTAGTTTTATCGAATTTTAGTATTTAATAATTAAAATCAATAGCTTAAATATATTTTATTAAATACTATAATTTACCAAATTTCTATTTTATTATATCTATAAATTTGACATTTATATAAATTTTTTGTATAATTATTTATATTCAAACTTAAAATTCTTTTTAAATCCTGAAAGTTTACAGGAGGCTAAATATGTTAGAATTTATCTTTAACAGTAAAATAAAAATAAAAGTTTTAAGAACTCTTGTAGAAACTGATGAAATTTATTTTAACGACTTAAGAAGAAAAATAAATAGTGGTGCTGGTAGTTTGAAAAAAGTTATTGATTTCTTTTATGAAAAGAATATAATTGAATTAAAAAGAATAGGTAAAAGAAAACTTCTTATATCTCTAAATAATAATTACAAAGAATTATTAAAAAAGATTTTCGAAATAGAAAAAGATTTTATAAAAACCTATAGAAAAATTTAAGATTATTTTTTTTGAATTTAAAAAATTAAAAAATAATTTTTCAAGGAATAACAATAACATCCTCCAAAAGGGAGGATGTTATTGTTATATATTAAATTCTTCTATATCTTCACCAAGTAAAATTTTTGAAATTCTTAAAGATGCCTTTCCATCACCAAAAGGATTTTTTGCATGAGACATTTTATTATAGAAATCTTTATCAAATGCCAATTTATTTATATATTCTTTTACTGTTTCTTTTTCAGTTCCTATGAGTTTTGCTGTCCCGGCTTCTATTGCTTCAGGTCTTTCTGTTGTTTTTCTTAAAACTAATGTTGGTTTTCCTAAAGCTGGAGCTTCTTCCTGGATACCACCGGAATCGGTCATAATAAAATCAGCTCCTGTCATTAAAGCTGTAAATTCAAGATATTCAACAGGATCTATTAAGATTGCATTTTTTATATTTTCTAATATTGGATAAACAACTTCTCTTACTGCAGGATTTAAATGTACTGGAAATACTAAATATATATCTGGATTTATTTCAAGGAACTCTTTAACTGTTTCCATTACATTTTTCATTGGTTCTCCCCAATTTTCTCTTCTATGCATTGTCATTAGTATGTATCTTTTATCGTTTAATCCGTATTTTTCCTTTATTTTTTCTATTTTTTCTTTATTTTTATCTATAACCCATAACAATGCATCAATAACCGTATTTCCTGTTATAAATATATCTTTTTCGTTTATTCCATCTTTTAATAGATTTTCTTTTGCATTTTGTGTTGGTGGAAAATGCAAAGTGCTTAATACTCCAGTTAATCTTCTATTCATTTCTTCCGGAAAAGGGTTATATTTATTGTTTGTTCTTAATCCTGCTTCCACATGTCCAACAGGAATTTTATAATAAAATGAGATTAAAGCACCTATAAATGTTGAAGTTGTATCTCCCTGAACGAGTATATAATCAAATTTTTCCTTTTTTAAGATATCATCTATTTTTTTTACGAGATTTGCTGTTAATTCCGGCAATGTTTGGCGATGTGTCATTACATTTAAATCGTAATCAGGTTTTATATTGAATAGTTCTAAAACCTGATCCAGCATTTCTCTATGCTGTGCAGTTGCAATAACTTTTGCGTCTATATTATGTTCTTTTAATGAATGATATACCGGTGCCATCTTTATTGCTTCTGGTCTCGTTCCAAATATTAGTCCAACCTTCATTTTTTCACTCCTTTAATATATTTAGATGATTTATTGCATTTGATTTTAGAATTCATATGATATTTTTACTGTATATTTGATTAATTCAAATTTATCAAATGTTGTATTGATTTCTAAATTTTTGAGTTTTAATTGTAATGTTGTGTAGTTGAATTCAGTTGTTTCACCATATGGTCCTGACCATGTTTCGGTATTTCCCTTTAATTCAGTATTAAAATATGATGTGTTTAAATCTATTTCGCCTTTAATTATGTGCTCATATAATACCTTTAAATTGTCAAATTTATTTATAAATTCTAATGAAATGAGATAGCTTTCTATATCGTTGCCATAATCATATCCCATTGGTATATCGTATATTTTATTTCCGTCAATATATCGTCCGGTAAATTTTAATAGTTCCTGCCATCTATTATACATCCAGGAGTATATTTTATATTTTTCACCTTTTAAAATAAAATATGTGTTTTTATATTTTCCATTTATAGAGCTTCCGTATCCCCATGCAAATGCTGTTGGTTTATATGATTCAGCACCAGCTTCAGTTAAAGGTACAACATAGTCATCCATGGCAAATTCGCCATATAACTTTATTCCTTTAAAAGGAACAATTTCTCCATCTAATCCAAAAAGAGCATTTGAATATCCTTCGCCATATGTATTATGTAAAATATTCATAAAATTTAAATCGACTAAATCAGGGAATTTACCACCAATTAAATTTAATTCATTGAGGGAAATTCTTAATTGTTTTATAGGTTTAATATCCAATCTATGAATTAAGAGAGACTTGTATGGATCATAATATCCTATACCTATTGATCTTCTATCGGAATTTCCATCTACATTCATTTTTTGTATTGCTAATTCCTCATCTGTAAGATATGCATTAAATGAGTATGCGCCAAAATATATTCCCATTTCACCTAATAAAAAGTCTGTTGTGAAACCACCTGTAATTCCATTTACATATGGAAGTGCGTCTGAAAAAAACACGCCATGTTCCAACAAAGACCAATCTGTTTTATACTTTCCAGCAATAAACCAGAAACTGTTTATTTTTTTTCCATAATAATATTCAAAATTCAGATTATTTTCAGGAGTTATTTCAAAAATTATACCATAATTATTTGTTCTATATGAAAAAAGATCATATAATTCGTAACCTGTATTTTTTCGTAATAAAGGAAAATACAAGGAAATATTTTTGGTATATTCAATAGGATAAGGTGAAATTGCCGTTGGAAGTGTCTCCCCAGATATAGTTTTCTCGATTGTGTAAATTTTATATTCATTATCGTTTTCAAATGAAAAAGCAAATAGTTGTATTGCTGATAATACTATAAATAGTATCAAAATAACTGTTTTTTTCATAACACACCTCTATTATTTTAATTTAAGTGGTATTGTTGTAAATATTGAATATATATTGTATCTTTCATCGCCGTATTCCATATTAATATATTTAAATTCAAGATTTTCAATTAAAGGTATGTTTATTATCCCTTTTATTTTTTGTACTTTAAATTCTTCACCAAAAGATGTCCCAAATTCATTTTCATAGTATAATAACCAGTTTTTTGAAGAAATATATCCTGAAATGGAAGTTGCTTTTGAATTTTCATCATATTTAAATCCAAGGGGATAATCATAAAAATATCTTGCTCCCGGGTCATTTATTATTTCAAGTGAACGGTTGTATAATCTATTATATGGAATATCGTCTTCGTATATTCCAGCATCTACAGAATAATATTCGTATTGTCCTGAAATAAATAGTTCTTTTAAAGGTTTTAATAATATTTCCACACCATATCCGTAACTATTTTTTTGTTTTATAGGATTATATGCATCTTGAAAGTACAATCTAAAAGGCATTTTTTGATATTGAATGTCAATACCTGCTAAAGCATTTTTTACATCAAATGGTGTAGATGGAATTTCTCCACCATATAATCCTAAGGTTGAAAGTCCTATGTTTATTGCGTAACTTTCATAATCTATTCTGTTTACCCATACTTCTTTAAAGGCAAGTGTTGCATCTGTTGAAAATTGTTTTTCGTATTCCGTTTTTGTCATCATTGGCTGCATTGAAATTAATATGGAATTACAGGTAATATCAGGCAATTTTACTTTAAAATTTATATTTTCATAGTATTTAGATGCATCTGATATTAAAAGTGAGTTTTTTAAAGGACCTAATGATATAGGAGTACGTCCAAGTACCATGCTCCATTTTTTTTCGTTTAAACTGAGATAACTAAGAGATGGTGTGTCTAGAGTTGTTCGAGTTAAGATTGATGCATCTTTGTATATATCATAAATGTTCATGCTTTTATATTTAAAGTAAGGCGAATTCCCTTCTTTAAAATCAACAATAAATTGTGCATATAAATTTTTATTATGATAGAATTCAAAGCCAAAATCCAACCATGAATAATATTCCTTATACATATCACTAAAAAATATTTCATCTTTTTCAAGGGTAGAATATCCTCCACCATCAAATATTACTGTATTTTCTAATCTTTTTTCGTAACCCAGGGGTATTTTAAATAAAATTGAAGATTTGTATTCTGAATCATTTTTGTATAATAAAGGAAAACCGGTATATTGAATACCGGCATACATGTTTAACGATTTTTGATAATAATATTCGATTGTTCCAGGAAAAAGTAATTTTGCGGAACTAAATAATATAGTATTTAAGATTGCTATAAAAAATATTAATACTATTTTCTTCATCTAATCTTCCCTGCCAGCCATTTTTTTCTTTTTTCAAGATATAGATTTCTTATTTTTGTTAATTCTTCCTGGTATTCTTTATCTTTAAAATTTTGATAAGAATGGTCAAAAGCCTTCCATTGTTCATATACATACATTAAGGTTATTTCGGCATAAATTCCTTTGGATAAATATATTCTATTACCCCATGGTTTAGTACTCGCTAAAACAAATTGCATATGATGAACATAACCAATATCAAGATTTACCTTTCTTTTTCCATCAACAGAATATTTTTTTTCTATATCATTTGTTATTGTTTTAGCTTCTGCAAGAAATCCAGGCGAATATAGGTTTTTAAAACTTATCATTCGCGCCTTTATTTTAACGTTTTGCCCCATTTCCATATTGTAATAATATGTATATTTTTGAAAGTCAATTTCATCTGAAATATAATCTATTTCTCCAAAATGTTTTACAAGTTCATTATATACTCCCTCAGTATATAACCAGTAATCGGTATTACCAGCTGAAAAGAAGTGTATGACATAATTAACTCTATCAATATCTTTAATTTTTCCCATCTTCGACCACCACCTCAAATTTTTTGAGTTTAATTTTATATATTTTATCGTAAGTTTTTACAGTAATTATTCCATAATTGTCTTTAATAATAAATTTTTCATTTTTCCCTATTATTAGGTTTTTTGTATTTCCAGGTTTTAAGATTTCATCGTTTATAAAAACAGTTTTTGTTCCATTATTTGTAATTTCCACTGGAATTTTTTGAGATGAAGCAATATATATTAAATCTGCTGAGTTTTGAAGTATTTTAACAGCTAAAATCAGTGAAACGATAATGATAAAAGCTGATATACTCATGTATATTTTATATTCATTCATTTGATATCACCAAACGTTCCAAAAATTCTTTTTCATCTTGAATTTCACCATCAAGTTTTTTGATTTTTATATATTCTAATATTTCTCCGACTTTTTTTCCTGAAATACCTTTTTTTATGATATCTTTTCCTGTAATTTTTAATTCTAAATTTGAAATGGCCTTAAGATATTTTATATATTTTTCCTCCATTTCCTTACTGGTTAAAAAACCAGAAATCACAATCTTCAATTCATCATCTATATCTCCTAAAATATTATAAAAATCCGAATTTTTCCATTTAAATGGCAAAGTTTTAAACTTTTCTATTATGATGTTTAATCTGTTCAGGTTATTTATAAATTTCTTTGGCAACCCATATCTTTCAGTTGCATATATCGCCGCCTCTCCATTTTCGCAGGCTAAATAGCTATATAAGAATATATGGAAATCCTTAATTTTCTTATTTTTTATATTACATTTATTTTCAAACCATTTTTTAAATTTAAGTATTTTTTTAAAGCGTTCTACTTTTTCTTTTTTATATTTTGAATGCCAGAATAAATGATCAAATATTGATAATTCTCCCATTTCAATAATAGAATCTATTACATTTTTTTCAGATAATATTTTTTCTAATTCTTCTCTCAAACGCATTCCGGTAACTTTTTCAATATAATTATTGTTTATAGCTTCTTTCATTAATTCAAGTGTTCTTTCTTCTATTTTAAAATTAAATCTTCTTTCAAAACGTATTGCTCTTAAAATCCTTGTTGGATCTTCAATAAAACTTAAATTATATAAAATCCTTATTATGCCATTTTCTAAATCATTTTGACATCCAAAGAAATCAAATAATACACCAAATTCTTCTGGATTTAATTTTATAGCCATTGCATTTATTGAAAAGTCACGCCTGTAAAGATCTTTTTTTATTGTACTTATTTCAACTTTTGGTAAATCAGCAGGTTTTTCATAATATTCAACACGTGCAGTTGCAATATCTATTCTAAATCCATCTTTAAAGAATAATGAACCTGTATGGAACTCTTTATGTTCAACAAATGTTGTTCTAAGGTTTTTAGATACGTATTTTGCATACTTTAATCCATCACCTTCAATAACTATATCAATATCGTAATTCTTTTTTCCCAATAATAAATCTCTTACAAAACCTCCAACTACATATACTGGAAAGTTAAGTTCTGCTCCATATATTCCGAGTAATCTTAAAAGATTTAGATATTTTGGTTCTATAATCTCTAACATCTTTTTTAAAATATTTTTTTTATGAAGAGTATTGGTATAGTCAATTATTATTTTTGCAGGTGATTTGTGAAAAAATTTCCCTTTTATTAAATCGCTTCTTGTAATTATTCCTATAAGAAGATTCTCTTTATTTAAAACAAGAATTCTTCCTATTCCATTTTCCGCCATTATTTCTCTAATTTTTTCAATAGAGGTTTCAGGTGAAACGGAAATTATCTTTTTTGACATTATTTTTTTTATAGGCTCTTTTTCAAGACCATGGTTTATAGCTTTTTCAACATCTTTTTTGGTAACAATTCCAATTAATTCATTTTTTTCAATAATTGGAAATCCGCTATGTCCAGTTTGTATCATAAGTTTATATATCTTTTCTATTGGTTCTTCTGATAATACTGTTCTTACAGGTGAAGACATAATGTCTTGTGCTCTAATTTTTGGAATACAGATATTATCTATGTTATTTAAGATTTCTTTCAAAAGAATATCCGGTGATTTTATTGAGCTTTCAAATGAAATCATATTATGGGATAACATATCTATTTTATAGTATTTCTTTAATTTATTGATATCTATATCCGAATTTGCAGATTTTATTATAACTTTTATTTTTTCATGAGTTTCAATAATAAAAATTATGTAAATATCATAAATTCCAAAAATTTCTGAATTTACATACTTATCTATATAATTATTTAGCGTTTTCTCAATATATGAGAAAAACACATTATAAGAGTTAAATTTAATTATCTGTGAATTTTTCTTCAATTCATCAATTATTTTGTCCATCTTCCCATCTCTCTTTATTTGAACTTTTTAAGTATATGTTTATTCTAAAGTATTAGAGTTTTCAACTTAGGAGTTGAAAATATGCGAATAAATCCTGATGCTGTAAATCCAATTCTTGGATATAAACTTGATCCCGGAGAACCTGGTCTTTCAACGGGAGCACCTGCATCATTGAGTATTTTACGTGTTCTTTCCCAAGAAACTTCAAATTTAGTACGTTTTAAAGCAGAAGCCGCAAAAAACGGCGGGTATATAATTTATAGCAAAATCTCGCTTGATATGGAAAAGCGAGGTGCCTTTCTGGCTGCTGTTGCTGGAAAAACAGAAGTAAAAGTTGCTTATAAAAAATCTGATGATACGTTAGATCCGGATAATTCCAATCCATTAAATCCCGAAAGTGATAAAGATGAAAAAAATTCTTTAAATCCTACAAAAAATAAGGATAAAAAACTCCTGGAAATGGAAATGTTAATAAAACGTTTGAAAAATTATGCACAAAGTGAAACTGATCCAATTATAAAATCTGAATTAGAAGAAAAAATTCGTTCTTTAGAAAATCAATTAATAATGATGAAATTGGGAAATACAATCATTTCCCAGAATGAGTCTATTTTAGGTATGATTTTTTCTGCGTATTTTTAATTATTTATTTTTTTTGTTATTACTTATATTTTCAAAATGCTTTTCAAGTTCGTCAAGATCTATATTTTCTTCATTTCTATATATAGATTCTTCTTTAGGGTGTGAAGGATGTTCTTTTACCTTTTCCATGGCTTTTAATACTTCTGTTAATACTTCCGCTCTTGTCTGGAATGTGTAATTTTGCAATTCTGAATATAATCTACCTTTTTCAGTGACTACATATTTTGGATGCAGATGGTTTAATGCCAGTGCAATAACATCGGCTCTACATCTGTCGCATATACACATATCGATATTTGGCATCGCAAACATTTCATTGGTTATTTCTTCAACTATATGTTCCATTACATTAGTAATATGATACTTTTCAATAATCATCATTTTCCCCCCATTGTAAATAATGTTAGTTTTATATCACCATAATTATACACCTTATATACTGCAAGTTCACCATATTTTTCTGAAATTTCTTCTCTTTTTGAATGTTCAACTATGATTAAAGTATCTTCATCATATATATTAGAGTTTTCACTAATTTTTTTCATTGCTTCATCTGCAAGTCCCATTTGAAAAGGTGGATCCATAAATATTATATCGTATTTTTCTGTTAATTTTGCAATAGCATTTCTAAAATCAGAACATATTAAATTTATTTTGTCTTTAACTCCTAAATTCCTTGCATTTTTTAATATAGTAGAACAGGCTTTTTTAGATGCTTCAATAATAGTTGCATCTGTGGCTCCTGAACTTAAAAATTCGAAAGTAACTATTCCTGAACCTCCGAATATTTCAAGAGATTTCATATCTTCCACATCAACAAAATTAAATATAGCTCTTCTTACATTTGCCGGTGTATAACGTGTTCTTTTATCATTAACAGTCATTACTTTTTTTCCTCTTAAACTTCCACTTTCTATTGATAACATATCTTTTTCACCTACGCTTCTAACATTTTTAATTTTTTCCCATATCGTTTATATATTTCTTCTCTTAATGCAGGATATTTTATTAAATCGGGATCTTTGGACAATATTTCATTAGCATCTTTTCTTGCTGTGTTTATAAGTTCTGGATTGCTTAATATATCAGGAAATTTAAAATCTGGTAATCCATGCTGCTCAGTGCCAAAGAATTTTCCAGGCCCTCTCCATTGCAGATCCATTTCTGAAACTTCAAATCCATTTGTTGTTTGAGCAAATTTTCTTAAGCGTTCTCGTGTTTCAGAAGCTGTTTTTTTGCTAACAACAAGGAAACAGTAAGCCTGCTTATTACTTCTTCCAACTCTTCCTCTTAATTGATGCAATTGTGATAGACCAAAACGTTCTGCATGTTCTATAACAATTACGGTAGCATCTGGAATATCAACACCAACTTCCACAACTGTTGTAGAAACAAGGATTAAGAATTCTTTTTTGGAAAATCGTTCCATAATATCGTTTTTTTCCTGTGATTTCATTTTACCATGTAATAGTTCAACACCATATTTTTTAAATCTTTCATTTAATACTTCATACATTTCCGTTGCGGCTTTTAAATCTATTGCTTCAGATTCTTCAATTAGCGGATATATAAAGAAAACCTGGTGTTTTTGTTTTAATTCATCTTCTATAAATTTATATATTTCATTTATTTTTTCTTCTGTTGCATAAACTGTTTTAACTTTCTTCCTTCCAGATGGCATTTCATCAATTATTGAAACATCAAGATCTCCATACAATGTCATGGCGAGCGTTCGGGGAATTGGGGTAGCTGTCATAAATAAGATATCAGGCATTACCCCTTTATTTATTAAGCTTAAACGCTGTTTTACTCCAAAACGATGTTGTTCGTCAATTACAACAAGACCAAGGTTTTTAAATTCTACATCTTCCTGAATTAATGCATGTGTTCCTATCAAAATATCTATTTCACCATTTTTTAATTTTTCTTTAATAATTTTTTTCTCAGAATTTTTTGTTTCACCCAATAATAATTCCACGTTAATCCCAAAATTCTCCATATGTTTTTTAATTTTTAAAAATTGTTGTTTAGCGAGTACAGAGGTTGGTACCATCACTGCTCCCTGAAAACCACTTTCATAATTGTATAATAATGCCATTTCTGAAACTACAGTTTTTCCTGAACCAACATCTCCTTGTAATAGTCTGTTCATAGGTTCTTTGGAATCCATATCTTTTCTTATTTCATTAAAAACCTTATTTTGAGCATTAGTCAATTTAAAAGATAATATCTTTTTAAATTCTTCAATTAATTTCCCTTCATTTTTCTTAGATATACCTATTTTTTCTTTAATTAATCTTTTTTTCATTAATACTGAAAATTCAAATAAAAAAATCTCTTCATATTTTAAAGCTTCTTTGGCTTTTTCATAATGAAAAAAACTCTTTGGAAAATGTATCCCTTTTATTCGCCTGGATAAGCTTATTAATTTATATTTATTTTTGATTTCTTCAGGAATAAATTCTTCTTTATAATTTACATAGGGAATTGTTTCTGAAAAAATGTTTCTCATATTGTTTTGGTATATACCTCTTTTTAAAGGATATACTGGAAGAATTCCAGTTTGAACTTCTTGTTCAGAAGTTATTATCTGAAAATCAGGATTTTTAATGGTTTTCCTGCCAAACTCCACTTCAACTGTTCCATAGGCTGCAACCTTTAATCCAACTTGAATAAATTTTTTTATATATTCCTGATTAAACCATGTAAGAATTAAAACACTCCCATCTTTATCTTCAAGAGCATATGATAATATTCTTAAACTTCCTATATTTTTTTCTTCAAAATTTACTATATTACCAACAACAAGACAATTTTGACCATGATAACAATCAATAATACGTTTAATTTCTCTTCTATCTTCATAATCTCTCGGGAAAAAATAAAATGTATCTTCAATTGAATTAATACCAAATTCTCTTAATATTTTTGCACGTTTATTGCCGACACCTTTGATAAATTTAATATCTGTAGCTAATGGCATATCTTTATATGGTTTTTCTGGTGAATCAATTAGATATTCATATTTCAATTTTTCTATTAGTTCTAAACCATTTAAAGCTCTTTTTATACGCCTTTCATCTGAAAGATTAGCTATAGGTTTATAATAACCAAGAAAAGAGCCTATTTTTTCTTTTAGGCCCTTCTCCTGTTCTATTATGTTTATATAATTGGCGGAATATTTATATAACTCTTTAAATAAATATTCCCATTTTAGTTTTTCTTTTAAAGCATCTTTTAATTTAGCTTCGAGACCGTTAAAAAAGTCTTCTATATTCATTATAAGGGTTTTTCCTCCCCATATACTGCAAGCCCGAATACTTCCGGACCACTATGACATGCTACTGTTGGCCATATTCTACCTTCAATTAGTTCGTAATCATAGCCAAGTGTTTGGAATTTGTCCATAAACATGTTAAACACTTTTTCTTCCTGTTCTTTATTGCTTTCAAATCCGTGTATTTTATATATTTTAATGTTATAAGGTTTATTTTTTATAAATTCAAACAATGATTCAGACATAGTTTTATATGCTTTATTTAAACCTCTAACCTTAGCTAACGGAGTAATTTCAGCATCTTCAACAGTTAATACTGGAATTATTTTTAATAAAGTTCCTGCCATCCCTGCTGCTTTTCCAATCCTTCCATTTTTAATAAGATATTTTAATGTTGGGACAGAAAATTCCATAAATGTATTATCTATAATTTTCGGAATTAATTCGTTAACTTCTTCAAATTCTCTTCCTTCATTTAAGAGTTCAACAATTCTTCTCGCAACAAGAGAAGCTCCTATTGAAACCATTTTGGTGTCAACAATTTTTAGATTAATATCATTGAGCATATTTTTTGCCATATTAGCAGTGTTGTATAACCCTGACATTTTCGATGAAAAATGAATATCAACAATTTCATCATATCCCTCTTCTTTTAATGACTCATAAATATTCATTATTTCCTTTAAGGATGGTTGAGCGGTATGAATTTCTTCAGCACCTTCTACTAAATCATAAAATTTTTCTTTTGAAAGATCTACACCATCAGTATATTCTTTTCCATCAATATATACCTTCATTCCCATAAATTTCAGATTATATTTTTCAATCCAGTCAGGTGTCGGAGAACATCCTGAATCTACGATTATTGCCCTTTTCATTTTTGTTCCTCCTCTACGACTATATAATTACCCTCTCGTTTAAAAATCAAATTATTTATTTTTACTTCTTTTATTTCTGAATGATTGTTCATAAACATGAGTAATTTATCATAAAATCTTACTTTTAAATATGCATCAAAAATATTATATTTTGATTTTAGATTTTCACGCTGTCTAACATTTAAATAGAAATAGAAAGTTATTGAATTTATGACTATAATTATTGTTAAAAGAATTATTGCCAATCTCATTTTAAAAATTCATACACCCTTTTAAAATTTTCTATTCTGGATTTATAACGTGTATCAGGATATCTCTCTAAATATAGTAAATTATAATTATAAACTTCTGAATAAAATTTTGTTACATGTTCCGCTAATTTTATTGCCAATTCCGAATTACCATTTGACTTTAGATAAAAATAGAGATCTTCAAAAAATGCAAAAGATTTATCAGGTATTCCTCTTGTTTTTTTCATCATATAATAATCTGCTTTTGCTTCTTTTTCGGCTATTTTTAAAATATTATTTATTGTTTTTTCCATACCTATATAGCCATTAAAGTTAAACATTATTTTCATGTATTCGGTATATACATCTTCCCATTCAGGAAATCTATTCCATCCTCCTGGCAGTATTTCAATTGTTTTATCATACCAATACACAAATTGAGTATAGTAATGCTTTTTTAACTTTTCTATCTCTTCAACAATGTTTTTATCTTCATTAAAATATCGTTCTAGATTATTTAAATTCTGGAAAATGATAACATTTAATTTTGAAATTAATCTATACGCATTTTTTTCATTAAAAGATGTATAATTACTTTTTAATTGATCAATTTCATCCTGTAAACTTTGTATATATGCAAGTGCCTGTAATACTTCTGGATTTCCGTTTGTTTTTTCTTTAAGTAATAAATAAAGATTTTTTATAGTAAATCTAATCTGAGATGAAGAATACGGCATTAAGTCTAATGCGCCTTCGAATTTTTTAAGCATAAAATCATATTCAGGATATTTCATATCCATATAATCAGTTAATTTGTTATAATCAATTTCCATTAACCTATATGGCGTTTTTGCAAGTAACTGCGCAAGATAAAATCCAGATTTTCCAAATGCTGGATTAGCTTTTAATGATTTTAAGAAATATTCTTTTGCTTTTTTATATGATTCAAAAGCTTTATTTTCATATTCTCTTTTTGTATTTAGATATTTTTTCTTTTCATCTTCCAGTTTCTGTATTTCTGAAGAAATCTTTTGTAATTCAAGCGGATTTGATACTTTATAATTTTTTAATTTACTTATTTGAGTATCAATTTGATTTATTATATTTGGAATTTGGTTTTTAACTACATTTTGATAAGCATCAATTTTCATATATTCTGCATTGGCGGTTTTAAAGTAGATTTCTGCCGCTGTAGAATTGATTTTTAAAAATGATACAAGAATTCCAATTATAAAAAATACAACAAATACACTCTTTAATGTTTTAGAAGAAATTGATACTTTTTTTGTTTCTCCAAACTGTTCTGAAACAGCTACAGAAATAATAAACAATGCGGACATTATATTTGGATGTAAATGCATTGGGAATTCAGTTGCACTATGAATTGCTATAATTGTAAGTGACCATGCAAATAAATTGAACATTAAAAGTTTATTGAAGTCTTTAATATTAAAAACTCTTTTAAAGAAAACAGTTATTAAACCAAATAATAATAACATTATTGCTATAAAACCAAATAAACCCGTTTCACCTAAAACCTGTAAGTAATCATTATGAGCTCTTTTAAAATTGTTCCATGCATAATAAAATTTTTCAGGGTTTCTTGCCTGAATATCAGCCATATATCTTACAGCATAAACAGGATAAGTGACAATTCCTCCACCTATAAATCTATTTAATAGATGATTTGGGTCTTTCCACTGTTCAACAGCAGCAAGCCAGGATAAAGTTCTTTCATCCCATGAAGATACCGATGTAATTGCTTCGAATCTCTTTGCTGCAACAACTTCCCCACCCTTGTTAAATGGTGATGGAATATTGAACATAATTAATAAAAAGGAAATTATAAGAATAATTAAAATCATCGGAATTAAAAACTTTTTGCTTTTTATATAATTAATATCTTCATCGTTTTTATTTTTTAAAAAACTAATTGAAAAGAATATTGCAAATATTGCCATTCCAAGGAAAAAAGATAAATAAATTGAACGTGTTTGTGCAAATAATAATACCCAGAACATAACAAATATTGAGATAATACTAAAGACTCTTTTTAAAAGAGAAGAGTTTTTTGATAATGCAAAATATATTCCTATTGGAATCATTTGTCCCATGTAGTCTGAAACAAAATTTGGATTTCCTATTGTTGTTCTTAAGGTTATTCTCTGGGAAGGATCACCATATTTCCCAAAAAATATATCATATCCGAAAAATTTATTTAATAATCCATCTACGCCAATGATAAAACCAGTTATTAAGAATATAAACAGCGCATCTTCAATAAATTTGAAGTCTTTTCCAAATCTATTTGTTAAAATATAGGATACAAAAACAATTATTGAGATATATAAAGCTACTTCAAAAGAATATCTGAAATAATATTTATTTTGTATAAATACGTTTATCAAAGAAAAAACAGACGCCAGACCAAATAACGAGAAATATATGTGATTTAGAGAATAAGAAATTTCATATTTTTCTTTATTAAGCTTGAACAAATAAACAAAAAACATAGCGGTATAAAAAAGAGCAAAAACGAGATGTTTTTGTGTTGAATACTCATAAACCCATGATGGCACCATTAAAAATGGTAATACTAAAAAGAAAACTCCCATTGCCATAATATCAGCTGGATACTTTGACCTGACATTCATACTACTTCCTCCTCCGTAATTATCTTTATCTTTACCATTTTATCATACCACAAAAATTATAAATACTTACATCTAAAATCAATAAAAATGTTATATAATATGCCTGGTTATATTAAATTTTTGTCATTTAATTATCTCATCGGTTAGCTGCAAAATTATATGTTAATAAAAAATAATAATATGTAAAAATAAATTTTATTTAGAAAAGAATTTGTTTTTTCAAGAAAGATTTTTTGCGGTAAAAGATAAAAAAATATTTTTTATTCTTTATAGGTAATAATACCTTTGCTCTAATTCTGACTCTTTTTAACAGATTTAGAGTATAATAGTAATGAAAAATATCACAACACTTTTTGATTTTGTTTTTATATTCTATGTAGGAGGAATTCGTCATGATAATACCATTAAGCAGTTTAATAATAGGAATGGATGGAATAATTGTAAGGCTCGATTTTGAAGATTCAATAAAGGAAAGATTTATTGCCATGGGGGTATTGCCTGGTAAGAAAATAACTTATGTTCATGAATCACCATTTGGTGACCCAATGGTATTTAAAATTGAAGATAATAAAATCATGATAAGAAAAAGCGAAGCTCAGCGTATTTTTGTTGATGTTACTGAAGAATATATTACTTTAGATGAGGCACGTCCTGGAATGTATGAAGTTTTTATGATTAAAGGCGGAATGTTATTAAAAAAAGAATTGGAGAAGACAGGTATTACTATAGGCAGTAAAATTCAGGTTTTAAGCAATAATTATGGAAAGGTTTTAATTAATGCAAATGGTAAAAAAATAGGATTTGGTAAAGGAAGGTCGAGAAAAATAATTCTCAGAAAAATCAGATAATAAAGCTGGTGGAATAATGGTAAACGAAATAATGGAGTATATTAATAGTCAACAGGAAAATGTATCTACTGATGATATAAAAAGATATTTTAATCTTTCTGATAGTGATTGGAACATTATTTATCCTTTTTTATTATCAAACGGTGTCAAAATAAACACTTTTGAATCAATGAACTTAACCTGTGAAAGTTGTCCTTTAAAAGGTTTTTGCAATAAAAAAAGTTGTGGAGGGTAAGATATGACTTTTGAAATAGCCATAATAGGTAATCCAAATGTAGGTAAAACCTCTATATTTAATATTATTACTGGAAGTAGGCAGTATATTGCCAATTGGCCTGGAGTTACTGTAGAAAAAAAGGTTGGTTCATTTAAATACATGGGACACAACTTTAAATTAGTTGACTTACCCGGTATTTATACGCTTTCAGCCCAAAGTGACGATGAAAAGGTTGCACGTGATTATTTAATAAATGAATCTCCTGATGCTGTAGTCGTTGTTGCTGATGCATTAAACCTTGAACGTTCAATGTATCTTTTGACTCAGATTTTAGAAATGAATTTACCGGTTGTTCTGGCAATAAATTCAATTGATGAAGCTGAAGCAAAAGGAAAGGTTATAAATCCTTCATTTATTTCAAAAACATTGAATATCCCCGTAATTTTAACTTCTGCGAAGAAAAATATTGGTATTGATAAATTACTTGAAGAAATTCATAAAACTGCTGAAACAAAACATGTTCCTGCGAAAAATTTTCTTTATACAGATAAAATCAATGAGTACATAAACGAATTTATAAATGAAGTGAAAAAATATTCCATGTTAAATTCATATGATTCAAGATGGTTGGCAATATACTATCTTGAATTTGGAAATAAAAACTTTCATTATCCTGAAGAGTTAATAGAACATATTAACAAAAAATTCGATATGAATAAATTAAAATCAGAATTCATGAACTGGAAATTTAAATTTATCTCTTCTCTTATAAACAGCGCTGTCGTTGAAGAAGGTAGAAGCTGGGCAATGAGAGACATTTTAGATCATGTAATGACACATAAAGTTTTAGGGTTATTAATTTATGTTATTGCATTGTATTTTGTATTTTCTTTAACCTTTAATATTGCCAGTCCTCTTTCTGATCTAATTGATATGGGATTTAGCGCATTAGGGAACTTAATTGATGGTAAGATTCAAATTCCATGGTTAAATTCATTGATTGTAGATGGAATTATCGGTGGAGTTGGCGGAGTTTTAGTATTTATCCCACAACTTTTCGTGCTATTTTTCTTTATGGGATTTTTAGAAGAATCTGGGTATTTACCTCGTGCCGCATTTCTTGTTGATAAACTGGTTAGAAAATTCGGTCTTAGCGGACGTTCTTTTATGTCAATAATTTTAGGATTTGGATGTAGTGTTCCGGCAATAATGTCAACAAAAACTATTGCCAATAAGAAAGAAAGAATGGCTTTAATTTTAAGTATCCCATTTGCTTCATGTTCAGCAAGATTACCTGTATTTATACTTTTAATAAGCGCCTTTTTCGATAAAAATGCTGCATTTATATTGCTTTCTGTATATATTACCAGTATTTTATTAGTTTTAATTTCAGCTAAAATATTACAAATCTTCTTTATCCGTGGTGAAGAAGTTCCATTTACAATAGAATTGCCACGTTTTAGAATGCCTACATTTAGAAATCTTGCTTTATATTCATGGAATAGAGGAAAACATTTCCTTGAAAAAGCTGGAGGAATTATATTAATCGCAACTATTTTTATCTGGCTTTTATCTTATTTTCCAAATAATAATGATATAGCTAATTCATATGCAGCAATGCTTGGTAAATTCTTTGAACCTATAACAATGCACTTAGGATGGAATTGGCAAACAAATATTTCCTTATTATTCGGAGCTGTTGCAAAAGAAGTTGTTGCATCATCATATATGACCATATTAAACGTTGGAGAAGACGGAATTTCATATGCTTTGAGAACTATTTTAACAGAACGTTCAGCTTTAGCTTTAATATTCTTTGTATTGACATATATTCCATGCTTTGCTACACTTAGTGTAATTAAACAAGAAACAAATAGCTGGAAATGGATGTTCTTTGAATTATTTTATACATTATTGGTAGCTTATGGCCTTGCCAATCTTGTATATTGGATTGGAGGTTTTATATTATGAAAAACAAACGATTATTGCTCATTATAATAGGAATTATGTCTTTAATAATGGGTTATATAAATTTTTCATACGATAATTTCATTTTCCTTTCCTATATTACTGTATCATTAATAGCTTTTTTTGGATTTTGGGAAGATATAAAAAATATATGGTATCATCGTTCCGCACATATTATCGTTAGTGGTATTATTTCTGTTTTAATAGGGATATATGAGATATTAAAATACATATTTGGATGGCTTGCAGTTTATACAAGTCAGGAGAATCCTCCTATATTTAAAATTGACATTTTTGTTTTTAGTTTATTTATGATTTTAGTTATGGTATATGAAATTAATTATCTAAAAAAAGCTGGAAAAAATATATAATTAAAAATAGCTCCCTGATGGGAGCTATTTTTAATATTGAAATATTTTCATTGATTTTACAGAATCCTTTCCAAGTAAGAAAATCACATCTCCTGTTTTATCAACTAAAGCATATTTTATATCGTATTTTAAGTTAAAACTATAAACTTTATTCAAATTTACACTATTCCATATTTCCACATTACCGCCTTTACCGGAAACAATAAAATATTTTTTCAAAAGAGATGGTGAAACGTTATACACACCTTCAAATGATTTAAAGGAAGTTAAAACATTTCCATCTTCAATATTTATTATAGAAATTTTTCCATCAAATTCTGCTGCAATAAGATATTTGTCATTTTTTAACAATAAGATATCTGTAATTGTATTATTGAATTTAACCTTCCAGATTAACTTACCATTAAATTTATCAATTTTAGAAACCATACCATCTAATGTTGAAATATAGATAGCTCTGTCATTTACACTAACTTTTGTTATTTCTTCTTTTAAATCAACAAGGAGCTTTTTCTCTGTTCCGGTAATTACATATAAATTGCCATTTTTTAAAGCTACATATACCATTTTATTTTTTGCAGTTAAATAGGTTATGCCGTTTTTAAAATTAAAGGTATAATCAATCTTCTTTGTAGTAAGATTATAAACATTTAATATACCTTTTTCATCACCAGAATATAATAACTGATCTTCATCATCAAAAGCAAGTGCCGTGATTTTATTATCGTGATTGTAACTATCAAAACCTTCATTGGTTATATCTGATACAATCATAACCATTTTGTCATTTCCATAAGCAAGAAGATTATATTTACTTAAAGCTATAGCTTTACCTATTACATTGCTTTTTAGATCCCAATTTATTTCAGGATTTTTCAAAACGTTTTCTGTAGTTTTTTCTGAAACAACATCTATTAAATCTATATCGCTTTTGTTCTGCGGTTTAAATGAGATTTTTCTGTTTTCTTTTGTATAATTTCCATATAATATTCCATCCTTTGAAAGAACAACCATTGTATTTTCGTCAGGTATTTTTGCATAGGTTAAAATTGAATCCTTTGAAATTGTATGTTCTCCAAAAATGCTTGTTACATTTATATTAGCTTCATCACTACCTGTAATATCTCCAAAAAATTTCATTCCATTTTGCAATACAAAATATGTATATTTGCTTTCAGGTTTTTCCATACCTCCAGAAAATCCGTAAATAGCATTATTTAATAAACTCAAAGTTCCATAACCAACATCAAAGAAATAATAATCATTTACCTTTTTTATGAGTTTTTCATATTTAAATTCATAACCATTATAAAGTTTTAGAGTATATGGTTTTTTAAATTCATATTTCGGATATGAAATACTTTTTATTACTGATAAATCAAGAGCACCTTGCCCTAAAACAGGAATATTCAAAAACAATTGATTATCTTTAGCTTCAAATATATTACCTTTAATTTCAGTATAATTATCCCCTAATGTTATTTCAAAGTTAGTGGGCTGTTCTTTTCTTGTCCATTCAACATCTGGAACCTCTGGATGTGCAACATTTACAAACTTTAGCTTTGAAACATCGTTTAATATTAACTCACCGATGTTCATTTGAATATTAGCTGTTCCAGAAGCATATGACGTTAATTTACCTTCAAAAATTTTATCATCAACAATTACTCCATAATCAGACGTTGTTTTTTCATCAAAAGAAATATATAAAACATTATCAAGCATTACTGTCATTATCTGATTAAAAACTTTCATTTTTACAACGCCATCTTTTATTTCAATGATTTCTGTTGTAACAGTATTTCCATCAACAGACTTTAGTAATGCTCCATACCCCATCCCCATAAATAACATAGTCAAAAACAATACAAAAAACTTTTTCACATAAACTTCCTCCTTTCTCTCCCTCACTTTATATTAATTTTATTATATAATAACCAATAACAATTGAAAAAATCTGCAATATCAAAGAGTTTTCCAGATAATTTAATTTAATAGATAATGATTTCGTTTTCAAATTGGAAACAGCAAGTGAAAATATTAAAGCTGTAATGGAAATAACTAAATCAAGTTTGGTAAAATGATATTCAACAATTCCAATTAATGGAATAATAGAAATTAATATAGTTGAATAATATATTTTTTTTGATAGTTTTAAAGCATTTATTATTTTTATTGAATACATCGCTGTTGTAAATGCTGATATATACAATAATATCTTTAAATCCCCATGGATACCTATACTTTCTTTTACAAAAAATCCATGTGATGGAAAAATTCCTGATAAACCAAAAATACTGAATATAGCCAGCATTTTATTTATATCGTAATTATTTACATCTCTCAATAATATTATACTACGAATATGCGTTTTTTCATAAATTCTTCCAACATTGTAAAAAGCTAAAGATTTATATATCATATGCATAATAAAAAACGGAATAAAAAGTTCTTTCTTTTCAGCTATAATTATCATTGCTAATCCCATTTGAGATATCGTCGAATATGCAAGTATCCTTTTGGCATCATTTTCCAGAAAAGCTAAAATACCACCAATAATTAAAGAAATAAAACCATAAATTAATAAAATTTCTTTTATTTCATTATAAAATCCGTCATATAAAGCAAAAGAATATATTACATAAGTTCCAATTGGTGCAATGTAACCTGATAAAACCGCGGAAATTTCAGAAGAAGCTTCAGAATGTGCTGTTGGTAACCATGCAGATAAAAAAATCATACCGCTTTTAACTAACAATCCAGTAACAATAAGTGAAACAGCTAAAGGATTTGGTTCTTTTGAAAATGCTATATGTAAATTCAAGCTTCCAGTTTGTGCATATATTAGACCAACTCCTATTAAATAAAAGGTTAATCCAATATAACTCAAAAACATATATTTTAAACTTGCCCATATCCTTCTTTCATTTCTTCCTATTCCAATTAGCAAAAATGAAGATATTGAAATTAATTCTAAATGAACATATGTATTAAAAAAATCTTCTGAGGTTAATATACCAATGAGCGTACCATTTATAATAAGCCAGAGTGCCGTAAAGATATTATCATGACGTCTTGCTGAACGCCAATATATTATAAACATCATAATATTGAAAAAGAAGGCAACAACATACATTTCTCTCGGAAAATAGATTTCTATTCCGTTAAATCTATTCCAACCACCTGGAAATATTCTTTCTTCTTTTCCAAAGAACATTAAATACGTATTTAATGTAATAAGAAAAGCATAGGTTATATAACCAATTTTTTGATGGTGATGTCTGGAAAGATATGCTATAATTCCCATTGATACAGGAAATAAAATCAATAAAATAGCCATTATTTTTCTAACTCCTCTTCTATAATTTCAACATTATGAGTTTTAAATTTTTCTGCAAGTATCATAATATAAACAAGAGAAAGTGAGATTGTGGCAAAACCAATAACAATAACCGTTAATAAAAACGAATGTATTAACGGATCTGAGAAATTTTCCCTAATTTGCTGAGATATTATAGGTATATTTTCATCATAGGCTACAAAGGTAAAAAACAACAAAACACCAGATTGAAAGATACTTAAAAAAAATAATTTAATTATTAAGTCTTTTTTTATAATAATTCCCAATAATCCTAATATAATTATTATAAATGAAAATATTATATATATATAACTCATTACAACAGCCCCCTATGTTTTATAAACTGATATAATATTGTCCAGGAGCCACCAAAAACCTCAAAAGCAATAAAAGAATTTAACATTATAGCACTTCCACCACTGAAAAGCGAACCTGGTTCAAATTTTGGGAAAAAGTTTATAAAATATTCACCAAAAAAAATCTTTCCAATTACTGCATATATAATTATAAAAAGCGGCACTAAGACTTTTATTTCTTCAATATGAGATTTTTCAAATACTTCTTCAATATCCTCATATTTTTTTACCAATGCCAATGAAAGAACGCCTGTTCCTAAAATAATTCCAGAATTAAATCCTCCACCAGGGTATAAATGACCTGTAAATGTATTATAAAAACCAAGAAGAAGTGTTATTGGAAACATAACAGGTGAAAAGACTTTTAACACAACAGATGGTTCGGAAAATTCATATTCACTTTTTCCAAAGAATTTCATAAAATATGAAATTCCAATTATAGTAACTGTAAAAACAAGAATTTCAAAGAAAGTATCATAAAATCTATAATCTAAAACTATTGCAGACACAATATTCAAAGATCCGTTTTCATTTAAAACGTTAATTCCATAATATTGATTTTTTATAAACTCATGAGGAACTTCAACTATTAAAATATAAAAGAATAAGCCAAGTGATAATAAAGAAAGAAATAATTTTTTCATCCCAGATTCCTCCGGATTATATTTTCATATTCTTTTGAAGATAGGAAACCTTTTAAAAACCTGTTAAATTCATCCTTTAACGCTTTATTATTTTTTGGAAATAGTGCTATATAACCTGAGCTTTTATATTCTTCTGGAGAAATATTTTTCTCTTTTCTCAAATAAGCTTTTAATCTTAAGTAATCCATCAAATTTTTATTTTCAAAATCTGAAAAAAGCATTTTAAATTCTTCTGGTATTTCTTCATTGACTATAAATAATTTTGTTGGAAGATATTCTTTGGAAAACAATAATTTTAATTTTTTGGGATTTTCAATACTTATCCCGCCAATTATCATATCCAAACGTTCTTTTTTTATATTTTCCAAAAGGCTATTTTTATCCATCTTTACATATTCTACATCAAAAAAAGAATTTTCAGAGAAATTTTCAATGAGTTCCTTTTCAAAACCCGTTAGTTTTCCATCAATTTCTTCAATTAAATACGGCGCTTCTATATACCCAACTCTAATTTTAGACCTTGTTTTTATTGCGATAATATAGACAAAGATTATAAATGCAGAACCTATAGTCATTTGAACTGCAGCAACATCAGGTGCATTAAAAACAAAAAAAACACCCGATAAAATCGTTCCAAATGATGCATATATCAGGATTGCTTTAATATATTTTTTCACAAAAAACATCATAATTGCAAGAATTAGTAAAGAAGTCAAAAGTACAATTTCAATCATTATCTCTCACCTTAACCTTATTTTGTGCAGCACTGTGAGCAATTGCATGAGATAATACGGGACCTATTAATAATATTAAAATACTTATAATTAAAAAACGGAATATTTCGTCCTGATACTTTAAAGCAAAACCTATTAGTACTGTAAAAGTTCCTACAGTATCTGCAATACCTGCAAATTGAATTCGCGTATATAAATCTTTTTGGTTTAGCATTCCTATACTTCCCAATAATATTAATATCCCGCCAAGAATAAGCAATATATTGCTAATCATTTTTCCCACTCCGTTCAAGAAACCTTGAGATAATTACAACTCCCCATAAATTTAATACCAAAAAGATTATAATTATATCAATCATTACATAAAACTGTTTATTTATTGCATAAACAATAGATAATATAGAAATTTTAGATGACATTGAAGCAAATGCTAAAACTCGATCCCACGCTGTGGGACCGAGTATAAGTTTTATTATCATTAATATCAAAGAAATTAAAATTAATATATCCAGAATTATAAATATCAAAACAGTTCACCCTTCCATACATTGTTTGGATTGTGTGCTTCATCGGGTGATTTATCAACTTTATGGATTATTAAATGATTATTCTCTTCAAAAATAAACATTGTTCCCGGTGTTAGGGTAATGCAATTTGCTATAGCAGCTTTCTCAGAATCAGTTTTATTATTTACATCTACTGGAACAAGCCCAGTATAACTTTTTTTTATTAGAAAAGGTAACATTTTGAATGTTGTTTTATACATCTGAATAATTCTGCCAATGGCTGATATAAATAATTCTACAACTCCTTTAATTTCTTCTTTTAGAAAATATTCAGAAATTTTCACAACAGCAATAGAAATAATTATTCCAAGAGATATGGATATATCATTTAATGATCCTATAAACCCTAACCAGAGAAATAATATAAATAAGTATATCATTTATAACTCTCCATTAATTTTTTTATTGTATCAATAACCTCTTGTTCAGTTTTTTCAATATTATCTGTATTTATACTAAACCCAGCAGCTCTTGGGTGGCCACCGCCACCAAAATGTACAGCAACTTTTGAAACATCAAACCATGATTTTGATCTCATACTAACATGAAACTCATTTTCTTCAGCTTCGGTAAATGTAATAGCCACTTCTACGCCTTTTATGGATCTTAAATCCCCAACAAATGATGGTGAATCCTTTGGTTTAATATCATATTTTTTTAACATATCCAATGTAATATGTGAATATGCAATTGTATTGTTATAATCCAATTTCATTACATCAAGGAAATCTTTATATAAAAGTATATGTTCAAGAGGTCTATTTTCAAGAATCATATTACTTATAAATGCAATATCTCCACCTTTTCCAACAAGCCATGCAACATCTTCAAAAACTGTTGCATCAGTATTTGAGTATTTAAAAAATCCTGTGTCTGTAGCAATTCCTAATAAATTTGCAGTTGCCAATTCTTTATCATACTCAACACCTAACATTTTATTTATTCTCATAACCATCTGTGCAGTTGCACCATACATTTCAACCCAATTAATATTTCCAAAATATGTATTAGTTGCATGATGATCAATTACTATACTTCTTGCAAACTTAAAATGGTCATAGACCCTACCTATTCTGTCAGGCGAAGAAGCATCCACTGAAATAATTAATTCAGCTGGAAATTCTTTTATACAATCATATGATTTTATTTTATCCTTAACTCCTGGAAATTCTTCAAGATACGCTGGGATTTCATAATCAATAACCCCTCTTACATTCTTTCCTAATCTTTCCAAAGCAATAACCATTGATAATACTGATGATATATCATCACCATCTGGCATAATATGTCCAACAACAAGAATATTTTTTGCTTTTTCTATTTCACCAACTATAGCTTCTATATTTCTCAACATCCAATCACCTCAAAACGTCTTAATTGCTATTTTTACAACTTTAGCAAATTTATGTTTTATTCTTTCAGCAACTTCCATAACTTCCTTATGATTAAGTGGCTGAGGCAAAATACCTGCTGCCATATTAGTTACTGCAGAAAAAGCAACAGCTTTTATGCCACAGTGATTTGCAGCAATAATTTCCGGCATTGTTGACATACCAACAAGATCACCTTCTAATTTTTCAAGCATCTTTATTTCTGCAGGTGATTCATAAGATGGACCTAACATCCAGCAATATGTTCCTTCCTGAATCTTTATTTTCTTTTCTTCAGCACCTTTTTCAATTTTATCAAGCCATTTTCTATCAATTGGTGTTGCCATTGATGGAAATCTTGGACCCATTTCGTCAATATTTGGACCAATTAATGGATTCTTAAATGTGAAATTTATAAAACTTGTATTAGCTACAATATCTCCAGGATTATATGTTCTATTAACTCCACCTGCAGCATTAGTTAACACAAGTCCTTCAACGCCTAGTTCTTTAAAAACATAAATTGGAAATACCAATTTACTTAACTCATGACCTTCATATGCATGAAATCTTCCTTTTAAAGTAATAACAGGTTTTCCTTCTAACATGCCAATAACCATTTTTCCTGCATGACCCTTTACTGTAGACTGTGGAAAATGCGGAATATCCTTATAATCAATAATAATAGGATCTTCAATTTCGTCAGCGATATATCCTAATCCAGATCCTAAAATTAATCCAATTACCGGTTTAATATCTGATTTTGATTTAATATATTCTGCTGCTTCCTGAATTTTCTTATACATATAAATTCCTCCCTTTCATATTCGTTTTAGTCTTTACTTAAATTTTATCACAAAAATATGGCGATTTTACTATATAAAAATTTATTTTTGATATAATACTATTAGAAAACATTCCATTATGGAGGTGAAATTATGTTAAATGAAAAAAAAATAATAGAGTTTCTTGATGATTTAAGCGCCAAAACTCCTACACCTGGCGGAGGAGCAATGGCTGGCGTTTGCGGAGCAATTGCTGCATCGTTGGGAATAATGGTGTCAAAATATTCATTAAAGAAAAAAGGACTTGAAGATTTTCAACCAATTATTGAAAAATCTCTGGAAAACTTTTTAAAATGCAAAGAAAGGCTTATTGAACTTGCTGAAGAAGATATGAATGCATATCAAGGGATAAAAGATGCCTTTAAATCAAAGGATAAAGAAAAAATAAATATTGCTGTACGAAATGGTATAGAAACAGCTTATAAAATTGCAAAATGCGGCTATGAAATTTTAAATAATTCATACAATATTGCAAAATATGGAAACCAAAATTTACTTTCAGATGCTATCATAACAGGATATTATGCCTGGGCTACGTTACAATCAGGTCTAATCCTGGTAAAAGATAATATACAATATTTATCAGATGAAGAATATAAAAAAGAATTAATTGAAGATATCAATGAATTTACTACTGAAACTGATGGATTAGTAAAGAAAATTAGAGAATTATTTGAAGAGAAAAATATTAAATTATAGGAGGATTTTTGATGCTTGAAGGACCTTTAAAATATGAATTATTACACAAAGATAAACACAGTAATGCACGAAGAGGAAGAATATATACACCAAATGGGATAATTGAAACACCAGTATTTATGCCTGTTGGAACTAACGGAACAGTAAAAGCCTTAAAAAACTCAGATTTAAAAGATATTGAAGCAGAGATAATACTTGGAAATGCTTTTCATTTATTTTTGAGACCGGGATTAGAAGTGCTTAAAAATGCTGGTGGATTACACAAATTTATGAATTGGGATAGACCAATATTAACTGATAGCGGTGGATTTCAGGTATTTTCTTTACGAGACAGAAAGATTTCTGATGAAGGGGTGCTATTTAGATCACCGCTTGATGGCTCGAAAATTATGATGACTCCTGAATTATCTATGGAAATTCAAATGACAATAGGTTCAAATATTGCCATGGCTTTTGATGAATGCGTGGAAGCTGGTGCTGAAAGAAAATATGTTGAAGAATCAGTAGATAGGACTTTTGAATGGGCTAAGCGTTCATATAAAGCTCATACTAAAAAAGACCAGGCTTTATTTGGAATAGTTCAGGGTGGATTCCATGAAGATTTAAGGGATAGAAGCTTAAAACAGATTACTTCAATTGATTTTGACGGTTTTGCACTTGGAGGATTGTCTGTTGGAGAACATTATTCTGAAACCGAAAGAATATTAAAACATTCAGGACCAAAATTACCTGAAGATAAGCCTCGATATATAATGGGAATTGGAACACCTTTAATAATATTAATGTCTGTTGAAAATGGCATGGACATGTTTGATTGTGTTCTTCCAACAAGAATGGGAAGGCATGGAACTGCTATGACCTGGGAAGGAAAGGTGAATTTAAAAGCAGGAAAATGGAAATATTCAACTGAACCAATAGACAACAAATGTGATTGTTATGCATGTCAAAACCATACAAGAGGTTATATTCACCACCTCATAAGAAAAGATGAAATACTTGGTAAGATATTATTGAGTATTCATAACCTTAGATTCCTTATTAATTTTGTAAAAGAGGTACGAAAAGCTATAGAAGAAGATAGATTTCTCGAATTTAAAGAAGAATTTTTATCAAATCCAAATAATGTTTATTAATACAATCCCCACTCATTACGAGTGGGGATTAATTGTATAATATGTATTTTTTCCGCTGCCATTTCTTTTAAGTAATCCTTTTTCAACATATTCTTTTAAAATATTACGCGCCTGTCTTTCTTTTATATTAAGGATTTTTTCAACATCACTCCTTGTGATTTTCCCATGTTCATTTAAAAATTTTAATATATCCTCGTTTATTTCCGGCAATTTTCCGGCACTTTCCGGCAATTTTCCGGCACTTTCCGGCAATTTTCCGGCACTTTCCGGCACTGTATTTTCAAAAGCTTCTTTATTTTCTATTATCTTATAAATAACAACTTTAAAATATCTTCCGTCATCAATAAATTCTGGTTCTTTTAATCCATTTAATTTACATAACTCGATTATTCTTCTTATTCCTGTTCCCCATTGTTCAATATACCTGATTTCTTTAAAAAATCTTGCAATTACTTTATTTCTTATTTCGGAACGACCATCTTTTATTGATTCTACATCAAGATTCCCTGGTAATCCTCCTGGTGAGGTTATTTCTATTCTATTATCAAAAATAGCCAGTTTTATATCAGAATTGATTGAATAATCACGGTGAACAACAGCATTTATTATTGCTTCTCTAATAACTTCAATAGGTACTATATATTTTTCCCGCCTTCGAATTTCAGTTATTATCATGCTTTTTTCAATATGAACTTTTGAAAAATTAATTGCTTCTTCCACGATTTTATATAATGGACCAATAAATTCTTTACTATCAATAAATTCATTTACGCTATTTCCTTTAAATCTTGCACATTTTATACCGGCATATTCTAGAAATTCATCTTTACCAATTAATAAAGCTCCTCCAATGGTAAGAAATTTCTTTTTATTATATTCCTTTAAAATCTTCAAATTCACCATTTTAATTTCATTTAATTCTTTACCTGTAAATTTCTTAAAATCTGTTTTTATTGGTTGAAAATCAATACTCTCTTCTGGATAATCAAATAATATCTCTTCATCATAGGATATATTTAATTTTTCTCGTTCTAAAGCTTTTATAATATTTTCATCAGCGAGCCTCGTTGTAGCTCCAACTCTAATATAAACTTTCTTTTTATTATCCTGTTCTTTTAAATAATATGGTTTTAATTGCCCCGAAAATATTTCCACAACCAATAAGTTTTTATTTTCAATGTTTGCAATATAAATTTCTGGAATTATTGCAGGAAAACATTTTTCTGAAATTAAATTTGATATTTTATCGGATAAATCAAAAATTTCTTCATCATCAATTCCAATTATTTCATGTGTTTTATCTTTTATTCCAAATATTATTTTCCCACCACTACCATTAGCAAAAGCTACAACAGTTTTTAAAAAACTGTTGTAGTTTCCTGACAATTTTTCTTTAAATTCTAATTTTTTATTTTCACCTTTTTTTATTTCTTCAATAAGAGTCATATAAATCACCTGTAATCTTTAAAATACACTTTTATTATAACATGGATATCTTCTTTTTTAACTCTTCTTCAAAGTTTTTGTTGTATTCAACCTCAATTATTTTTCCATTTTTCAAGCTTATAATATATCCTTTTAACGGATTTCCAAAGTCTTTTAAAAGATACATATAAAATTGCAATTGGAATTTATAATCTTCTATTTTTTCAGAATTGTTCAATTCTGAATATTTATAGTCCAGAATTTCAATATTATTTTCTTCATCAAATATTACCCTATCTGGAACACCAAAAATCATATACTCTTTATTATCAATCAACAACCTTTTCACAAGTCGCCATTCAGTTTTGAACCTTTTAGCAGAAAATAATCTTTCAATTAACGCATTATTCAATTCCTCTGGAAGCTCTCCAGTTTCGATTAAATTCAATATTTGACTGAAATTACCAACACTTTCCATTAAATTGTGTAATTCCGTTCCTTTTAATATACTTTCTTCATCAGAAAAGAAATCATCTGCTGTGATTTTTATATATCCTTCTTCTGTTAAATCATCTGTTGTTTCTTCCTTTTTTAATTCATTGATTATATATGTTGGTGCTATATATTTTTTATATGCAAATCCTGTTAAATCGCTTAATTGTTTTTCTTTTATATCACGCGATTTTTCAGAAACTTCTTCATTTACAGATATTTCATTATTTTCAAGCTCTTCTAATGCAATAATATCTCGCTTGTCTTCGTATTGAAAATGCATAAACAAATCGGCTACATATTTATACTTTCCATCATCATTTTCATCTTTTTTCTTTTTTGTTTTATTTTCCTGAACAATAGGAATTATAGGAATTAACATTTCTTTTGGCCTTGTTATTGCAACATACATTAACCTTAAAACTTCAGTATCTTCAAGAAATTTATTAATATCAAACTTTTTTGAAAAACCTTCTCCAAGTTCCACATTAATTTTTTCTTTATCTGTTAAAGGAAGTTCTATATTTTTAACTGTCTTGAGGAATAATTTTTTTAGAATAAAATACCTTACATTGTCTTCTGGCAATGAAAATTCCGTTTCTTCCTTACTTAAACTGACATTTTCACCTGTTTCTTCTTCTGAATTTAAATTTAGCTCTTTACCAAGGCCACCAAGTATTACAATAGGAAATTCAAGGCCTTTTGACTTGTGGATTGTTAATACTTTTACAACATTTTGTTTTTCATCTTCTATAGCTGCTTCGCTTTCTGAAACTTCCGATGTCTTTTTTAATAATTTTATTAATTCCGCAAATGAAACAGCAAGTGTGTTATATTGTTCAGCTTCATTGATAAGTTTTTTTACATTTGCTATTGCATAATGTGCATCAGACATCAGTGTTAATTTTGATAAATAATTTGTTTCTGAAATAAATTGTTTTAAAATATGTGTTGGTTTTAAATAGTATTTTAATTTCACATATCTTTCCAGAACTTCAAATGCTTTTAATTCTTCAGGAGATAGTTTATCTTTATTATTGCTTACTACTTCATATAATGAACTATATTTTTCCTTATTTCCTTTTTTTATTTCTATGAACTCATTTAATCTTTCAAATGTCATACCACCAATTAATGACATCATATATGCTGAAAAATTGAAGTCATTACGAGGATTTTGAACGGCATTTAATGCAGAAAATATGGTCTGAATTTCGTTTTTATCATAAAATGATTTACTTCCAAGAATATAAAAAGGAATATTATATTTTTTAAATGATTTTCTTATTTTATCTTCTGAAATTTTTAATTCTCTCAATAATACAGCAATATCGCTATATTTTATTTCTCTTTCTTCAAAAATAATTTTTCCATTTTCTCTTTTTCTAAATTTCATTTTTTTACCAATTAATGATTGAATAGTTCTGGCAATTGCTTCATATTCAATATTCTTTTCTTCATCTGACTTTTTATCATTTTTCTTTGGTTTTATGTACGTTACATATTTTATTCTTCTTTTATCTGTTCCATCTTTTGAAATTGAAGGAATAACATCGTTTTCGTCTTTTACTTCATATTCAGAATAATCCTTATCTTCACTAAATAACAAATTTTTATATATTTTTTCATATGTTTTCTTTACATTTTCATATACCCCAAGTAATTCATCATTAAACAGCATCTTTTCCGAAAATTCATTGGCAAACTCAACAATTTCTGCATTTGAACGTCTATTAACCCTTAATTGAAATTTACTGTTTTCTTCAAATTCATTTTCTGTAACTGCAAATACAGAAACATCTGCACCTCTAAATCTATATATTGATTGTTTCCTGTCTCCAACATAAAAGATATAATTTTCATCTGTATGAATCTTATCAAATAATGCTTTTTGAAGGAAATTGGTATCCTGATACTCATCGACTATTATATATTTAAATTTATGCTGATACTTTTCTTTTATATTTTCATCTTCAAGTGTTTCCAACGTTTTGGCTAATACACCTTTAAAATCAAATTGAAATTGATCTTCTGTATATAAGTTATATATTTCCTGCGCTATTAAAACAGCATTTTTAAAGAGCCATAATACCTTATTATAATCAGGATTAGGTAAATCATATTCAGGAATTTGACTCATTTTCATTTCAGTTCGCCAATTTCTTAATGTATCCAATAAAACTTCCTTAAATGTATCGATTTTTAGCTCCTGAAGTATAAACTTCAATGCAACAATGAAATTTTCTTTATTTTGAATTAACTCATTTATAATTTTTTTCACTGTCTCTCTTCGTTCAGGCGATAAAAAGAATGTAATTTCTTCAATATTTGATTCTTTGTCTTCTATAATATCTTCATATATCGAAAATATTATTTTCAATGTATTATAGACAGATTTTTCTATTTCAATTCCCATTCTTAATTCATTGATTATTGTAAAATTTGGATCAACACCTATTGCTATATTATTTTCTCTCAATATTCTCGAGCAGAAACTGTCTATTGTCATTATCCATGCACTATTGAGATTTGTTTTTATCTGACGCCAATATTTATAATTTTTTCCTTTATCTAACTTTTTATCAATCTCCTCCAAAATCCTTTCTTTCATTTCTCCAGCCGCTTTATTGGTAAAGGTAACAGCAAGAATATTTTGAACAATATCTGGATTATTTTCTTTTTCGTATTTTTCCAGTATGGCAACATAATATTGAGTTATAGTATATGTTTTTCCAGTACCTGCAGAAGCTGAAATAAAATAATTTTTATCAAGATTCTTTTTCATTTCTTCTATATTTAAAACTTCAGGCATTTTCTTCACCTCATTATTTAGATTTACGTTTAGCTTTTAAGTGATCTCTATTTTTTAAATTAATATATTTTCCAAATCCCATAATCTTACATAATGAATAATACTCACATTTTATTGATAATCCGTTAGGATTATCATTACCTTTACATGCATAATATTTTTCATTACTATTTCTCACATTGTATCCTTTTGATTTTAAATAATCTAAAAATCTAAATTTTAGTTTTTCATCATCATTAATAAAAACAGGATAAAATTCTGAATTTTTAATGGCATCTACCACTTCATTAAACCAGCTTTCAAATTCTTTTAGTGATATTTGACTATATGAATTTGAATTTCCAGAATATTTTATATATAAATCGTCATTTTTTATTTTAATCCATATTAAAGCGTCAGTTTTATTAAAATCCTTTTCTTTCATTGGAAGGAAGCTCAAAAATACGGATTTTTCTTTTAATTTTTCTTTCCAATCAGAATTGCTTAATAATATATAATAATAAAATAATAATTGTTCACTTTTGAAACTTTTACTATTTTTATAATCTATTATTGAATATGCTTCCTTTTCTTCTTTACCAACAGGAATCAATTCATTCTTTGACTTGTCAATATCAAAAATCACATCTTCTTCAAGAATATCGATTCTATCAATCCTTGCAAAAAGATTATAATTTTCATATTTACCGGAAACAGGAAATTCGCTTTTCAATACTTTTTTGTATTTTATAATCTTTTTCTGCTCGTCTTTAATCTTTGAATTTTTAAAATGAATATAAAACTCTATTAATTTTTTTATAGTAAAGATTAAATCCTGTGATATATCTTCAATTTCCACTTCTTTTACAATCTTATACGATTTCAATTCATCTACACCCGAATTATCCCATTCTTCATAAGCAATACTTTTAATTTCTTCATATAATTTTTCTTCGTCTCCAATAAGGCTATAAATGGAATTATATGTTGGATACTTATCAAATAATTTCTTCATTATCTTATGTTTTAAATTACCTACATAGAAAATAGAAAAGTCCTTATTTGCCCCTATTCTTGCTATATATTTCAGATAATATTTAAATGGGCAATCAACATATGTGGATATCTTATTATGACTGATATCCCCAATAGGATATTTGGTATCCAGCACCCAATTATAATTATCCCTTTTCTCTTTTAATTTTTCAATTTCTGAAATAACTTCATTAATTTCATCAAGGTCGGACTTTAAATTATTATATGCAAAATATAAAGCTGCCTGTTCAAGAGAATATATTTCGTCCGTGTTTTCAGGAATAATCTCTTCGCTTTTTATAGCAAAAGGATACTCTCTAATTTCAAATAATTTTTCAAAATCCTTTTCATATGAGGAACCAAGGATTTCTTCTCCCGATAATGTGGCTTTTGGATATGTAAATACCACATTATCAGCAAAAAGCATTGAGATAAACATATTTTCTCTGAATTGTAACTCAGAGATTTTTGAGTAATTATTTTCTTTTGTAATAGACGATAATAATGGATTTATATGTATAGAAGGATAATTCATATCCGTAAATGAAACAAAGATTTTATACTTTTTATGTACAAACCTGGAATCATTAAGTGAAAATATTTCCACTGTATTGGAATATTTTTCTGAAATTCTGTATTTTTCTGTTTCTATTAAACTGGAAAGAATATTATAGAACTTTGAAAGTTTTATTTTTCCAGGTATTAAATGTTCCAGATTTTTTTCTAATGTAAGCAGCAGTTCATGAAATTTATACAATGCATTTAATTCACTTTCAACCTTATCAATATTTTCTACTTTTATTCTTCCTTCTTTAATCCATGTATTTAAAAGTTCCCTATAATATGTAAGCTCAAAATCGTTTTTATCTATTTCTTCCAACAAATTAAACAATGTTTCAAGTATCTTCTCTAATTCTTCCAATTCGGCTCTCTGCAATTCCAATCTCTCTTTTTCATCAGAATCAAATAATTCTTTATCTATTTCTTCAAGACGCTTTGAAACAACACTCAACCACTTTTCTTTTCTCGATTTCAAAGTTGCTTTTGGAAAGTCATAATAAAGGTTTAATGTTTTTAAAAGTGATTCTATTTCATCAATTGATAATGAACGTTCTCCGCCATAACCTGCTTCTATTAATGCAAGTAAGTCTTCAACTTCATAACCGGAATATTTTGTTTTTAATGGCAATAATAATTTAGATACCATTACACTTTCTGAAAGTGGCATATCATTTTTAAGCCTATATGGAACCTTTAATTCTTCAAAAAATTCAGCAAATGCATTGGCAGTTTGCGAATCTGGAACAATTATTCCAAAATCATCAGGTTGATAATTCTCGTATATTATTTTTCTTTTTATTTCTTTTGCAATATTTTCAATTTCAAGAACAGTATTCTTAAACACGCCCTTTTGAAAAGTTGTATTTAAAAATAGTTCTTTTAAACTTTCCTTTTTATAACTTCCAGAAAACCCTTCATTTTTCAGGAAATAAACAATATTCTCCAGACTCTCAAACGATTCATCATCAATAGGATTCCATGCAAAGAAAATTACGTTATCAAACATATCAAACAATGTTTTTAATACCTTGTTCAATATTGGCGGAACATCAAAAAATCCACTTATAACAAGTGTTTTTCCAAGTTTTTTTTCAATTTCAGGCAATTCCTTATAGAACCATTTATAAATACTAATCTGATCATAATTTTTCCCATTGTTTTTTGAATCGTCAAAAGTTGTATTTAAGATATCTTCTAATTTTTCTTCAAGATGTTTATAAAGTTTGAAGAGATTATTATCGCTTTCCATATCTTTATCTATTTCTGAGTACAACGGATGATTTTCAATAAGTTTTTCATCTTCGATTCTTGAAATTTCCCATTTCTTTTCAAAGATTTCCAGCAAATATTCAATGGCCTGTTTTGATTTTGCAAGTGTTTTTACGTATTTTCTAAACTCTATATTATTTTTTTCTTTTTCAATTAAATCTTCTAATTCCTTGGCGATATAGGCTTTTAAAAAATCCCTGTCTATAAACAAAGATGTTGGTTCATATCTTCTAAACATCTCAACAGCATATTGATTTATAACTCTAAAGGCATCTCTATTAATAGTCTTATCAACTTTTCTTGCAACACTTTCTGCAATTTGCTTTACATAATCACCAGAAGGTCCTAAAAAGAGAAAATTCATAGGATCTTTCTCATATAAAGGCAATATAAACTCAGCAATCTCCTCAAAGTGATTTTTACTTAAATTAATTAACTTCAACTCTTTCATCTCATTCCCCCGTTTTTATAGAATTTTTTATATTATCCTGATTTTCATTAATTTTATTATTTCACTTCCTCAACAAACTTAGCTTCTTTTCCAACAAAGATTATTATGAATTTTTTTTGCTATATTAAAATTATACCATACTAAAATTATAAAAAGCCCTTCCGAATTTTGTCGGAAGGGGATATAATAAATCTTTTATAGAATCCTTATTTAATTACAATCTCAACCTCTTTCTTATCAAAAGCAATAGCAACTTTTATTATTTTTTCTATTCCATAACTCTTGATTTCTGCTTCATAATTCTTTTCTTCTATTTGTTTCATTCCTTTTTCTGCACATTCTTTTAAGTTTTTATCTTCGTCTATATCTAATTTTTTGAATTCAAATATTATTCCTGGCTTGCTTTTCTCTTTTGGAATCAGTATTAAATCTGCTCTTCCGTATCCTGATTCTCTATTGCTTTTTATTATATATTCTCTTTGTAACCCCACACTCATTCCCAATATAAGTCCATGGTAAAATCTTTCCGGTTCTTCTCCGCTTACATCAAAATAACTTAATGTTCCTTCTACTATTTTTTTAAATTCCTCTTCAAACTTTTTTTTCTTATTATTTGTTAGCAACCAGATTATACTCTTATAATCTATTCTATTTTCTTCTAATATATTCACCACTGTTCTTTCAAAGAAGCCTTTTGTCTCTTTGTTTGTTATTCTCAATGTATATTCTGGATTTTCTTCATCTCCTTTTTTATCTATCCAGGTTAAATATCCAGTAAATAAAAATAATGTCCATACGCTTTCTTCTACATTGACATTTAAATCTCCATATACCAAATTTTCATTTATTGTTGTTGTTACTGTTCCTCCTTCTATTAAATCATACATCTTTGCTTTTATTTCTGCACTTCCTTTGGCTATTAAATCTTTTATTAACTTATTCCCGCTGGTGTTTATCCAATAATTCTTTATTTTCTTTTCATATAATAAATTCATTATTGAATATGGATTATATATTTCCAATCCTCCAAAATTAAATCCATTATACCATTCTATTATCTTTTCTTCTTCATATTCCATACCATAATATTTCAAAGCTTCATGTAATTCTTCTTTTGTCATTCCGAATTTGTCATTGAATAATTCACTTAATACTGTTGATACTTGAAGATTATTTACTCCAGTGAATATGCTCTCTTTTGCCACTCTTGTTATTCCTGTTAATACTGCTTTTTCCAAATACTCATTATCTTTTAATGCGCTTCCAAGCATATTTCCTATGAAGTTTATGAATTCATTGTAATATCCATTTAGATATGATTGTTGTATTGGTGTGTCGTATTCGTCTATTAATAATATTACCTTTTTACCATGATGCTTGTAAATAAATTCTGTTAGATTTTTTAATGAAGATTCAAATATTGTATCTTCTTTTGCATCTTTCTCTTCATCTGTTTTTCCTGGAATTTCCTCTAATTCTAACAATTGTTTTATATATCTTTTTTCCAGTATATTTAATTTATCGCTTTCCAGTAAATATAGATGTTCTGAATATATCTTTCTTATTAATGCTTTTACTTCTATTTTCATTGAAAGTAATTTATCTTTTTTTGTGTCTTTAAAGGTTATAAATATAACAGGATATTTATTTAAATACTTTTCTATTATTTCCTTTTCATTCCAAATTTTTAAATCTTTAAATAAATTCTCACTGTTTTCTTTCATTGAAAAGAAATGTTCTAACATGCTCATGTTTAATGTTTTTCCAAATCTCCTTGGTCGAGTGATTAATATTACATCTCCACCTTCTAATATATCTTTTATAAGCATGCTTTTATCTACAAAATACATATTGTTTTCTATTAAACTTTTAAAATCGCTTTTTCCGAGAGGAAGTTTCTTCAATTTTTCCATTCTTTCACCCCCACGGTGTTATTATACCATACTAAAATTATAAAAATCCCTTCCGTGCTTTGTCGGAAGGGGATTTTTAATTTTTAATTAAATATTTTTTTGTTATTTGTTTATAACCAACATACATAAATTCCCACGAATATATAAATCTATCCATTTTACAAATTCACTTTTATGTTAAATTTTATTTTTCATTCCTCATATTCTATTCCGTGTTTTTCACACCATTCTATAGCGATTTCTTTATATTTTTCTGTTTTATAATCGAACCATTTTTCTCTTAGACCTAATCTAAAAATTTCATTTTTGAATCTTCTAAATGCTCCTCTACCTCTAATTGCATTTAATAATATTTCAGAAGTTTCGTCATCAACCATATAAATAGAAAACTTTTTCATGATCATATATTCATGAATGTCATATTGTGATGGTATTGGAATATAATTTTCCGGATGACTTAATATATCCTCTGCCAATTTTAACTGTTCCTTTTCCCATTCATCGGCTTTTGAATATATATTATCATAATCATCATCCTCAGCATCTTGAAGATATTCGTCTTCAATCATAATAAATTCTCCATTTTTTTTGTTATAATATGTAGTTGTTTCCGCCATTTGAATTTCCATTTCTCCAATAAGATCATTTATATTAACTTTAATAATATCCCCCCTTTTTTTACTATATTTTACATTCTTTTATTCCACCTCTTCAACCAACTTAGCTTCTTTTCCAACAAAGATTATTATGAATTTTTTCATACTTCCGTTTTTTGAATTTAATTCATATGACTTTTTGTATCTTTCTATCTGTTCCCTTGCCTGAGCGATTTTTTCCTTGAATTTGCTTTCGGTATATTCATTCTGTTTTATGTATTTTACTTCTATTATTGCTTCATATGGCACTTCTTCATATCTTTTGAATATTGCTATATCCACATATCCACCTTCTACTGGATATTCCATTTTTACCATTGCTAATGAGGTTAATACTAAATAACTATACATTAGTATTTTTATATATTTTTCATCAAATCCCATAAATATTCTGTTATCCAGCTTCTTTAATATATTTTCTATCTCTTTTACAAATGGTTCTATTGTTCCTTCTGATAATAGACTTATTATTGCATCTTCTATTTTACCGGTGTCTATTATATCCGTTAGTTTTTCTTCTATATATTCTGTGAAATAGTCTGAGAATATCTTTCTCATTGAATAATTTGGTATTTTTAAATATGTTCTTATTCCTTCTTTTTCAAATGTCATAAATCCAAGATAAAATAATAATGATTTTATATCTTTTGTTTCTATCCTTTTTCCTGGATTGAATATGGTTGTGAGTTCCGGTAAGGTTGTTTTTCCTGTTAATAGTATTTCATTTAATAATTCTCCTATTATCCTTTTTGCACTTTCTTTTTCTCTTTCTTCTTTTGACAAATCTTTATTATTTTCTATCGCTACTCCTAGTAATTCCCCTAAATCAAATAGGTTTTGTACTTTTTTATAATCACTTAATATGTTGTCGTCTATTATTTTTTCCGGTGGTTTTTTCCCCCTTTGATATTTTATTATGAAATAAAATACCATATCAGGGTTATATACTGTTTCTTTTGCATCTGGATTGAACTTATAGCCATTATAATTTTCTTCCATTTCTTTAAGTAATTTATCAGAATATATTTCATAATATTTTAATAATTCAATTACCTCTTCTTTTGTAAATCCAAGCATTCTATTAAATTCTTTTTCTAAGGTTATATTCATTGTAATATTAAATCCACTGGTTAATGAGTCAAGCATAATAGGGCTTACCCCTGTCATGGATATTCTTTTTATTATTGTTTTTGTTCCTTTTTTTATTTCTTCGTAGAACTTTCTTACAAATCCATGTTTCGTTACACTATTTCTAAACAAGTCAAGATTAAAACTCAATAATTCATTGGCAAAGTGATCATATTCATCTATTAATAAATATATTGGTTTGTCTAAAATATCTTTCGTATCAGTTAAAAAAGCTCTTATTATATCTGCTGGTTCACTATATTCTTCTTTTATTGTTAATTCTAAATCATATCTATTATTGAAATCTACAAGTGAAGCTATTACATTATTTTTAAAACTTTTTATTAATATATCCTTGTTTTCTGTTTGTATTCCTGAGAAATCCATATATAATATGTAATATTCATTTTTTAATGGTGTTGGATTTTTGCCGATATATAAATCTCCAAATAATTCTTCAAATTTGTTTTTATAATTAATATCATAATATTTTCCAAGTGTATCTAAAAACAATGTTTTTCCAAACTTTCTTGGTCTTAAAAAGACTATATATTTTTCATCTAAATTTTCTAATTTTTTTATATATTCTGTTCTATCTATATAATAATAATTATCTTTTCTTAATCTTTCAAAATTTTGTTCTCCATATGGTATTTTCTTTTTCATTTACCCCACCTCTTAAAAAGTATTATGGATTTTCTTTGCTATATTAAAATTATACCATACTAAAATTATAAAAAGCCCTTCCGAGTTTTGTCGGAAGGGATTAAGAATAAATATGGTTTAATTAATAATATTTTTAAGCCTTTCTTCAATTTTTGACCAATGCTGATTTAAATTAATAGTTTTAATACATATTTTATATTTATCACTTTTGGCACAAAAATCTATTTGATTGTCTCTTTCAGGATATAGAAGAATTCCTACTAATTCTTGATTATCTTTTGGATTGGTATTTTCAAGATACGAGGATATTTGATATAGATTAGAAGATATAAATTTTTCTCTATCATAATTTTTTTGTAGTGCATTTTTATAATATTTAGTATCAATAATAATTTTTTTAGATTTTGATATCAATGAAATATCTGTCTTCATAGTGGGAATATTTATTAATTTACCTTCCAGTACATTACTACTCCATTTCCATTTTATATATTCTATTTTTACATTATATAAATCGCTTACAGTTATTTTATAAAAATTTCTTACGAACTTTTCAAAAATCACATGCATTTTTTCTTCATCATCAAATATATTCATAAAGTTTTTATTATTGCAACTTGTTGAAAATAGATAATTATTATATAATAATTCACATATTTTTATTATGAATATATAATAATTATTATTCCTATGAAATAATATATTATTAAATTTCAACGAATCTAATCTTATTAAATCAACATTGTTAAAGTATATATAGATTTGCTCAATTTCATCTTTTATATTATTCGTTATTTTTTTATTTTTTAATAAATAATATAATGTTGTTTTTATTATTTGATTCTGTAAATTATTATAGGATAATTCATCATGTTCACAATATAATTTCATTTGTTTAAGACCTATAAAATTCAAACTTCTTGTAAAATTTATTTTTCCTTTAGGAATAGAAACAATCATTGAATTTTCTTGATATGTTCTATCAAACCCTCTTTTTATCAAATAAGATAAGGCATTTACAAGTATTTTAGCTAAGAAATCTGGAATATTTTTAAAATTTTCCGTTTTAATTCCAATTTTATCAAGAAATTTTATATTTAACTTATCCCACGCATAAAATAACATATAATATAAATTTTCTTCATAAATTTTATTTTGACTCATCATTTTGTTCATCTAACCAATCCTTTTCTTCTATATCTAACTTTTTTCTTATTTCTTCAAGTTTTTCAGGATCATTAAACCAATATTCTTCTAACAATGGTAATATCTCATATTTTATAATATCATTGTACCAGTATTTAAAATCATCTATATTATTCTCCGAAACAAAATAACTATGTCCAATTTCAAATCCTTCTCCAAATGCTTCTTTTATCTCTTTATTGTTGAGATTTTCTATTTTATTTCTTAATTTATTTATATTTCCAACGGATATTCTTTTATTTTTTAAAAAATCTTCAAACTTATTATTACTAAATGCAGGCTTTATAGTAACAAAAGAAAATCTTCTTCTTAAGGCATAATCCACCATTGCAAGTGATCTATCAGCTGTATTCATTGTTCCTATTATATATACATTCTCAGGTATATAAAACTTTTTATTTTCATTATATGTTAATGAAATTTTATTTTTCTCTCCTCTTTTATCCTTTTCAATTAGCATCATTAATTCACCAAAAATTTTACTTAAGTTTCCTCTATTAATTTCATCTATGATAAATAAATAACTATTTTCAGGATCTTTTTTTGCTTTCTCTATAAATTTATAAAATATGCCTTTCTTTAATATAAATGAACCATTTTCAGTTGGCCTATATCCTATTATAAAATCTTCATATGAGTAGGACTGATGAAATTGAACTATTTCAATATTATCATCTTTTATTCCCATTAAATTACCCATTTTTTTGGCAATAAACGTTTTCCCCACACCTGGAGGTCCTTGAAAAATTACATTTTTTTTCCTCTTAATTAATTCTAAAATTTTATCAATTTCTTCATCTGGAAGAAATATTTCTTTTTTTATTTTATTTACATCGTTCGTATTTGGATTATTGTCAATATTATTATTCGATATTTTTTTATCAGGAGTTTCGGATAATTTATTTAATTCCTCTTCCCATTTACTTTTATTTATTACTTTATAAGTTCCATTATTATCAACAAATTCTAAGAGATTGTCATCTCTGAGGTTTTGAAATTCTCTAAGAATTGTCGGTTTAACATTTTTATTATTAGAATGTATTTTTTCCAATTCTTTTAAAAATGCGTTATAAAAATCCTTTGAAGTAAAAATATCTTTATCTAATTTTTTTATTCTTAAGAAAATATCTTTAGTCCACCCCTTATAGGCCATCAAAATTCCTCCTTAATTATTATTGCTAATTATAATTTATATTGCATAGCAAATGCAAATATCGAGAATCTTTTGAATATTTTTACATGTAATAAATTATACCATACTAAAATTATAAAAATCCCTTCCGAATTTTGTCGGAAGGGGGTTAATTATCAATAAATTTTAAAAATTTTCCTATTCAAATATTTCTTGAATCCAGTATTTTTTATAAGCATTATGTTCTCCAATTTTATTTATATTATCAGTAAACATTTTTCAAATCCATCTATTTTATTCGGATAAATTATTTAATTCCTCTTCCCATTTACTTTTATTTATCACTTTATAAGTTCCATTATTATCAACAAATTCTAAGAGATTGTCATCTCTGAGGTTTTGAAATTCTCTAAGAATTGCCGCTTTAACATTTTTATTATTAGAATATATTCTTTCCAACTCTTTTAAAAATGCGTTATAAAAATCCTTTGAAGTAAAAACATCTTTGTTTAATTCTTTTATTTTTAAAAAAATATCCTTAGTCAAACCTTTATATGCCATCAAAATCCCTCCTTAATTATTATTGCTAATTATAATTTATTAAGTTTCAATATTAAATATCTTTATAAATTTCTTTTATTAAATTTGTTATATCTTCATCTTTAAATTGAGTTTTAAATTTAATTTTTATAGTATCTCCAAAAAATTTTTCTGCATGTTTTATTTTTATTCTTTCTTCATCTCTTAAACTATCTTTATCAGTATCCTTTGTTTCTACAATAAAATACATCTTCTTTTGGCCATTTTCATAATCTAAAACATATGCAAAATCCGGGGAATATGTTTTTCCACCAGCTATCGGTATTTTTATGGAGTTTTTAGGAATTTTTGTAAAAACAATTATTTCTTTTATTTCTTTTTTTATATTTTCTCTTTCCAAATCTGAATCATAAAATAATTCTTCAAATAAATAATCATCAGAAACTTGTTCTTCCGAATAGAAAATTCCAATATCAGAGGAATCAATTTCTTTTTTAACCATCCCATCAGAATTAGTAATTTTAGTTGGATGAATTGAACCAGTAACCTTCTGATATTCTATACTAAATTTATTTAATGCATTATACATTAAATAATTATCAAATTTTTGTTTGAATAATCTAATTGTAGTTTGATTAAGATATTTATTCATTTCTATTTTGGATTCCACAAAAGCATTATGCAAAGTTTTTATATTTATATATAATTTTTTAGATAATTCTTTCAGAAATTCCTCATAACTCATTGTTTGAATAGAGCTATTTTCCTCACCATAAATCGAAACTTCTTCATTTACCATTGCTTCATAATTTTCAAAATTTACTTTTTTAATTTTTTCTTGAAATTTTTCTGGTTTAAAAGGTTCATATTTTTTCAAAAAATCTAAAAATATTTCCTTGAATTGTTCTTCATTTTTTATTTTATATTCAAGTATAACCTTTTCATTAAGCTTTTCCCAAAGCTCCTTTAATAATGGATATTTTTCAACTCTTATTTTTACTTTTTTCTTGAATTCAGTATCTTTTTTTATTTTATTAGAATTAACTCCATTAAATATAAGAGGATAATTTTTTTTAATATATTCAAATCCATTCTCTTTAAATTTATTAGTTCTTGTTATAACATTATTTTTATCTAAAGTTTCTAATAACTCTTCTTCACTAATTTTATAAATTTTACAGATTCTTTTAATCATTACATCATCAAGTTTTTCAGGTTTATCCTCTCTCGAAATAGCTCCTGATTTATCATTTATTTCTTTAACTAACTTTTCCACAAAATCATTTTCAGTAAAATCTACAAAATAATGTAAATAGAATTGTTCATTTTTAACTCTGTTACCATATTGATTCACAGGCAATCTTAATCCTCTTCCAACTTCTTGTAATTTGGAAATTTCTGAACCACTACTTCTTAATTTACATATTTGAAAAACATTAGGGTTATCCCAACCTTCCCTTAAAGTCCATTTTGAAAATATAAATCTTCTTGGATTTTCCAAATCTAATATTGCTTGTTTATCATGTAATATTTCATTTACTTCTTTTTCGATAACTTCATCATTTTCCCCTTTATCTGCAGCAAAATATCCACCATGGGTTTTTGAAATATCTTCTAAAGTTTTTTTTAGATAATTTCTATAAAATTCATTTTCTTCTTTCTTTAATAATTCTTTTATTTCTAATTCAACATAATTTTCAAGTGTTTTTCTAATATAACCTTCCTTATTTCTATATTCATCAATATTATCTATAAAAAATAAAGTTAACGGTTTTATTTTTATATTTCTTGTAAGATATTCTTTTTCTAATTTAAAATGATTTTTAACAGCTTCTTTGATCATTATTTCTTGCAATTTTTCAGCATATGAATAAGGATTTATTTTATCTCCTTTTTTAAGTTCTAAACCATTAGATAAAATAATAGTATTTTTATTTAATTTTTCAATAATCAAATCCTTCATTGCAGGATGTATTTTTTCAAGACTTTCATTTTTTATTAATTTAAAATTCTTTTTCGAACTACCTTTTTTGGTTAATTCAAATGTCGCTTCTTTTCCATTTGAATTTACAAATCTAACAAATACATTTTTCCCTTCTTCGAATTCTGTAACATGACCAATAACCCCTTTTACCAAATTTCTATTAAATGCTTCTGCTGCCGTAAGTGTATATATTAAATTTTTATATTCCTTAAAAGTTGCTCCAAATCTTAAAATGAATTGCGGTTTCATTTTCTGAATATTTTTCCATGTTTCACTTCCTATAGTAAATTTATGCGGTTCATCAATAATCATAAAAGGATTTACTGAAGCAATTGCATCAAATGGTACTGAATATTTATCTAATAAAGTTTTATCATAACTTTTTTTCATAGTTGGAGAATTTATCATTCCTAGATTAATAATAAGAACATGTATTTTATCTTTTTCAAATCTTCCAGCATTTACAAAATTACTAACAGCTTGTGGCATATATAATTTTTTATTTTTATTAGATTTTTGACTCGCTACAACATGTAATTCAATAATTTTTCCATATTGATCTTTAAAATGTTCTCTTGCACTTTCTGATCTTAAAAAATTTATTGTTCCAGCTTTAATTGCTATTGTTGGAACAACTATAATAAATTTAAAAATTCCATATAACTTATTGAGTTCAAAAATAGTTTTTGTATATGTATATGTTTTTCCAGTTCCCGTTTCCATCATAATATCTATAATATTACTTTTTCCTTTCACATTTCTTTTAATATCATTTTGTTCTTGAATACTTCCAATATTATTTACGTAACTAAAATTTGTATCTTTATTGAAAATAGGATTAACATATTCTTTTTCTATTCCAAATGGTTCTATTATCTCAACACCTTTAAAAACGTTAATAATAGATTCTACAGCACGATTTTGATGTTCTAAATTTTTTTCAAAATGAAATCTCATCATATTTAATACCTCACTATAAACTCAATATTATCTGCACTTTCTTTTTTATTGATATAATTTTTTAGATTTTCTGCAATTTCTCTCAACACTTTACTTTCAAAATGATATCCAAATGCTATTATTTTCAAAGGATTAAAGTTTGGATTTTCATCTATTTCTTCTAATAATTTTTTTAAATTTTCCGTTTTAAATTCCTTATTTATAAGATAAAGAATTCCTTTTTCATGATGGTAATAACTTTTATATCCATCAAGATCAAGTTCTTTTAAATCTTCTGTTAAAATTATTCCGTCATATAGTTTCCATGTAGTAAGAAGTGTTTTTAAATCATCATTAGTTAACTTATTCTCATCAAATAATTTTATTTTTGGATTAAATTCTTTAGCATTAATTTTATAACTTTCCCATTTTCCTTCATTATTTGGAATAGTTTCAAATATTTTAAATCCTAAATCTTGATTTTTTATATTATTCACTTTTTTTTCTAATTTATTTATTTCTTCATTGAGTATTATTATCTTTTCCTCATCTTTTTTATTTTTCTTTTTTTTGTTTATTATTTTTTCTAATTCTTCCTTTTTATTTTTCAATTCATTTTCAACATCTTCTTTTATTTTTTTAGCTGCTCTAATTAACCTTTCTTTTGTTATATCAAAAATAGTAGGATTATCTACCTTAAGTTCATTTTTTACAAAATCATAAGCAGTTTTGTTTTTCTTTTCCTCAATCGGCTCTGGTAATTGAACCAAAATATATTTTCTATTACCCCCATCTTCTGCATTTAGTTGCATTACTGCATCGCCTGTCGTTCCAGAACCGGAAAAGAAGTCTAAAATAAGAAAATCTTTTTCTTCAAAAAGCGTAATTAATAACTTAATGAAAGAAGGATTTTTAGGATTATCAAAAATTTTTTTATCTTTGCCATTTGGTATTCCAAAAAGATTATTAAGATATGTTCCTGCAGTTTCTGTTTTTAAATCAATTTCATCAGTATTTTTTAAAATACTTTTTATTCTAATAAAAGTATTAAAATCTTTCTCATAAATAGAATTCTCTTTAAAAATTAAAGAATTGGTTTCAAATAATTCTTTAAATTTTGAAGATGTATATGTATTTTCTATAAATTTGCCATTTTTTGTTGAGATATATCTTTTATATCCCTGTTGTATCAATTTTACATCTATAGTATTAATATTTTCTTCTTTTTTTATAACAATTTTTTTCTCGCTTTCATTGTAATAAACCGTATAATGTTTATCAGAATTAACTGACACTTCTTTATTTGAACTCTCACCAACAATAACTCTTTTTCCATGAGTATAGTATCTTCCAAATTCATCCACTTTTAATTCTGTTTTTAATTTAGGAAGATTTTCTATAAAATAACTTTCACCTTTATTTTTTGCATAAATTAAACAATAATCATTTGAAATTGAAACAAAATTAGAATTTTTTCTACCTTTAGGATTGTTTTCAACGGATAACAATGCAATAAAATTTTCTTCCCCAAAAATTTCATCCATTAAAATTTTTAGTTGTGCAACTTCATTATCATCAATACTCACAAAAATAACTCCATCTTCTCTCAAAAATTGCCTAGCTATGTAAAGTCTTGGATACATAAAAGTAAGCCATGCAGAATGTGAATTACTTTTACTATTTACAAAATCCAAAATTCTTTTTGCTTTTTCTTCAGAAATTCCTGCTAATTTAGACAATTCTTCCTTTGAAAATTTTCTGTCATCCTGATATACAAAATCATCTTTTCCTGTATTATACGGTGGATCGATATATATCATTTTTATTTTTTCTCTATATGCATTTAAAAGATGTTTTAATACTTCTAAATTATCACCTTTTATAAGAAGATTTTGTGATTTTCTATTTTCTTCTTTCGAATTAAATTCTTCATCTTCTTTTATAAAAGTTCTAACAGGCTCATGAGTTAATACTCTCGCATAACTTTTTCCAAGCCATTCAAGACTGTAACTCTCTTTTGATAAGTTAATTTCATTTATTTTTATTTCTTCTTTAAACTTTTCTAAATTAAAATTACCTTCTTTATCAAAACATTGAGGGAAATACTTTTTTAAAATATAAATATTATCCGGAAGATTTTGTTCAAAAATATTTTCTTCGTTAATCATAATTTCCTCCTTCATAAATTTGTTTTCAAAAATAGTATATTCAAAAATCCTAAAAAATTATACCATATTTTTATATAAATTTCATCCTATAACATTCCAACATCTAAGTTTAACTATAAAACAATATCAACTTTTATTATTTTTTATATTTCACAGCTTTTTATTTCTGTTTCGTAATTTTTTATCTTTTTAAAATAATTATTCTTTATATAACTCTGATAATAACTCCAGCGTTTTTAGACCTATTTCTTTTTGTTTTTTTTCTGAGTATTCTGTTTCAAGGAGTGTTTTTATTTTTTCGATATCTTTTTTTATTTTTTCGCCTGTGAATTGATAGTTTTGAATATCAAAAGAGAAGTTATGGCTTATAACTTCTTTTTCTTTTATTTCTATTTTATCTGTTTTTCCTGATTGGTTTGTATTGATTATTATTATATTTTCTGTTTTTTTATTTGGGTTTATTAGATAGATGTATAATTCATTTTTGCCATTTATTTTTATCATTTTTTCAATGTTTTTTGAGTATTGACTGTTGTTTTCGTGGAATCGTTTTGCACAGCTTTCTGAATCAAAGATAAGTATTTTTTTTGTATTTAATTTTATTTCTTTTTCGCATTTTTTATTGAATAAGGAAATAAAATCTATTTCTGTATTTATTTTTTCTGATTTTATTTCATTAGCCTGAATAAGATGTTTGTATATTTCAAAGATTATCTTTTTTTCAGCGGTTTCTGTGTTATATAAAATTGAGATTTTTTCCGGTAGAATTCCTGTTAAATAAGGATTTGTGATGTGAACATTCTCATTAGATGTAATTGTTTCTGCTAATGCTTTTTTTAGCTCTTTGAAATTTATACTTATTAATATATGCAAGTCCTCATTTTCATTGTTTCTTATATTCCTTTGCAAATTTCTTTCTGGAAGCGTATTTAATGTATCAAGGAATGAATTTATAATTTCATTATATGTTCCTCTTAATATATTTTTTGAAAAATCAAGATTGTTTAATAATCTAAATACTTTTGTTTTTGATTCATCGGGAATGTCTGGAATATTTTCTGCATTTTCAATAAAGGATAGTTGTTTTTTTATCTGTTCAAAAAAGTTTTCCGAGTTTAAAACTGAAATTTCTATATTTTCTGTTTTTTCAATTAATTCATGTTTTTGAGTTATGTAATCTTTTTCTGTTTTTAAGTCGTATAGAAATTTATAAAATGCTATTAAATGCGTTTGTGTCTGGATTAATTCCAGATTTTTTGAATCCGAATGTTGCCATATATTTTTCAGTATTTCCGCTATTGTTTTATACATTTAAATCACTCCATACTTTTAAGAATATTGTTTTGTCTATTAGCTCTTCTTTTAGCAGGAGGCTTTTTAGTTTTAATTCTTTTTCTTTTTCAAAGTTTTTTACAATTTCTATTATTTGCTTTTGTATTTCAAGCGGGGGTAATGTTAATTCAAAATCTTCAAGTGTTTTTTTCTTAATAACTTTAATTATCTTACCAACACGTCTTTCTTCAAAATATCTTTTTGCATATTCATTGTTTAATATTATTGTGAGAAATTCTGGAAGTATTTTATCAGAATTGATTCTAATATTAAAAAAGAATTGTGCAGAAATGAGATTTGGAATGTCTTTATCAATATGGACAGCAAAGATATTTGAACCTTTTGCGCTGAAGATTATGTCGTTTTTCTTTAAGAGATATTTTTCTATGTTTCTATTTTTATTATACACAGCTTTTGACAGTTTTTCTATCTCTATTTTGTTTTTTGTTATTGATGAAAGTTTTATATAATTAAGATTGCCCTCAGGTGTTTCTTCTACCTGAGGTGATAAAAAAATATTTGATATTTCCTTTAATTTAATCTTTTTCATCGCCCCACCTCTTTTCTTTATCAGGATATTGATATACATCACTAACTTCTACTACATTGTCATCATCATCTAAATTTAAATCAATACCAAATGAACCTTTATGCATAACAAATACCTTTTTTTCCTCATTCTCTAATACAATTACATCTCCTTCATCATAATATTGTTCTATAATTTTCACTTCCCCATTTTTTAGTCTCTTAATCCTTCTATATAACTCTCTTACATAAACTCTTTCATTATTGGTTTTATATACTTTATACATCGTTATTGCTTCTGTTCCATCATCTAAAATCTTTGGAGGGGTTGTAACTTCATATGGCTCTACATTAAAATCAAGAAAAGGATATTCCTCTTTTTTGGCTTCACTATAATAAACTTCAGGATACTCATCAGATGGATCAAATTTTATTAGTTCTAACATTCCACTACTACCATAACCATCTAGTAATGGATAAAAACCGTCTTTTATAAATATACCAAATGTTTCAAATGAGATAAAATCTAAATCCATATTATCCCTCCTTTATTTTTTACAGTATATATTATACTGTAATTTTTATAATTTGTCAAGTACTATAATATTTTTATTTTAAGTTGCTATGTATAGTATTTGAGAAATTAATAACTACTATATATAGATATCTTAATGAAAATTAAAGATTTTTTCAATATTTCTTTTATATAATGATAGAGCATTAATGAATTTATTTTATTGAATATTGAGGTGGCATGATGGAAGAGATTTTGGCATATTTTAAGGATAAACAGTTAAGAATTAATATCGAAGGGAATATTGGAAGTGGAAAGACAACGCTTGCTAATGCTATTTTTTATAAAATTAATGCTGATGAGTTGATTTTAGAAGAATTTGAAAATAATCCTTATCTTCCATTATTATATAAGAATGAAGATGTAGGATTTCAAACAGAAATGTTTTTTCTTGTTTCAAGATACAAGCAATATCACAGGAATAATGATTCAAGATTAATTGTTTCTGATTATGATATGTTAAAGAATAAGATTTTTGCCGATATTACAATTACCAATCCAAAGGAGAAATATAAGTTTTTCAAGATTTATGATATTTTAACTGAGGATATTAAGAAACCTGATGTTCTTATTTATATTGATACCGATGTGGATACTGTTATTGAAAGAATTAAAAAGAGAAATAGGGATATGGAGAAGGTCATTGCAAAGGAATATCTGGAATTGGTTGATAGAGGTTATAAGGAATATTTTTCTAATGAGAAGGATTTTCTTTATATTGACGGAAATAATTTTAATGTTTTTGATGAAAAACAGTTAAAAGAAGTTTTATTAAAAATAATAAATTATCTGGAGGGAAAATAATGGGAAAGATGATAGTTTTGGCCGGGAATGTTGGTGCTGGAAAATCTACATTTACAAGAGTTCTTTCAGAAAGGCTTGGTTTTACACCATATTATGAATCTGTTGCTGATAATCCATTTTTAGAAGATTTTTATAAGGACCAAAAGAAATGGTCATATCATTTACAAACCTTTTTCCTTTTTCATCGATTTAATAGTATTAAGGATATAATCGATAGCGGTACAGATGCTATTTTAGATAGATCAATATACGAAGATGCAGAGATTTTTGCAAAAAATCTTTATTTAACAGGTAAGATGAGCGAAAGGGAATATAAGACATACACTCAAATATTTTATACTATGCTTGAATTTTTAAAAAAGCCTGATTTATTGATATACATTAAAACAAGTGTGGATACTGTTGTTAAAAGAATTGCTAAAAGAGGAAGAGAAATGGAGATGCAGGTTCCTATTGAATATTGGCAGCAACTTGATAATTTATATAAAGACTGGATTGATAATTATGATGAATCAAAGATTTATGTTGTTGATGGTGATGAAATAGATATTGTAGAGAATCCAGAATATATAGATAAAATTGTTAATGATATAAATGAGATACTCAATATAAATGAAGTTGATGAAGTAATATAAAACCGGAAGCTTAAAAGCTTCCGGTTTTATATTATTAATTATAATTGTTCTTCTGCAGCTTTCATTCCAGCTTCAATTGCTTTTAAGTTAAGTTCTAATAAGTCTGCTTTTTTACCTTTTAATGATTTTTCAAGAGCTGCTTTTACTGAATCAAATGAAACTGCATCTGTTGCTTTTAAATATGCTCCTAACATTACCATATTTTGAACTTTTATATTTCCTAATTCATCTGCAATTTCATTTGCAGGAATTTTTATTACTTTTACATCTTTTCTTTCTGGTTCTCTATCTATAACAGATGTATTTAAAAGTAATAATCCACCTTCTGGTAAGAATTTTTCAAATTTGTACATTGATGGAATATTAAATGCTATAACTTCTGATGGTTTGTCTACAACTGGTGATGCAATGTATTTTTCTGAGATAACTACTGTACAGTTTGCTGTACCTCCACGCATTTCTGGACCATATGATGGTAACCATGTTGTATATAAATTTTCGTACATTGCTGCTAATGAAAGGATTTTTCCAAAGAGCATTACACCCTGACCACCAAATCCTGCTGCTATGAATGCATGATGTCTCACTTTTCATCACCCACCTTGTCAACATAAACGCCTAATGGAAATTCTGGAACCATGTTATCTTCTAACCATTTGTTAGCTTCAATTGGATTTACACCCCAGTTTGTTGGACATGTTGAAAGAACTTCAACCATACCAAAACCAAGGCCATTTAATTGAGCTAAGAATGCTTTTTTAATCATTTTCTTTGTTTTTAATACATCCTGTGGTTTGTTAACTTTTGTTCTTGCTAAGAATGCTACACCTGGTAGGTTTGATAATACTTCTGCCATATGAATTGGATAACCTTCATTTTCTGCTTTTCTTCCATATGGCGAAGTTGTTGTTTTCATTCCAAGCAATGTTGTTGGAGCCATTTGTCCTCCAGTCATACCATATATAGCATTGTTTACAAATATTGTTGTGATTTTTTCTCCTCTGTTTGCTGCGTGCATAATTTCTGCTGTACCTATAGCAGCGAGGTCACCATCACCCTGATATGTAAATACTACATTATCTGGTCTTGCTCTTTTCATACCTGTTGCTACTGCTGGAGCTCTTCCGTGTGGTGCAACTGTACCATCTACATCAAAGAATTCATATGCAAAAACTGAACATCCTACTGGAGCAACCATTAATGTTTTTTCTCTTATTCCTAATTCATCTAATACTTCTGCTATTAATCTATGGATTATACCATGATGACATCCTGGACAGTAAGTAAATTCTTTTCCGCTTAATGACTCAGGACCTTTAAATTTTATTTTATATGACATAATTTTCCTCCTTTCTTATAACAATTCCATTAAATGATCTAATATTTCATTTGGTGTTGGAACAACACCACCAGTTCTTCCGTAGAATTCAACTGGTTTTTTACCGTTTACTGCTAATCTTACATCTTCAACCATTTGTCCCATACTCATTTCAACTGTGTAGAATAATTTTGCCTGATCTGCTAATTTTGCAATTGCTTCATATGGGAATGGCCATAATGTAATTGGTCTTATTAAACCTGCTTTTACGCCTTTTTCTCTTGCTGTATCAACAACTGTTTTTGCAATTCTTCCAATTGTACCATATGCAACGAGAATAACATCTGCATCTTCTGTTTTGTATTCTTCGTACATTATTTCGTTTTCAATTATTTTCTTATACTTTTCCTGATATCTTAAGTTCATTTTTTCTAAAACATATTCATTTATATCAAATGAAGTTATTTTATGTGGTTCTCTTCCTTTTGCTCCCTGCATTGCCCATGAGCTATGATCAGGTAATGTTGATAAATCCCTATATTCTGGGAATTCAACTGGTTCCATCATTTGACCGAGCATACCGTCTGCAAGGATTAAAACAGGATTTCTGTATTTATCTGCAACATCAAATGCCTTTATTGTTAATTCTACAGCTTCCTGTAATGATTCTGGACCATATACAACAAGTCTGTAATCTCCGTGTCCTCCACCTTTTGTTGCCTGGAAGTAGTCACTTTGTGCTGGCTGAATATCTCCTAAACCTGGACCGCCTCTAACAACGTTTACAAATACTGCAGGTAATTCTGCACCAGCAATATATGAAACACCTTCTTGCATTAATGAGTATCCTGGTGAAGATGTTGATGTGAATACTCTTGAACCTGTTGCTGCTGCACCGTAAATCATATTTACAGCTGCAACTTCACTTTCAGCCTGTAAAAATGTACCGTCAACCTGTGGTAACCTTCTTGACATATATTCTGTTAATTCACTCTGTGGTGTTATTGGATATCCAAAATATAATCTACATCCAGCCCTTATGGCGGCTTCACCAATTGCTTCTGTACCTTTAACCATTACTTTTTCGCCCATCAATTATCCCTCCTTAAGCATTTGCCTTTTCCAATGTTGAAACTGTGATACATACATCAGGACACATCTGGTAACAGAATCCACATCCTATACATTTTTCTGGATGTATTACTGCTGCTGGATGATAACCTTTTGCATTAAATGCTTCTGAGAATCCTAATGTCTGTGTAGGACAGGCATCTATACAAAGGCCACATCCTTTACATCTTTCCTGATCGATTTCAACTTTGTTTTTGTATTCCATCGTATCCCTCCTTTTCAGGTTCATAATTCATACACTTTATCCATAAATCTTCTTAAAATGAATTTCTTATTTTGTGTTTCTATATCTTTTAAGAATTCAGGAACTACTGTAAATGCTATTGGTATTCCTGTTTTTTCAGAAACTTCCATTAATAATTTTTCACCTTCGAGAATTACTTCTTCAGTAGTTTCATTTTGAAGATTGGAATTTGATACTAAATAATCTATTTTTCTTCTTGCCTTTGCACCTAATCTTTCGAGATTATATATAATATCATCTACTGTGTTCATAAACGGTCTTTTAGTATTTACAACCAAATATGTTGCTGTTTTTGTTTGAGTCAAAAAGTTATTTAGTGATCCCACTACTGTAGCTCCGTCTTCATTACCACCAGCATCTATTACTGTTTGGTATTCTGGATTTACTATATATCCTCCAACTTCTGGTGGAATTATTGGTAAATCCGCATGCATAAATCTTTTTGGTGGTGTTATTACTTTGATATTCATATTGCTTAAAATATCTATTTCGTCTCTTGTTCTGAAATATGGACTTATTACATCTATATCAGCTATTGCAACATGATCATATTTTTCTTTAAGATATATTGCTGTATTTAAGGCTATTTCTGTTTTTCCAGAACCAAACATTCCAATAAAAACGTGACATTTAAAATCAGTATTAACCATTATTTACCTCCTGAGGATAACTTTTAACTTCCTCTTCTCCTTTTAACGCTCTCAATGCTGCTTCTGCAAGAGCTTTTTCTTCATCTCCACCTGGCACAACATAAATAGGTGCTATAAACTCTGTATGTTCTTTTAACCATTTAACCATATTATTTTTATCGTATGCCAAACCGCCAGTTAAAACAATTCCATCTACTTCAAAATTCAAAGCAGCTGCCATTTTTCCAATCCATTTGGATATCTGTAATGCCATTGCTTTATAAATTGTTGTAGCATATTCTTCTCCACTTTCTACTCTTTTTTGAACTTCTAATGCATCGTTTGTGTTAAGATATGCTACTAAACCACCTTTTCCTTTTATCCTTTTTTTCATTTCATCTAATGTCATTTTTCCTGAATAGGCCAAATCCATTACCTGAGTCATTGGCAATGTTCCAGCTCTTTCGGGGGTAAAAGGACCGTCGCCATCGAGTGCGTTATTTACATCAACAACACGTCCATGTTTATGAGCACCGATAGAGATACCACCGCCCATATGTACAACAATTAAATTAACTCCTTCATATGATTTTCCCATTTCTTTTGCTGTGCTCCTTGCAACAGCTTTTTGGTTTAATGCATGGAAAATAGATTTCCTTACATAATCTGGATGTCCTGAGAATCTTGCAATATCTTCCATTTCATCAACTACTACAGGATCTGCAATGTATGCTGGAATACCAACTTCATTTGCTAATTCACTTGCAATTAATGCCCCAAGATTTGAAGCATGTTCTCCGTATTTTCCTTCTCTTAATTCTTCTTTCATTAATTCATTTACTGCGTATACTCCACCTGGAATTGGTCTTAATAATCCACCTCTTCCTATAATTGCAGAAAATGTTTCTAATGAATGTCCGCTTTCTTCAAGGAATTTCTTTATAACGTTTTTTCTAAATTCGTATTGATCTGCAATATGTTCAAAAGGAGCTAATTCTTCTGATGAATGTCTTACTGTATCTTTTGAAAGAAGTTTATCGTCTTCGTAAATTGCAAGTTTAGTTGATGTTGAACCAGGATTTATTACTAATATTTTATACATAACTATTACCTCCTAAGCTAAGAGTACTGATAATGCAATTGATAATAGTTTCGCATCATCAGAATCTGCTCTTGAAGTTAAAACTACAGGTTTTTTACCGCCAAGAATTGTACTTGCAACACCAGCACCTGATAAGAATACCATGGATTTATAGAATATGTTTCCAGCTTCGATATCTGGCATAATTATAATGTCTGCATCTCCGGCAACTTCACTTTTTATTCCTTTGTGTTCTGCTGCTTCTTTAGAAATTGCATTATCCATTGCAAATGGTCCATCTACTATGCAGCCTTTTATTTGACCACGTCTGTTCATTTGAGTAATTATTGCTGCATCCATTGTTGCTGGCATTTTTGGATTAACCTTTTCAAGAGCGCCTACTATTGCTACTTTTGGTGTTTCAATTCCCAAAGCTTTTGCTATTTTTACTGCATTGTTTATTGAATCAACTTTTTGTTCTAAAGTTGGTGCTATAACCATTCCAGCATCTGTTACAATAAGTAATTTATGATAACCTTCTATATCAAATACGCTTACAAGATTCATTGTGCTTTTTGTTCTTAATCCATATTCCTCTTTTAAGAATACTGAAAGCAATTCACCTGTTGTGATATGGCCTTTCATTGGAAGGTCTGTTTTTCCTGAGGCTACATCTTCAACAGTTTTTCTAACTGCTTCTTTATTATTTTCACAATGAACTACTTCCATTTTGGAAATATCTATATTATGTTCTTTTGCAATTTCTTTTATTTTTTCTTCGTTTCCATATAATACAACATTACAAATTCCTTCCTTTAAAGCTCTTTCAACAGCCTTTAACACTACTTCATCTTCAGCTGCTGCAACACCAACGGTTTTTTTTACTTCCATTGATTTTGCAAGTTCAATTATTTTGTTAATTCTCATTGTTTCACCTCACAATTTCCATTCTTTAGCTGGTTCTTCATTGTTTAATACCCTTAATGCACCTTCTGCTAATGCTTCCATTTCAAATGAACCTGGATATCTCATAATTAATGCAATTTTCGATACTCTTTGTTTAATCATATCTATAAATACATCGTTTCTTGCCATACCACCTGTTATAATAATTGCATCTACTTCACCTTTTAATATAGCTGCCATACCGCCAATTTCTTTAGCAATTTGATATGCCATAGCTTCAACTACTTTTTTAGCGTATTCATCTGTTTCGGCTTTTTTCATTGCTTCTCTTAGGTCATTTGTTCCAAGATATGCTACGAGACCACCTTTTCCAATATATCTTTTCTTTAATTCTTTTTTATCGTATTTACCAGAAAATGCCATTTTTGCAAGATCGCCAACTGGTAATTCCCCTGTCCTTTCAGGACTAAATGGTCCTTCGTCATTTGCGTTGTTTACATCTATCATTTTTCCTTTTCTTTGTGCGCCAACAGAAATTCCCCCACCAAGGTGTGCAATAACAAAATTACAATCTTCATATTTTTTGTTTAACTCTTTAGCAGCCTTTCTTGCAACACTTTTCATATTTAATGCATGGAATAAACTTCTTCTTTCTATTTCAGGAATACCTGAAATTCTTGATTCTGGAATAAATTCATCAACTGAAACTGGGTCGGTAATAAATATTGGTATTTCTCCATTTGACAATTCCCAACCAATTACAGCGGCAAGATTTGAAGCGTGTTCTATTTTTGTTTTGTTTCTTAAATAATCAACCATTTCTTCATTTACTTTATAAGTACCGCTTTCAAGAGGTGGAAGAATACCACCTCTTGCAGCAATTGCATCAAAGTCTGAAACTTTGTATCCATATTTTCCAATAAATTCTTCGATTTCGTTTTTTCTTAAATCTATTTGATCCATTAATCTATCGTATTTTTCTAATTCTTCCATTGAATGAGAAACTTCTTCAGAAACTATTAAGTTATTATCTTCAAAAACTGCTATTTTAGTTGATGTTGAACCAGGATTGATTACTAAAATTCGTTTCATTTTTTCACCTCACAATGCTTAAAATATTATTTATTTTAATTTCAATTCTATTCCTTTTTCTTTTGCATATTCGTCAATTGCTTCTCTTAATCTTTTTACACCTTCATCTAATTCTTCAAATGATGGAAGACAGAATGAAACTCTCATTGTATTTCTTTCTGGTTCATCTACATAGAATGTTTCGCCTGGTATATAGATTACTTTCTTTCTCTTTGCAATTTCAAATAATTCCATTGTATCAAAACCTTCTGGTAATGTAATCCATGAGAACAATCCACCTTCTGGTCTAATCCAGTCAACACCTTCAATATCTCCAAGGTATTTTTCCAACGCTTCCATAAATTTATCTTTTTTAGCTCTGTATAACTCTATTGTTGGTTTTATTTCTTCAAATAAATCATATTTTTCAATAAATCTTGCTGCTATTCTCTGAGTTAATGTTGAAGAACAAAGATCCATTCCCTGTTTTGCCAATACCATTTTTCTGATTAACTCTTTATTTGCAACAATAACACCTATTCTTAATCCTGGAGATAATACTTTACTAAATGTATTTAATAAGACAACCCTTTCACCATTATTTAATTTGAAGATACTTGGTTGCTTTTCTCCTTCAAATCTTAATGCACCATATGGATCATCTTCAATGATAATAAAATCATATTTTTCTGCTAATTCAATTAATCTTTTTCTCTTTTCAAGTGATAATGTTGTTCCTGCTGGATTGTGGAAATTACTTACTGTATAAACAAATTTGAATTTATCGATTTCTCCATTTTCATCTAATTTCTTTAATTCATTTTCAAGATAGTCAATATTCATACCATCTTTTTCAAGTGGAATGCTAATGTATTTTGGATTTCTTTGATTAAAAGCACTTCCTGCTCCTAAATAAATTGGTTTACTTACTGCACAGTAGCTATCTTCATCTAAAAATACTGTTCCAACAATAAATAATGCTTGCTGTGATCCTGTTGTAACCATTAAATTTTCTTCTGTTAAACCATGGATACCTTCATATTCTTCCATTAATCTAATGTACTGTTTAATTAATTCTGGATCACCTTCTGTTGAACCATACTGTAATGATACTCTGTATTCATTCATAATTACTTCATTTGCAATTTCTGACATTTTTTTAATAGGAAATGTTTCTGGATCTGGAATTCCACCACCAAATGAAATAATATCTTTATCACCAGCTGTTTTTAACAATTCTCTGATAAGGTTTGATTTAATCCTTTTAACGGTTTCTGAATACTTATTTTCAAATTTCACAATAATCACCCCTCCAAAAAGTAGTTTATTTCTCACTTTTATTTTACACTTTTAATTTACTTTTTACAAAGTTGATTAGAGGGGTATACATCTGGTTATATGGAATTATCCCTGATTAAATGGTGTGTGAAATTTTTTTCACGAAATTTTTTTCAATGTTAGTATTAGTATTTTTATTATATTTATTGTATAATATATGTGAAAATTTTATCGGTGAGGAGGAGAGAATATGTGGGAAAATGTGAAAACAATTGATCTTGAAATCTTCGAAATTATAACCGAAGAATTAAACAGACAGGAATATGGAATTGAATTAATTGCTTCAGAAAATTTTGCATCAGTTGCAGTTATGGAAGCAATGGGAAGCGTTTTAACAAATAAATATGCTGAAGGTTATCCTAAAAAAAGGTATTACGGTGGTTGTGAGGTTGTAGATAAAGCAGAAACTCTTGCAAGAAATAGAGCAAAGGAATTATTTGGCGCTAAATATGCAAATGTTCAACCACATTCAGGTTCTCAGGCTAATATGGGTGTTTACCTTGCATTAATGGAAACTGGCGATACATTAATGGGAATGTCATTAAGCCATGGGGGACATTTAACTCACGGTGCATCAGTAAACTTTTCAGGTAAAATATTCAACGTTGTACAATATGGTGTAAATGAAGATACAGAAGTAATAGATTATGATGAAGTAGAAAAGTTAGCTCTTGAACATAAACCAAAGGTAATTGTTGCTGGTGGAAGTGCGTACGCAAGAATTATTGATTTCAAAAGATTTAGAGAAATAGCTGATAAAGTCGGAGCATATCTTGTAGTTGATATGTCACACTTTGCAGGACTTGTTGCTGCTGGATTATACCCAAATCCTCTTGAATATGCACATGTTGTTACAACAACAACACATAAAACATTAAGAGGCCCAAGAGGCGGTATGATTTTAACTAACGATAAGGAATTATATAAATTAATTAATAAGAGTATTTTCCCTGGAATTCAGGGGGGTCCTTTAATGCATGTTATTGCTGCAAAAGCTGTGGCATTTAAGGAAGCTTTATCTCCAGAATTTAAAACTTATCAAGAACAGGTTATAAAAAATGCAAAAAAACTTGCTGAAGAAATGGAAAAACTTGGATTTAGAATTGTTTCAGGTGGAACAGATTCTCATTTATTCCTTGTTGATTTAAATGAAAAAAATGTAACCGGAAAAGCTGCTGAAAAAGCTTTAGAAGCTGCTGGAATTACAGTAAATAAAAACACTATTCCAAAGGAAACACGTTCACCTTTTGTAACAAGTGGTATTAGAATAGGAACACCTGCTGTTACATCAAGAGGCATGAAAGAAGAAGAAATGGTTGTTATTGCTAAATTAATTAATGAAGTTATTACAAATATAAAAGATGAAGATGGAACATTAGACGAAGAATTTAAAAATAAAATAAAATCAGAAGTAAAGGAATTATGTGAAAAATTCCCATTATATAAAGGAAAAATATTTTAAGTGTTTATAATTAATCCCGCTTTTTGCGGGATTTTTTTATTGTTATCAATATTTTTATGATATAATGATTAGGATAACTAATTATCAGGGAGGTTTTTGAATGATTACATTATCCATATTGGCAGGATTTTTTATTTTGATTTTAGCAATAAAATTTACCAAAAGTATTCATTGGGGAATATTTGCTGCTTTGATTTCTACTGCAATAATCTCTGCAAAGTTTCCTATGACTGCAACAGCTTTTTTGATAACATTAAAAGACCAAAAGTTTTATGAAATAATTATAACTATATATAGTATCTATTTAATAGCTGATACTTTTAAATCTTCTGGAAACTCACAAAAGTTTTCCAATAGTATAAAAAATATTTTTAATGCTAAACAGGCTTCTGCTTTAATGCCCATGTTTTTAGGCTTTTTGCCTATGCCAGGTGGTGCAATGTTCACTGCACCAATGGTAAGAGATATTTCTGATGAAAGTGAGTTGGATCATCTAACTGCTGCTTCTATGAATTATTGGTTTAGACATTCTATGGAATTTTTCTGGATATTATATCCGGCTCTTGTTCTTGAAGCAATATTTACAAAAACTGATCTGGTTAAAATTTTATTTTTGCAATTACCAATTGGTATTTTTGCAATTGTAAGCGCCTGGTTTTATTTTGGACTTGGTAAAATACATATTAATTATAGTAAAAAAGATATGATAACTTTTATTGACTCTTTAATACCAATTATCGCTATAATTATTGGAGTTTTATTAAAGATAGAAGGTTGGTTAGTTGTATTTACTGTTGCAGTTTTATACGCAATTTTTACCAAGAATTATAAAAATCTTTTTAAATTGAAATATTCTATTTTTCTTTTATTATTTTTGGTTTTCTGGTATAAAAATTTTATTAGTGCTTCTAATCTTTCTGTTATGTTTACTGAAGAACTTAAAAATTTTGGAATTAATCCCTGGATAATTATAATTTTTTCTCCATTTATTCTTGGATTGATTACGGGAATAACTCAAGCAGCTTTTTCTATTACAATACCTCTTACACTAAGTCTTGCAACCTCTGGGGCATTTCCGTTATTAGCAGCTGCAGTAACTAATTATTATTTTGCAATAATAGGAGTTTTGCTTTCACCTGTACACTTATGTTTATTATTAACTTCTAATTTTTTTGGTGTTAAGATGTCTTCAATGCTAAAAAATTTGATTATTCCCTTTATTTTTTCTTTTGTTGGTTATTTAATGATTTTATTATATCTTTTACATTTTTGAGTTGATTACAGAAATAATATATGTGGTATAATTTAGTGTGAGGTGAAAATATGAATTATATATATGTGAAAGGTGCCAAAGAACATAACTTAAAAAATATAGATGTAAAAATCCCTAAAAATAAATTAGTGGTTATTGCAGGACTTTCTGGTTCTGGAAAATCTACACTTGCAATGGATACAATATATGCCGAAGGTCAGAGAAGATATTTGGAATCTGTTTCTTCATATGCAAGACAATTTCTTGGCGAATTAAAAAGACCAAATGTCGAACAAATAATAGGACTTTCACCTGCAATTGCAATAGAACAAAAATCTGTATCCCACAATCCACGTTCTACCGTTGGTACAGTTACAGAAATATATGATTATATGAGGGTTTTATTTGCCAGAATTGGAAAAGCATATTGTCCAAAATGTAAAATTCCTGTTGAAAAATCTTCAATTGATGAAATTATTGAAAGAGTGTATGACCAATTTGATGAAAATTCAAGGTTATACGTTTTTGCACCTATTGCAAAAGAGAAAAAAGGTGAATTCAAAAAAGAATTGGAAACAATGAGAAAAAATGGATATAAGCGTGTTGAAATTGACGGTGAAATATACGATCTGGATGAAATTACATCTTTAAAGAAAAGCTATAGGCATACAATTAATTTACTTATTGATAGATTAAAGTTAAAAAAGGAGAATTTCGAAAGGTTATATGAAGCTATTGAGCTGGCTTTAAAGGAATCTGATGGATTTGTTGAAATTCGAGAATTGGATAAAGAAGGTAATGTGTTAAAAAAGAAAACATATAGCGAAAAATTGGTTTGTCCTGAATGTGGGTTTAGTTTCCCTGAAATTACTCCAAAACTTTTTTCTTTTAATAGCCCATATGGTGCATGTGAGGAATGTCATGGCCTTGGTTTTAAATTCGAATTTGAACCCACATATATCTTAGATTATGAAAAAAATATATATAATGGTGGAGTTTCTTTTGGAAAAGATACATATATGATGAAGGTAATTGAAAATGTTATAAAACATTTTAATGATGACCCTCAGAAGAAAATAAAGGATTTAAAAAAGGAAACTATTGATGGTATTTTATATGGAACAACAGAACCTATAAGATTTGAGTACAAAACTTCAAATGGTGTTTATCGTTATTATAAAGAGTTTGAAGGACTTATCAATATGTATGAGAGACGTTATAGAAATGCTGAGAATGATGAAATACGTTTATATTATCAAAAGGAATACATGGTAATGAAAACGTGTAATACCTGTCACGGAAAAAGGTTAAAAGAAGAACCTTTAAACGTTAAAATCAATGGCAAAAATATTCAGGAAATAACTGAAATGCCAATTGAAAAAGCCAAAGAATTTTTTGAAACAATATCTTTAACCAAAAAGGAAAAAGAGATTGTTGGAGAATTATTAACAGAGATAAAGAAAAGAATAGGATTTCTTGTTGATGTAGGATTGGGATATATAACTCTTTCCAGAAGTGCAAATACCTTATCAGGTGGAGAATCACAAAGGGTTAGACTTGCTACTCAAATTGGTTCAGGGCTAACTGGTGTAACATATGTACTTGATGAACCAACAATAGGTTTACATCCCAGAGATAATGACAGATTAATAGAAACTTTGAAAAAATTAAAAGAATTAGGAAATACTGTTATTATAGTTGAACATGATGAAGAAGTAATAAAATCTTCAGATTATATAGTTGATTTAGGCCCCGGCGCTGGAATTAATGGTGGAGAAGTTGTATATAGCGGGACAGTTAAAAATCTTCTTAAAAATCCAGGAAAATCCCTTACAGGACAATATATTTCAGGAAAGAAAAAAATAGAGTTAATAAAATATAAAACTAAACGTGTTGAAACAGATAAAAAGATAGAGATAATTGGAGCAGAACATAATAATTTAAAAAAAGTAAATGTAGAAATTCCTCTTGGAAAATTTATCGTGGTAACAGGTGTTTCTGGTTCTGGAAAATCCTCATTAATAATGGATACATTATATCCAGCATTATTAAAAGAGCTAAGACATTCAAAAGTAAGACCTGGAAAGTATAAAGAAATAAAAGGATTGGAATATATTGATAATGTTATCGCTATTGACCAATCTCCAATTGGAAGAACTCCAAGAAGTAATCCTGCAACTTATACAGGTGTATTTGATTTAATAAGGGATTTATTTGCTGCAACAAAAGAAGCTAGAATGAAAGGATATACAAAAAGCAGGTTTAGTTTTAATGTAAAAGGAGGAAGATGTGAAGCTTGTAAAGGTAATGGTTATTTAAAGATTGAAATGCAATTTTTGCCCGATGTTTATGTTACCTGTGATGTATGTAAAGGAAAGCGATATAATAAAGAGACGCTTACTGTAAAGTATAAAGATAAAACAATTGCTGATGTTTTAGATATGTCTGTAGAAGAAGCACTGGAATTTTTTGAGAATATTCCTCGTATTAAAAGAATACTTCAATTATTAAATGATGTTGGAGTTGGATATATAAAACTCGGACAACCAGCAACTACATTATCCGGTGGTGAAGCACAAAGAATAAAACTTACTTCAGAATTAAGAAAAAGAGACACAGGAAGAACTATATATTTTCTTGATGAACCTACTACTGGTTTGCATTTTGAAGATGTGAGAAAGTTAATTGAAGTTTTGCATAAATTGGTTGAAAAAGGAAATACTGTAATAATAATAGAACATAATCTTGATGTTATTAAAAATGCAGATTATATTATTGATCTTGGTCCTGAAGGTGGAGAAAAAGGAGGATATATTGTAGCCACAGGAACTCCAGAAGATATTATCAAAGCAAATACATATACAGGAAAATATTTAAAAAATGTGTTATAGCAAAAAACGCCTCAGAATTATTCGAGGCGTTTTTTGTTATATTAACATTATTTTATTTCTGCAATATGTAAAAAGTTTGTTTTACTTGAGAATCCATAAGGGATTCCAGCTGTAAATATAATTTTTTCTCCTGATTTTACTAATCCTTCTTCTTTTAAAGTTTGTTTAACAATATAAAGCATGGTGTCTGTACTTACAAATTCATTTACTATCATTGGTTTTACTCCCCAAACTAATGCCAACCTATTGTATGTTTTTTCTGAATGAGTAACAGCTATTATATTTACGTTTTCTCTATATCTGGATACTGCACGAGCTGTATAACCTCTATCAGTAACAGCTACTATAGTTTTTATTCCTGAACTTACAGCAATTTCATTAGCAGCTCTTGAAATTGCATTTGTAGTTGAATCATCTTCTTCATCAAATTCATAGAACAATGTACTATAATGATTAATATATGGTTCAGTTTCTTTAGCTATTTTATCCATAACCTTAACTGTTTCTATGGGGTATTTTCCTATTGATGTTTCGCCGGATAACATTATTGCATCTGTTCCATCTAAAATTGCATTTGCAATATCTGTTGTTTCAGCTCTTGTTGGAACTGGATTTTCTATCATTGTTTCAAGCATTTGAGTTGCTGTAATAACTGGTTTAGCCATTCTATTTGCAATTTTTATAATTCTTTTTTGTAAAACCGGAATTTTTTCAACTTCTACTTCAACTCCAAGATCTCCTCTTGCAACCATTACACCATCTGAGAGTTCAATAATTTTTTCAAGATCATTCTCTATTGCTTGCTTTGTTTCAATTTTGCTAATAATCTGTGCATCTTTTGCATTTAAGGAATTTAATATTTCTCTCATTTCAAGAACATCTTCTGGCTTTCTAACAAATGAAAGTGCAAAATAATCAACTTCATGTTTAATACCAAATTCTATATATTTTTTATCTTTTTCTGTTAACGCTGGAATTTTTATATCTGCCCCTGGTGCATTTATTCCTCTTCTATGTGTAATTGTTGCTGTATTTAAAACTTTAGTTTTTATGTTAACTCCGTCAGATTCTATAACTTCTAACTTTAATTTTCCATCATTAACTAAAATTTTATCTCCTGGTTTTACATCTTTTGGTAATCCTTTATAATTAATCGATACTTTTGTTTCATCGCCTGTAACTTCCTCTGCTGTTAATATAAATTCCTGTCCTTCTTCAAGTGTAATTTCATCTTTATAGAAATTTCCTGTTCTAATTTTTGGACCTGCAAGATCCAATAAAATCGCCACAGGTTTGTCAAATTCTTTTCTTACTTTCTTGATAGTTTCAATTCTTTTTTCATGAACTTCTGGGTTTTCATGAGATGTATTCAGTCTTAAAACATCAGCTCCAGCTTCTATTAATTTTCTTACCATTTCTTCTGATTCAGTTGCAGGCCCTATTGTTGCAACAATTCTTGTTTTTCTCATTGTCATTCTCATCACTCCTTATGATAATGTATTTGCTAATTTTACTAATTCATAATCTAACTCTTTCTTTTCACTTAATACTTTATCAATAGGAACTGCTATTAGTTTGCTTCTGTTTAAAGCAACCATAACTCCAGCTTCTCCATTAAGCAAAAACTTTACAGCTTCATAACCCATTCTTGAAGCTAATATTCTATCAAATGCAGTTGGTGACCCTCCTCTTTGAATATGACCTAAAATGGTTATTCTTGTTTCATACCCTATTTTATTTTCAAAATGTCTTGCAACTGTATATGCGCTTGCAGCACCTTCTGCAACAACAATAATACAATTTATTTTTCCTCTTTTTCTTTGTTCCCAAATTTTATCTGTTAATTGATCATAGTCAATTGGCAATTCCGGAATTATTATTCCTTCAGCACCAACTGCTATACCAGACATTAAAGCTATATATCCAGAACCTCTTCCCATTACTTCTACAATAAATGCTCTTTCATGAGAAGATGCTGTATCTTTTAATTTTTGCATTGAGTCTACAGCTGTATTTAAACATGTATCAACACCAATTGCCATATCTGTATCAGGTATATCGTTATCAATAGAAGCAGGAATTCCAACAATTGGTATTCCATGTTCTTCATATAATAATTTAGCACCTGTTAAACTTCCTTCACCACCAATTACAATTAATGCATCTATACCCAGTTCTTTTAAATTTCTTGCTGCTTCTGCTCTAATATTAGGATCTTTAAATCCCGGTACCCTCGCAGTTCTTAAAATAGTTCCGCCTTTTTCCATTATTCCTCCAACAGATGCATAAGTCAATTCAGTATATTCCTTATCAAGAATTCCTGCATAACCTTTGTAGAATCCTATTACTTCCAATCCATTTGAAGTTGCTGTTCTTGTTACAGCACGTACTGCTGCATTCATCCCCGGAGCATCTCCACCACTTGTTATAATACCTATTTTCTTAATTTGAGGCATTTTGTCTCTCCCTCCTTAAAAGTTATTAAACATGAAAATCTATGAATATATGAAATTTTTTTCAATTATCGCCGTTTATTGATATTATACCATGTTTTTTATAAAATTTCTTTTCTTTATAAAAACAAATTTTAGATGTATAATAGAATTTGAAAGAAGGTGTGAAAATGTGGAAAATTTTAAAATCTCACATTAATGACTTTGAAGCTCAAATGATAAAACAATTGCTCGAATCAAATGGAATAAATGTATTATTAAAAGCTCCTAAAGAAATTGGTATTGGGAGCGAATTTTTTGGTAATGGCACAATAATGAATCTTTATGTAAATGAAGAAGATTATAATGTTGCAAAACAAATTCTTGAAAATAGGGAGGCAGAGTAATGGAAAATTTAAAAAGAACACCTTTGTATGACGAACACGTAAGGTTAGGAGCAAAGATGGTTCCATTTGGTGGTTGGGAAATGCCAGTATGGTATTCTTCACTTAAGGAAGAACATAATGCTGTAAGAAATAACGTTGGAATTTTTGATGTTTCTCATATGGGTGAAATTGATATAAAAGGTAAAGATGCTGTTAAGTTTGTAAATTATTTAATAACCAATAATGTTGAAAAAATAAAACCAGAAGAAATCGTATATTCTCCAATGCTTAACGAAAATGGTGGAGTTATAGATGATTTATTAGCTTATAAGTATTCTGATGAACATATATTGTTGGTTGTAAATGCCTCTAACATTGAAAAAGATTATAATTGGATTGCTGAAAAAGCAAAAGATTTTGAAGTAGAAATTAAAAATATTTCTGATAATATTGCACAAATTGCTGTTCAAGGACCAAAAGCTGAAGAAATGTTACAAGAAATTTCAGGGGTTGATTTGAAAAATATTTCATATTATAATTTCACTGAAGGAAGAATTAACGGAATTGAATGTTTAATTTCAAGAACAGGTTATACAGGCGAAGATGGTTTTGAAATTTATCTTGATAAAGAGGCAGCAGTTCCAATGTGGAGAAAATTATTGGAATTACTTCCTAAATACGATGGAAAACCAGCAGGACTTGGTGCAAGAGATACTTTAAGATTAGAAGCAACATATTTATTATACGGAAATGATATGAATGATGAAATAACAGCTTTAGAAGCTGGATTAAAATGGGCTGTTGACTTCGAAAAGGATTTTATTGGAAAAGAAGGTTTATTGAAGGAAAAAGAAGTTGGCATTAGAAGAAGATTAAAAGGAATAGAAATGCTTGAAAAAGGAATTCCAAGACATGGTTATAAAGTTTTTGTTGGTGATGAAGAAGTTGGATTTATTACCAGTGGAACAGTTTCTCCTACATTAAATAAGCCAATCGCATTAGCAATGTTAAATAAACCATATTATAAGAAAGATACAGAAATTGAAGTTGAAATAAGAAATAAAAGGGTTAAGGCAAAAGTAATAAAAATACCATTTTACAGAGGTAGTGTAAAAACAAGAAAATAACTTTAGGAGGGTATGAGAATGAAAAAGTATACAAAAACACATGAATGGGTAGAAGTAGAAGGTAACATTGCAACAATTGGTATAACAGCACATGCAGCAGAAGAACTTGGAGATATAACATATGTTGATTTACCAGAAGAAGGAAAAGAAATCAAAAAAGGTGAAGCTCTTTGTGCTGTTGAATCAGTAAAATCTGCAAGTGATGTTTACTCTCCTGTTTCAGGAAAAGTAATTGAAGTAAATTCAGAACTTGATGCTTCTCCTGAACTAATAAATGATGATGCAGAAAATGCTGGTTGGATTGTAAAAATGGAAATCAGTGATGAAAGCGAATTAGACGAATTATTATCTGAAGAAGAATATAAGAATTCTCTATAATTTCAGGCCCGGTTTTCCGGGTCTTTTGAAATTTTAAAAGTGAGGTGACATTGGTGAAAAAATATCCATACATTCCACATACAGAAGAAGATATTAAAGAAATGATGGAAGTTATTGGAATTAAAAATATTAAGGAATTATATTCAGATATTCCCAAACTTTTTGAAGGTGATTTAAATATTCCTGAATCAAAATCAGAAATTGAAGTAAGAAGAGAAATTATGGAATTGGCTAATAGAACAATAAATCTTGATGAATATGCAATGTTTAGGGGCGCCGGAATTTATAAACATTATATTCCTTCAGCTGTATATCAACTTGCAACCAAAAGAAATTTTTTAACTGCTTATACTCCTTATCAAGCTGAAGTTTCTCAAGGTACATTACAAGCATTATATGAATTTCAAACTGCTATTTGTGAATTAACAGGTATGGAAGTTGCAAACTCTTCAATGTATGACGGAGGAAGTGCTGTAGCAGAAGCTATTTTAATGGCTTCAAGAATAAATAAAAAATATAAAACTTTAGTAGCTTCTTCCTTACATCCTGAATATATTGAGGTTTCAAGAACATACATAGAATCACAGAATCTGGAATTAGAAACTGTAAAATATGATGAAAAAACAGGAAGAATTGATATAGAAGATTTAAAATCAAAATTAACAGAAGATATAAGTTCTGTAGTAATCTCATATCCTAATTTCTTTGGTGTTGTGGAAAATATAAAAGCTATAAAAGAAGTATTACCAGAAAAAGTATTACTTATAGTTAACGCATATCCTATTGCACTTGGATTATTAGAAGCACCCGGAAAACTTGGTGCTGATATTGTAGTTGGCGAAGGACAATCTATTGGAAATTATATGTCTTTTGGCGGTCCAACATTTGGATTTTTTGCTTCTAAAAAGCAATACATAAGACAGATGCCTGGAAGAATTATAGGTGAAACTGTAGATGCTGATGGAAATAGAGGTTTTGTTATGGTTCTTCAAACAAGAGAGCAACACATCAGAAGAGCAAAAGCCACTTCAAATATATGTTCTAACCATGCTTTAATGGCTGTTTTATCTTCCGTTTATCTAAGTGTTGTTGGAAAAGAAGGTTTAGCTGAAATCGCATATCAAAACTATCAAAAAGCACATTATCTTGCTAAAAAATTAATGGAAACAGAAAAGTTTGAACCTGTATTTGAAGGACCTTTCTTTAATGAATTTGTTTTAAAACCAAAATTCGATCTTGATGAATTTAATAAGAAATTATATGAAGAAAAATTTGTTGGTCCATTAAATCTTGGAAAATTCTATAATGAATTAAATAATTATGGTTTATTCTGCGCAACTGAATTAAATACAAAAGAAGAAATTGACTACTTGATTTCTAAGGTAGGTGAAATCGATGAAATTAATCTTTGAAAAGTCAAAAGAAGGAAGAACATCATTTTCATTGCCTAAATTAGATGTACCAGAACAAAAAATCGAAATGGAAGATGAATTAATTAGAAAAGAAAAACCAAATCTTCCACAGGTTTTTGAACTTGAAGTCGTAAGACATTACAATGATTTAGAAAGAAAGAATCATTCTGTTGATAGTGGATTTTATCCATTAGGTTCATGTACAATGAAATATAATCCTATGATTAACGAAGAAATGGCTGGATTATTTAACAACATACATCCATATATAGATGAAGAATATACTCAAGGTGCTCTTGAATTAATGTACAATCTTCAGAATTACCTTGGCGAAATCACTGGTATGGATGCTGTTACATTACAACCTGCAGCAGGTGCTCATGGTGAACTTACAGGAATGCTTATTGTAAGAAAATATATCGATGATAATGGATATACAAATAAAACAAAGGTTATTTTGCCTGACTCAGCTCACGGAACAAACCCTGCATCAGCTAAAATGGCTGGTTTTGATGTTATTGAAGTAAAATCAGGTCCTGATGGAAGGGTTGACCTTGAAGAATTTAAAGAAAAAATGGATGATACTGTAGCAGCTATCATGCTTACAAATCCAAATACTCTTGGTTTATTTGAAAAGGATATTCTTGAAATTGCAAAATTAGCTCATGAACATAATGCCCTTCTTTACTATGATGGAGCTAACTTAAATGCAATAATGGGTAAGGTTAGACCTGGAGATATGGGATTTGATATAGTTCATGTTAACCTTCATAAAACTTTCTCAACTCCACATGGAATGGGTGGACCTGGAAGCGGGCCTGTTGGAGTAAAAGCTAAATTAAAAGATTATTTGCCTAAACCAGTTGTAGACTTAAATGAAGATGGAAAATATTATTTAAACTATGATATCCCTAAAAGTATCGGAAGATTAAGAACATTCTATGGAAATTTCTCTGTAATGGTAAGAGCTTATACTTATATTCTTTCAATGGGTCATGATGGATTAAAATTCGCAAGTGAAATGGCTGTATTAAATGCAAATTATTTAAGAAAGAAATTGGAAAAAGAATTTAAAATTGCTTATGATGAAGTATGCAAACACGAATTTATCATCGATGGAACATTCTTAAAAGAATATGGAGTAAAAACTCTTGATTTTGCTAAAAGGTTGCTTGATTATGGCATTCATCCACCAACAATTTATTTCCCATTGATTGTGCATGAAGCTATGATGATTGAGCCAACAGAAACAGAATCTAAAGAAGAATTAGACCATTTTGTAGATGTTATGCATAAAATATTAGAAGAAGCAAAATCAGATGCAGAAATTCTAAAAGGTGCCCCTCGAAATACACCTGTTAGGAGATTAGATGAAAAGGTTGCTAATAAAGAGTTAAAAGTAAGATTTTAATATAAAATATAGGGAATAGTCAAATGGCTATTCCCTATATTTTATAACAACTAAATTTTTTATTTTTTATTTTTATGGTATAAGTTTATTATAAGTTTTATCTCACCTGATCCTTTATCAAGCATTTTTGCAATTTCCTGTATGCTCATTCCTTTATCATAATATTCAATTATTTTTTCTTTTAAAATTTGTTCCGGACTTTTTTCTTCTTCAATTTCTTTTTCAATTACATGTGTTTTATAATTTTTTTCAATATTTTCTCTGTTGTATCCAATTGATATTTCACGTTGCTGATAATCTATTTTTGGGATATGTTTCTCTTTCATAGGCGAAGACGGTTCCGCTAATCTTCTTTTTTCCTGTTTTATCTTTAAATTTGTTCTTTCTCTTTTTAGCTCATCTGTTTTTTTCTCAAGATCAGTAAGCATCGAAAAAGATTTCATATATGCTTCATCGGCATCTTTTATAAGTTGATCAAGAATTTCGATCTTATTATCCAGAGCCCGTAATCTCGAAGAGGTTATTTTTTGAAAACGTGCCAATAAAGTATTTGTTTGATCCTCAATGGAAGAATCAATTGTTATAGAAAAACTATTAAATTTTTTCCATAATGAAATTAATAAGGAGAGATTAATAAGAGATATAATAGATAATCCTATTAACCATATAAAAATGATTAGCGTTATCATTTTTCAACCCTTTCTAATTTTATTGTTGGAAATTCAATTTCGCCAGCATCCTTCCATAACAAATAATCTTCAGTAATTTCTGTTGGCTGAGGATATGTTTCAATAAACTCCCAATTTTTAGGTTTATAAATATATAATGTAGAATTTGCCAGATTCATTTTTTGTGAATTAAGAGAAAATTCATATTTGTTATTACCTAAATCTTTAATAAATCCAAAAATCACAGCTTTTTCATTGACATATATTGTATAATTATTATTGTTTGTAGTCAATGATGATTCTAAAGATACTAATTTGAAATCACGCCCTGTATTTTCTGTTAATTTTGATAAAAATTGTTCATATGCCTTTCTTTTTTCTTCATCAGGTTTATCATAATTTTCAATTAATCGGTTATAAGATTTTTCATCTTCAGCCTGAATTTCAACTTTAGAAAACATTACAACGCTTTTATCGTCATTTATATAATAATAATTATCGCTTTTTATTACCTTGAAATTTGTTTTCATATTTTTAACCATAAAAATATTTACAATACTTATTGCCAGTATAAATAATAAGGCTATCAAAATAAAATTATTTGAGAAACCTCTTTTCTGTTGAGCATTTGAATCTTTCATTTAAGTTACCCCCTTGAATTTTTATTTTTCATAGTATATAATACCACAAAATGTGGTAAAATAAAAAGAGTAAACGGGAAAAAAGGAGGGTTTTATGTGAGAATTTTAAGTGGTATGCGTGCAACTGGAAAATTACATCTTGGTCATGTTTTGGTGTTAGAAGATTGGAAAAGATTGCAGGATGAAGGAAATGAAACTTTCTTTTTTGTTGCAGACTGGCATGCATTGACCACTCACAAAGAAGAAAGTCATAAGATATACCAATCTACAATTGATATAGTAAGAGGATATCTTGCTGCTGGAATTGATCCAGAAAAATCTGTAATATTTGTTCAATCTGCGATTAAGGAACATGCCGAATTATATCTTTTATTAAATATGCTCGTTTCTGTTAGCAGATTAGAAAGAATACCAACTTATAAAGATTTAAAAGAAAATCTTGAAAATAGGGATTTATCAACTGCTGGATTTTTAACTTATCCAGTTTTGCAAACTGCTGATATTATTTTATATAAAGCAACAGGCGTTCCGGTTGGTGAAGATCAGGTTTATCATATTGAATTAAGTAGAGAAATTGTAAGGAGATTTAATAATTTATATAAAGAAGTATTTCCGGAGCCAGAACCAATTGTTACAAGAATACCAAAATTGCCTGGTACCGATGGTAGGAAGATGTCAAAGAGTTATGGAAACATTATAATGATAGATGAAGACCACGAATCATTGAAGAAAAAGATAATGCCAATGATGACAGATCCTGCAAGAATGAGAAGAACAGATCCTGGCACTCCAGAAAAATGCCCTGTTTGGGAATATCATAAAGCATTTACTTTAAATCAAGAAGAGCTGGATTGGGTTGTAAAAGGATGTACAACTGCTGATATTGGCTGTGTTCAATGTAAAAAATTATTATTAAAAAATATGGAAGAACGTTTAAAACCAATATGGGAAAAATACGAAAAAATTTCAGATGAAGATGTTTTAAATGTGATTCATGAAGGTAATAAAAAGGCCTCCGCTGTAGCGAAAAAAACTATGGAAGAAGTTAAGGAGGCTATGAACCTCAGGTGGTGATTATATGTTTTCCGACATAAATATTGAATTGGATATCTTTTCAGGCCCTTTTGAAGTTTTAGTTGACCTTATAAGAGAAAAAAAGATACCGGTGCGTATGCTACCGGTATCTTATATTGCTGATATATTTAACGAATATATAGAAAAAAATTATGACAATTTAAATGATATTGGTGAGTTCTTAAGAATTGCATCTTATCTAACTTTATTAAAATCAAAAGAATTATTACCAAAAGCCAATGAAGATAAAGAGTTTACACGTCAAAAAAATACATTATATAATATTATCGAGGATTATGATCAAATAAAGAAAGCTATGGAAAAACTTAAGGATAATTTTGGAAAAAATAATACTAAGAAACCCATTAGAGTTAAGGCTATGAGATTTGATAAAAAGAAAATTTATGAACAGTTAGACTTATATATGACAGATTATATACGGCTTCAGCATAAATTAGAAATATTACGTGAAGGTTTTACAGTAGAAGAAGCTATAGAAGAACTTGAAAAAATGGAAAGATTTACTTTACAAGAATTGTATATCCTTTCAAACAAAAATAGATTGAGATTTATAGTTTATTTTCTTGCATCATTGACACTTGTAAGAAATGGCATTCATTATATTAATGAAAATTACGAATTTATTCGTTCTAAAAAAGAGGTGACATTAGGTGCAGAATAAGCATCTTATCCCTATAGTTGAAGCTATGTTATTTTCAAAAAGTTCTGGCTTTTCTGTAAAAGAAATTTCAGAAAAATTGGAAATTTCAGAAGAAAAAGTCAATAGCATTTTAATTGAAATTTGGAAACATTATAATTCAGAATTTCATGGAATAGAACTGGAAATGTTTGAAGGAAAATATAGATTTACTATAAAAAGTGAAATAAAATCTATTTTAAAACCACGCCCAAGAACATTTTCTCTTACTGAATCACAATTTGAAATTCTTGCTATTTTACTTTTAAACGGTCCATCCTCTACAACAGAAATAGAAAAATCACGCGGAAAATCATCATACCATCAAATAAAAAAACTTATGGAAATGGGATTAATTGTTAAAAAAAGAAAAAACAATACAAAAAATAGATTTGTTTATGATCTTTCAGAGACTTTTTTTGAATTATTACCAGAAAAAACTATAGAAGAGTTAAGAGGTGCTAAAATTGATAAAACTTCAGACATTTCTCCAGAAGATAGGTGAAGGTTCTCGAAGAAAAGTTGGAGAAATGATTATCTCGGGAAAGGTAAAAGTAAATGGAAAAACTATCAAAGAACCCTGGTTTTTGCTTTCAGATAAAGATATTATTGAAATAAATAATAAAAAAATATATGTCAGAGAAAAAATAAACGATATAGATAATTATGTATATTATTTATTGCATAAACCTATAGGATATCTATCCTCTCTTTCCGATGATAGAGGAAGAAAAACTATTACTGATCTAATAAAAGGAAAAATACCTGAAAAGGTTTTTCATGTAGGAAGATTGGACTATAATACTTCCGGATTAATGCTCCTTACTAATGACGGAGAATTAGCTAATTTACTTTTACACCCCCAAAAAAAGATTTATAAAACATACAAAGTATTAATTAATAAACATATAAAAAACGAAGATATTGAAAAACTTAAAAATGGGGTAATTATAGAAAATTATAAAACTCAACCTGCCAAAATTGAAAAAATTAGAAAAAAAGGAAAATATTCAGAAGTAATTATTAGTATCCATGAAGGAAAAAAAAGACAGGTAAGATTAATGTTTAAAGTATTAGGATATAATGTACTAAAACTTAAAAGAATTAAGTTTGGTCCTTGGACTGTAAATGAAGTTCCTAATCCCGGAGATATAAAAAAAATTGATAATAAAGATATAAAAAAATTAAAAGATTATTTACAAATGAGAACGAAAAAAGATTAATAATAAATTTTAATTTCGTTTAAATAAAGTAGTTGACTAAAATCAATGTATATGATAAAATATTATGGAAATTAAATATGCTGGAGAGGTGGCCGAGCGGTCAAAGGCGCACGCCTGGAGAGCGTGTGACGGGCACAACCCGTCCGTGGGTTCAAATCCCACCCTCTCCGCCATAATATAAAAAATAGGAGCTTAAGCTCCTATTTTTTATATTAATATCTCCTATATAAGTTCACAACTTTTCCAATTATTTTCCATCTTAAATCTGGAGTTAAAATAATTGGTTCATACTTCGGATTTAAACTATATAACATTATAGTTCCATCAAATGTTTTCCTGAATACTTTAACCAGTGCGTCTTCACCATCATTTAATAATGCTATTACCCTATTTCCTGAATCTATATACGATTCCGGATCAACTATTACGTAGTCACCTTCTTTTATTTCTGGTTCCATACTATCCCCAACAACTTCAACTGCAAATGTTCCTTTCCAACCTTTTGGTATATAAATTTCATCAATAGGATAATCTACTGGTTGTGCTGCACCACTCACTCCTGCAGCAACTTTTTCATATACAGGAATTTTTTTCATTTCCACTCTTACATAAGTGTCATTACCTGATATATTATCCAATCCTAGCAAATAATCTGTACTTACATCAAAATATTTTGCCAATTCTATAATTACTTCAGCTGAAGGCTTGTTAATACCTGCTTCAATTCTATATACACTATTTCCCGCTATTCCGATAATAGCTCCAAGTTTTTCTCTTGATATTCCTTTTCTTTCCCTTAATTTTTTTATTCTTTCTCCAATTTCATTCTTCAATTTATTCACCTCACTTTTTTTATATCACTTATATTATACACCATTTTCTACCTTATAGTAGAATTGTAACATTAAAGTTACTCTTTCTTAATTGTATTAATGAAAAAAATATAGTAATATATAAATGTATTGATTATGATGTAGTAATTAAAAAGTATAAAAATACTAAAAGGAGGAAATAATATGATAAAAAGTGGTGAATTAGTAAAATGGTATGAAGAAAAAAAGCATTATTTTAAAAAATTCTTTATTAATCCAGATAATAATAAGTTTTACCTCGAATTAATTGGTCTGGAAAATGCTATCACAGAAAAAGATTTAACTTCTATTAATTCAATTGAAGAATTAGAAAGATATATTAAATATATTTTCGATATAGAAATTAAAAATATTTTTAAAAATAAAAACAAACAACCTCTTTCAGCATAAACGTAAAAAAAGCGGCTTTAAAAGCCGCCTTTATCTTATTGTGGATATTTTACAAAACCTATTAAATAATGTTGATATGGCATTATAGGATTATATGGAATAACTCTTACATTCCAGCCATACTGCCCTCTTTCATCTATTTCAAATTCACCTTCATACAAATATGTATCTTTATTTACTTCTTTTTTCAACTTCATATCAAACGATTTTAATGTAACTATTTTGTTGTCTTCCAATTTTGCTACAACAATTTGTGTAAGTACAGAATCCGGCCCAATTCCCGGTAAATAAACTTCTGCTTTTACTTCTATTTTTCCACCAGTTGAATATTCAATGTCTTCAGTTACATTTGAAAGAACTTTTATTCTAATATTTCCCCAGTTTTTCTCCAATATTTCTACCCAAGCAGAGAATTTCTTAGCTATTTCAAAATTATCTTTTACAAACTTTTCTCCTAATTCCGCTGCAGTCATATATAATTTTTGTGTATATTCTTTGAGCATTCTATGTGTATTAAAGAATGATGTAACTGATTTTATAGATTCTTTCATTATTTTTATCCATTCTCTTGAAACTCCCAATTCTTCATTATGGTCATAATAAAGAGGTACAATTTCTTTTTCAAGAGTATTATACATTGATGAACTATCTATTCTATCCTGTAATTCAAGGTCTGTGTAATCTCTTTCATCACCTATAGCCCATCCATTTTTTCCATTATAACCTTCAACCCACCAACCATCAAGAACACTAAAGTTCGGAGAACCGTTCATACCAGCTTTTTGACCACTTGTTCCACTTGCTTCTCTTGGTCTTCGTGGATTATTAAGCCATACATCAACACCGGCTACTAAATGCCTTGCAACATTCATATCATAATTTTCAATAAATACTATTTTATCTTTAAATTCAGGCATTCTTGAAATTTCGTAAATTCTTTTTATTAATTCCTGACCTGGTCTATCTGCCGGATGTGCTTTACCCGCAAAAATCAATTGAACAGGTCTTTCTGGATTATTTAAAATTTTACTGAGCCTTTCAAGGTCTTTAAAAATTAATGTAGCTCTTTTATATGTTGCAAATCTTCTTGCAAAACCTATTGTTAAAGCCTTTGGATTAAGAATATTTTCTATTTCTTCAAGTTGTTCTACTGTTTCACCATGTCTCATTCTTTGTTCTTTAGTTCTTTGATGTACAAATTCAATTAATTTTTTCTTTAAAGATTTTCTTACATTCCATAATTCTTCATCTGGAATCTCATCAATTTTTTTCCATAAATCAGGATCATCAATCTTTTCATGCCAGTCTTTTCCAAGATAATGAGCAAATAAATCCTGTAATTCTTTGGAAATCCATGTTGTTGCATGAACACCATTTGTTACATGTGTAATTGGAACCTCAACTGCTTCAAGTCCTTTCCATATGTCTTTTGCTAAATCCCGTGATACTTCACCATGTAATTTACTTACTCCGTTTGCTCTTGAGGATAAATTTAAAGCTAATGTTGTCATTGAAAATAATTCAGAACCATCAGCCCTTATTTCAGCTCCTAAGTCAAGAAATTCCCTTCTTGATGCTTTAAGTTGTGGCCAATAATCTTTGAAATATTTATCCATTAAATGAAAAGGAAATGCATCATGACCTGCTGGAACAGGAGTATGTGTTGTAAATACCGCACCAGCTTTTGCTGCTTGAACTGCTTCTCTAAATGTTAAACCGTGTTCCTGAACAAATTCTCTAATTCTTTCTAAACCTAAAAATGCAGAATGACCTTCATTCATATGCCATACCGATGGGTTATATCCAAGAGTTCTTAATGCTCTAACTCCTCCAATACCCAAAAGCATTTCCTGCCTTATTCGCATTTCCTGATCCCCGCCATATAATTGGTAGGTAATCATTCTATCTTCAGGATCATTTTGCGGAATATCTGTATCAAGATAAATTAAATTTATTCTTCCAACGGATAATTTCCATATCTTCGCATAAACTTTTCTATTATCCATTTCTACTGTTATATAAATTTCATTTCCTTCATCATCTTTTACTGGAACTACAGGAAAATTATCAAAATCATAAGGATTAAAAATAGCTTCCTGCCAGCCTTCAGAATTAATCCTTTGTTCAAAGTATCCCTGTTTATACAAAAGTCCAACAGCAACCAATGGAATTCCCAAATCACTTGCTGATTTTAAATGATCACCAGCTAATACACCTAATCCTCCAGAATAATTTGGAAATGATTCATGTAATCCATATTCAGCACAAAAATATGCAAATTCTCCACCTTTATATTGTTTATGTGTGGATTTAAACCATGTATTTTCAGTTTTCATATAATTTTCAAATTTTTCCACTACCTGAGAGTATAAACTCAATATAGCCTGATTTTGCGCTGCCTCGTTCAATTTTTTCTGGCTTACCTTTTTTAAAAATGCAACAGGATTTCTATTTACTTCAACCCATAAATCTTCATCAATTCTTTCAAAAATCTCCTGTGCATCATAATTCCAGGTCCACCAGAGATTTCTACTTAATTCTGGTAATTTTTTTAAATTTTCAGGCACTTTTGGTAATACATTTATCCTTGAAATAAATTCCATGGAAAGGCCTCCCTCCAATTTTTAATTTTAACAATACATATTATACCAAAAAAAGGTGTCTCAATTCAATATCTAAAGAAAAATTAAAATAATCAGGTTTATTTACTGTTTTTCAACTTTAAAAACGCAAAATTTTCTATATGAAAAGTATTTGGGAACATATCGAAAGGCTTTATTTTTTCTATATTATAGAATTCTTGCATTTTTGATAGATCTCTTGCCAGAGTGCTTGGATCACAGGATAAATAAAAGATATATTTAGGTTTCAATTCTGTTATCTTTGTTAAGATTTTCTTACTCAATCCACTTCTTGGCGGATCAAGAATGATTAAATCCAATTTTTTATCATAATTTTCTATAAATTTTTCCACATCTTCTTTTACGAAACTAACATTTTTTATGTTATTTATGTTCGCATTTGCTTTGGCGGCTTTTACAGACACATTATTACTTTCAACACCTGTAATGTGTTTTAATAGTGGGGCAAGATATATTGAAAATAGTCCAACTCCAGAATATAAATCTAATGCTGTTCCAGAAATTTTTTCAGATTTTACTATTTCAACAAACTCCTCTAAAATTTTCTTCGTTATAAAATAATTATTTTGAAAGAATGCTGTTGGTGGAATTTGATATTCAAAACCATCAAAATCCTCTTTTATTACTCCTTCACCTCTTAATGTTTTATATGGTCCTCTTAAAACAACAGAATCAGAACCATTCATGACATGGATAAAAGAATCTGCTTTTATATTTTTTAATATTAATTCCTTAAACTTCTTATAATTAGAAATGTATTCTGTTTTTGTTATAAAGATAGCCATAATCTCATTTTTTGAAAATGATTTTCTTAATACAAGATGTTTAAACTCTCCTTTTCTTCTTTTTGGATTATATATTTTCATATTTAAAGCTTCAAATATTTTTTTTACCTCTGTAATTATTCTATTAAATTCTTTTGGAGCTAATAAACAATTTTTTATATCTATAATTTCATTACTATTTCGTTGTTTTAATCCTAATTTTACTTCACCATTTTTATAAGCAAATGCAAATTCCATTTTGCTTCTATAATGGTTTATTTCATCAGATGGCACTACATTTTCTACAAGAGATTCATCGATTTTACCAATTCTTTTCATTTGTTCTTTTACAATGCTTTTTTTTATTTCCAATTGTTTTGAATAATCCATATCCAATAATTGACAACCACCACATTCATAAAAATGCGGACATACCGGTCTATTCCTATATGGTGCCTTTTCAAGATATTCAACAACTTCTGCAAAATACACATCTTTTTTATTATATTTTGTTTTTATCCTTACAAACTCACCAGGATATGCATGTTCAACCATATAAATTTTATTGTCATATCTGGCAAACCCATATCCTCCATATACCATTTTTTCTATAACAAGATCAATATAATCCATATCTCTCACCTCATTTTTATTTTTTATATTTAAATTATTATTTTTATTTCATTTTTACGCCTTTTTTTGATAAAATATAGTAGGTAGTTTATTGAGAATAAGTTTTGATATTCTACTATAATAAAATTTTATACTAATATATGCACCAGCTCCAATTAACGGCCAAAGATATCTGAATATTACTACATTAAAAAAAGATTTATACATAAAATAGGAAGACGCCACTGGTACGAGAAAAAATAAAATGTGGAGTATTTTCTTTTTTTTATCAACTACCAACCCCAAAACCGGCGGAAGTAAAAATGTGGTAAAAAATATCATTCCAAAAAGATCATTTATCATTAAAATTAAAAAACCCGTAGTTATTACAGAAATAATAAAATATTTCATATCCGTCAATTCATATACCAATACAAGCGGAATTAAACTAAAAAAAGAAATTAAAATACCAAATACAGGTATAAACATTTGAGCTGAAAATAATAATACCGCCAAAACGCTTAGTATAGCTGAGTAACTTATACTTTTCCCCATTTTAATACCTCTCTTTCTAAATATATATTATGAAATTATTAATAAAACAAAATAAGATAGGAGGAACATTATGGAAAAAACAAGAGTTCAAAACTTCGAAAAAATTATACGCGATATATGTTTCAAAGTTAAAGTTGAAGGAAGAAAAATTATAAAAAACAGTGATATTTCCCCTGCACAATTTGATTTACTCCAAATTTTATATTTCAGAGGTCCAAAAAGAGTCACAGATATCAGCCTTATTTTAGGAATTACTAAAAGTACTACAACAGGTCTTATTAATAGATTAGAAGCTTCTGGCTATTTAGAAAAAGTAAAAGATAAAAGAGATAAAAGAGTTACTACAATAACTATAACAGAAAAAGGTAAAAATGTTATTGATGAGGTTATAAAAGCTCGTGTTGAATTTATGCAAAAGGTTTTAGATAAAATGAAAAAACCAGAAGAAGTTATGGATCGTCTCGAGTGTCTTGATAAAATGATAAATGAGGTGAGGGAAAATGAAAAAGAATAAAATATTCCTGCTTTTATTTTTTATTGTCTTTAGTATATTATCCTTTTCATATCAATTAAAAATTTTTGCTCCAAAAGGTGCTTTAATCTATATCGATGGTCAGTATATTAAAGCTGTAAAAAATACTTTTGAATCCATCGATATTTCATCTGGAACTCATACAGTTACTATAAAAAAGTTTGGATATGAAGATTACATCAAAACCATGGATATTTCTTCTGATACCGAACTTAGGGTCTCTTTAATTCCTCTTGCCTCATTAAAAATTATATCAAATATTGAGCAATTTTATGTACAATATAACAATAAAAAATTCCTGGTAAATAATCATGATACGATAACAGTTCCAGTTAATATTAAAGATTTTTATTTTACTTTTGACAATTATAAACCTCAAAAATTACAAATTGACTTAAAACCTTTCGAAACCAGAGAATTATATTTAACCTTTATACCTGAAGGCATGATAAAAATAACTTCCAATCCAACATCAATATTATATATTAACAATGTAAAGATTGGTGAAACACCTTATTCTACAGTTTTAAATAAAGGAGTAAACTATAAACTAAAATTTGAGCGTAAAGATTATATCACTATTGAAAAAAACATTAATATTACTGAAAAAGTTAAAGATATATCTGTTCAATTAAAAAAGGGAATTAATTTATATGTGGACTCTTCACCAAGAAATGCTCTTGTTGTTATTAATAATAAAAAATACGGATATACACCTGGTAATTTCGTAGTCCCAGAAGGAACATTAAATATTGTAGTTTCTAAAATTGGATATATTTCAAAAAGACTAACCATAAACCTTGATAAAAAAACAAAATCCAAACAGTTATTTTTCGAATTATACGAAAATAGCAGAACTGTATTCTTTAAGGATGTCAAAAATTTAGAATTTTATCTTGATGGAAAATATATTGGCAAAGAAGTTGAGGAATTAGAATTAGATGGGATGCCGCATATTATAGAAATTGTATCTAAAAACGATAAAAATCTCTTTTTTAGATATATTATACATAAAGACGATCCAAAACAAATTGTTTTAAATCCAAAATTATATACATCTATAGAAGTTTTATCTTCAATTGATAAAGTCTTAACCTACATAGGTGATAAATTCGCATTTACTCCTTCAACAATATTGATAGATACAATGCAGGAAACCAAAAAAATTGATATTTATTATTTAAACGCAAAAAAAATGACAACTATTAGAAAAAATAGATCACAAACTGTATTTTTAACAGAAGATAAAAATGTTGGGGCGCTTTCATTATTTACAACATCTTCCAGAGCTTTAATATATATAGACGGAAATTATGAAAATACTGGATATCTAATAGGAAAAGTTTTAAAAACTGGAACACATAACATCACTTTTAAATTTCCTGATGGAAATATATATAATATAGATGTTTCTATTTCACAATATAATCATAAGGTTGTTTTCTTCTCGAGAGCAAATCTTGTACCCGTAAAAATATACAATAGAAAAGGATATGATTTATTTGTTGATGATGTAAAATATACAGGTTCAGAAGTAAATTTAAGGTTGGAATACGGTGTCCATAAAATTGCATTATATAAAGGAAATTTAAAAATCAAAGAAAAATACATTTATTTCACCGACGAAGGAAAATTTATTAACGTCGATAATTGGTATTAAGGGGGCTTTTATATGAAAAAAAGTTTTGTTATAGCATTAATTATTTTATTATTAAATACTTTAATTTTCGCTGAACTTGTTGATGTAAAACCTGCATCTCCTGTTTATCCACATGTACTAAAAGTAATAAATGCTGGTATTATGGATACGGACACTCAGGGAAAATTTAATGGTGCAATATCTGTTTCAAGATATGATCTTGCTATTTTTGGTTCTAAATTTCTTGATTATTTAGATGAAAATTATAAATTAAAAATTGAAACTATGGATGCTTCATTATCCAAGTTATTAAACGAAAAATTACCCGACAGAGTATACACTCTTGAAAATTTTATTTTTTCTCTTGATACTGATTATAAAAATACAAAAAATACAGTTTCAGAACTCAGTAAAGATGTATATTATTTAAAGCAGGCTATATCTATTAACTCTACTGAAACTAATAATCCAATTTTTAAAGCTATAGCTCAAAACGCTTCTATGATAGCCCAAAAAAAATCAGAAGAAACAATTAAGCAGTTATATGAAACAACACTTGCTACAATGATTACTTTTAGCAACAGAATGGATGAATTTGAAAAAAGCGTTGAACAGCTGGCAGAAGAATTTTCAAAAACCAAAGAATATATGATTAATACTCTTGATGATTATTTAAACAAAGAAAAAAATTATTATAAGTCATATATAGATGAACTATTTGAAAAAGAAAAAAACGGTCTAAAAGTTTATATTACAAATGAAATTTCTTCTCAAATTAGATGGAAGGGTAATACCGATGAAGCCACAATAACGCAATTGATGAATGAAATCAATACATTAAAAAATCAAATTGCCTCTTCAAATACATATGTAGATGATATTATCCAACAAAAATTTGATTTTGAAGTAAAACCTTTAATGGAGCTTACTTCAAAAATTCCAGAACTTGATAATCAAATTAAAATATTAAACGATAAAATAACAAAACTTGAAACTTCTGGAGTAAACATTTCAAATTCAGCAACTCTTTCAAATGATACGTTGTTATATAAAAAATTAAGAGATATTGATATGAAAGTAAATTCTTTACAGTCCTTACAAATAAAAGTTGAAGAACTTGAAAAAGCTGTAAATTCTTATTCCGCTATTTTAACTGATACAACTAATAGACTTAATAATATTGATAATAGAATCTTAGATATTCAAAAAAATATGAGTTCTTTAAAATCTGGAAATGGTGGAACTGTTCCTTCAGAAATTATCGATAGAATTGCTGTATTGGAAAATAGAGTATCCAATATAGAACGTCTTGAAAATGCGGCAGATGAAATTGATAAATTTAGTAAACAATTACAAAATTTCGATCAGAGAATAGGGTTACTTGAAGGTGCTGCTTTTGGTAAAGAAAATGAAAGCCTTTCAAATTTATTCACACGTCTTGACCAGATTGAATCAAGAATTAACACAAATGATTATGCTGTTTCTAATTTAACAGCTCAAGTTTTGAATATGTCAAAAGATCTCGATGCTTTCAGAGAAGCAGTAAAGGCAAGTGGCGTTAAAGACTCCTCTGAACTTTTAAAACAAATTGCTGAAGCTTTACCAAAAATAAATAATATTGAGGAATTGAGCAATAAAAATTATCAGGATATTCAGAAAATCAATGCTGATTTAAAATTAGTCTCTGAATTATCAGAACAGGTAAGAAATTTAAATAATATTGTTCAGTCATTGGCAATACAACCACCAACACAAAAATTACAAAATGAGGTTATTGCGAATTCAAAAACACTTTTTGAATTAAAAAGCGATTTCGATAAAAAATCAGCAAAAATCGATACATTAGAAAACAGATTAAAATCATTAGAAAAATCCATCTATACACTTGAAAATCTTCCTTCAAACAATCAAGATGCTTTAATAAATATAATAGATGATATGGTTTCACAGGAATTAATGAAAAAATCTGACGACATAAAAAATTATATTTATATGCAAATAAAAGATGATTTAATTAAGGAAAACATGAAATCATTAGAAGCTATAGTAACAAGATTAAACAACTTAGAAAATAAAGTAAACATGTCTGTTGATTCTTCTTATCTTGGCGATAAAATCTATAAAATAGAAGATGATATAACTGCTTTAAAAACTAAAAATAATCAGCTGGAAAATGAAATTCTTGAAATGAAAAAGAGCGAAATGTCTAATGATGCTTTAAATAGACGTCTTCAAAACCTTGAAGAACAATTACATTCACAAAATTTAATGTCTAACGTAATATATGCATTAATAGGTGGTGTAGTAGGCGGAATTGCAGTTTATATCCTATTAGGAGGGTTCTAATGAAAAAAGAATACGGATTAGCACTTGGAAGCGGCGGAATAAGGGGAATGGCACATATAGCATTAATTGAATATCTTGAAAATAAATATGAAACGCACCCAGTTGTAATAACTGGGTGCAGTGCTGGTTCATTAATAGGTGGATTATATGCTTTAGAACCAGATATAAATTCAGTATATAAAAAACTTTCTTATTCATTAAAAAATTTTGATACTGAAATAAAATCTATGAAAAAAAGTCTTGATTCAAAAATTTCTGGATTTACAAAATTGCTTTCCTCCATGGGAATTATGAAAAATGAAGTTCTATTTAGAATGTTAAAACCTTTGTTTTATAAGAAAAAATTTTCTGATTGTAAGATACCTTTTGGTGTTGTTGCTCTAAATATCGAAGAAGAAAAAACAGAAGAAATCACAGAAGGATATCTATTAGATGCCATTATGGCATCTTCAAATGTTCCTGGTGCTTTTACACCTACATTATTAGGGGGAATGGAATTATTAGATGGCGGAGTGCTTGAAGAAGTCCCAATACAACTTTGCAGAAAAATGGGAGCGAATTATGTTGTAGCTTCACATATTCCTTCTACGAATAAAAGTTTAAGTAGTGGATTTAATTATATAAATTATATTTCATCATTGAGTATAGATTTAGTTACAGATTTAAAACTTTCAGATGCTGATGAACCATATATATTTGAATCACAATATTCATGGTATGAGTTTGATAAATACGAGGAAATTTACAACGAGGCAAAGGCCAAACTAGCCCAACAAAAGAGTGGTGAAATAAATGTCGCAAATTAAAATTGCTTCTGGTGATTTTAAATACGGATTGTACTGGAATGCTGGAGTTGTTTCTTCTTTTTATGAAAAAAAATTAAATCCATTCTTAAAATTATCCGGTATAAGCGTTTTAATGCCGTTCTTTATTTCGAAATATAAAAGAAATTTTTTTGGAAAAATGATTGAATTCATTGAAAATACAAAAATTTTAAATAAGTTTGTGTTTAAAGACAGAATATATGAAAATTTATATAATCAAGCAACTGCGTTATTAAAATTAAACAAAAAAAAGCAATTTGAGTTCGAATCACATACAGAACTCACTAAAGAATTAAAAGCATATTTTGGAAATACAAAATTATCAGATTTAGGAGATTTTTTTCTAATCGAAGCATATGATATAAAAGATAATACAATATATTATTTTCAAAGAGAAGAATTATTCGTTGATGCATTAGTAGCCTCATTATCTTCACCTCCATATTTCAAATACTATGAATATAATGACAAATTTTTAATTCCCAGTGCAGAAATTTCACTATCGCCATTAAATATAGAAAATTATGACATAATAACCTCTTATGAATGTTCAATAAAATTACCAAAACCAAGAAATGGTGCTGAAATATTACTTTATTCGTTCTTTTTGAGAAAAAAGGAATTATTTGGTATAATTACTAAAGATAAAGATGTAATCTGCCCTCAAAAAGTAGAATTCTCTGCTTTAAATGCAAAAACTTATATGTACGCAAAAAGATTAGCTGACAAATGGATTAGCGATAAATTGGAGGGAAACAAATGAAAAAATGGTTGTTTTTATTAATCAGTGTTCTTTTATTTTCCATTGCACTTGCTGATACTATTCATGTAAGTGCAATAACCGTTAATGGTGGAGATGATTTTTATGTACTAAAAAATGATGTAAAGGTTATTAAAAATGATTTAGAAGTATTAACAGACCTCGCTACCGTAACTTTAGTAAATGAAGAATGGCGAAACCTCGAATCTTCAGGTGATATTTTTATTAAAACAGATACTATGGAAGCAACTTCTAATCTTTTAAAATATGATTTAAAAAAGGATATAGGTACTCTTTCAGGCGATGTTGAAACTACAATAAAATTAAAAGAAGACAATAAAATTATATATATTTTTTGTGATAAAATTGAATTTAATAATAAAGATAAAACATATTCTGGAAATATGAAAAGTGATGATGGTTTAGTAAAAATTTTAAAAGATGATTATGTAATTTTCGCAAAAAGTTTTGAATACGATGAAAATACAAAAATTCTTGTATTAAAGGATAATGTAACAATAAAAAATGATGTAAAAAAGATAAATATGAAAACATCAAAAGCTACCTTTAAAACAGATAAAAACGAAATATCTGCACAAAGAGTACAATTAACTCTTGAAATAAAAAATGATAATGAAAAAGAAGAGGAGGAAAATAAATGATAGATATAAAATTAATAAGAAGAAGTCCTGAAATTATCATTGAAGCTTTAGAAAAGAGAAATCATGAAACCGATTTAATCAATCGTATAAGAGAATTAGATGAAGAAAAACGTGAATATCAAAGAGAAGTTGAAGCTTTAAGAGCTGAAAGAAATACATATTCTAAACAACTTGCTAAATTAAAAGCAGAAGGAAAAATGGAAGAATTTGAAGAATTATCAAAAAAATCCAAAAGAATTGCTGATAAAATCAAAGAACTTGAATCAAAAATGAATGAAATTGAAGATAAAATACATATAAAATTACTATACATTCCTAATATTCCTGACGAAAGTGTTCCCGTGGGAAAAGATGAAAAAGATAATGTCGAGATAAGAAAATGGGGAACCCCTACAACATTTGACTTTAAACCAAAAGCACATTGGGATTTAGGTCCTGATTTAAAAATGCTTGATTTTGAAAGAGCTTCAAAATTAAGTGGTTCAAGATTTTCAATTATAAAGTCTCAACTTGCAAGATTAAATAGAGCTTTAATCAACTTTATGCTTGATGTCCATACACAGCAACACGGTTACACTGAAATTGTTCCACCACATCTTGTAAAACGAGATACAATGCTTGGAACAGGCCAATTGCCAAAATTCGAGGAAGATGCATACAATACAAAAGATGACGATTTATTCTTAATTCCAACAGCAGAAGTTGCTCTTGCTGGAATGCATCAAAATGAGATTTTAAGCTTTAAAGAACTCCCTTTAAAATATGTTGCATATACACCATGTTATAGAAGAGAAGCAGGAAGTTATGGTAAAGACGTTAGAGGAATGATCAGGCAACATCAATTTGATAAAGTTGAATTATTCTGGTACTCAGAACCAGAAAAATCCGAAGAAGCCCTTGAAGAATTAACTTCACATGCTGAAAAAATATTACAATTATTGAAATTACCATATAGAGTAATTACCTTATGTACAGGTGATTTAGGATTTGCAGCAGCAAAAACATATGATTTAGAAGTATGGCTTCCAAGTTATAATGCATACAAAGAAATCTCTTCATGTAGTAATGTAAAAGATTTCCAGGCAAGAAGAGGAAATACACGTTATAGAATGAAAAATAACAAAATGGCATATGTTCATACATTAAATGGTTCAGGATTAGCTATTGGAAGAACTTTAGTGGCTATTATGGAAAATTATCAGTTACCAGATGGAAGAATAAAGGTTCCTGAAGTATTGGTTCCATATATGAATGGCCTGGAGGTTATAGGCTAATGCCCAATGCCTTTTATGGTATTCTTTCTGATGAAAATTCAATTATACTTGATAAAAATGAAACTGCTCATCTTAAAATAGTGAGAATAAATATCGGCGAAGAAATCACCGTATATGATGGCACAGGAAATATTTATACATGCATAGTAGAAAAAATCTCAAAAAATCAAACAAAATGCAGAGTTTTAAATATACAAAATTACAATAAAGAATATAAACCAGAAATTGATTTTTACATTGGTGCCAGTAAATTCGATAGAATGAAAATTTTAATTGAAAAACTCGTTGAATTAAGAGTAAATAGAATACATATATTCCACGGTAAAAAATCTCAATTAACATTTAAAAATCTGGAAAAATTTAAAAAAGTAATAATAGAAAGTTCTAAACAATCTGAAAATCCAAAATTTCCTGAGATTTCATTTACTGACTTTAAAAAGATAAACAAGTTAGAAAATGCTATATTACTGGATTTAAAATCTTCTTTATCATTAAATGAAGCACTTTCATTAGAATATTTTAAAAAAAATAAAAAGATTTCTGTTATACTTGGTCCTGATATGGGATTTTCAAATGATGAACTGGAAAATGTTTCAAATAACATTATAAAGGTTAATCTCGGAAAAACTACTATGAGATTTGAAACAGCTGGAATATATGTAATGAGTATTCTTAATTATTTTTATAATAGACTTTATTAAGAACTTTTATCCCCTTTTATAAGTCATATTTAATGACTACATAATCACAAGGGGGGATTTGATGAAGTCATACGTAAAGTTTTATGAAGAAACAAAGAGGGAATATCATGAAATGCTTAACAAAGCAAAAAGACCTCAAGATGTCGTAGATGTTTTCGCAAAATATACACTCAATTTTTTAAAAAGCGCTTTCCCGGAAAAAATTACAGACGAACATTTAAATTATATTGTCTTTGATGAAGAGTTAGAAGATGGATATTATTTTGAAGAACCATTAATGGAATTATTAAAAGAAGAATTTGAAAATTCCGATTTACCTTCTATCCTAAAGAAAAAAGCCAAAGAGGCTAAAGATAGATATCTTCACATTATAAATGATAATGATAGAACAGAAACTTTTAGACTTTCAAATAACGCAAAAAGCTATTAATAATTAATAAAGCCGGCTCAAAAGCCGGCTTTTATATATAAAAACCATTACTAATGAATTTACTTAACTTTTCTGCAAATTTTTTACTTTCAGCATTAAAATTTACCTCCAATAATATTTCAATTAATTGGTTATTTATGTTATGCAAATGTCAAGTAACTCTGGAAAGGACCATTTTATTTTACCATTTACAATCATCTGGTTTTAATATTCCAAGCAATAATTTTATTGTTGTTGATTTCCCAGCTCCATTTGGCCCGAGATAAAAACAGATATCTCCCTTTTCTATTTCAAATGAAATTCCTTTAAGTGCTGTTACTACCTTGTCTTTTTTTAATTTATATTCTTTTACAACATTTTCAAATTTTATCATTTTTTTCACTCCTGTTTATTAATATTATATAATTTGAGAAATTTTTATCTTTATTTCTATAATATTATATATTAATTTTCATTTTCACTAAAATATGGAATTATATAAAACACCGTTATCAATATCCCTGTTATTCCTAAAAATATTAAATAATATCCACTGTGGATTTTATCTATTATTTTTCCTCCTATATATATTCCTACTATTGTTACTATTTGCATTATTACCATTTTTAATGATCCTATTCTACCTCTTATTTCATTATCTATACTCATTTGAAATTTCGAATTTATTATTACATTGGTAATTACAAGAGCTATATTAAATAAAAATAGCATTGTTGCTATTGATAAAAATTTGATAATTTCATTTGAATAATTCCAAAATATTATTATTCCTAAAAATAGAACTGCTATATTCATTATAATATTTGATAATTTAAAATATAATGTTTTTTTGTCATTTACCATTATAAAGGTTATTAGCGATGCACCTGCTAAAGAACCAACTGTCATAGCAGTTTCTGCTAATCCAACATATGTTGCAGAAAATCCTCCATCTCTTTTTATTATTACAGGTATAAATACTGCAAATATTGGTATCATCCATGCAGAATAATAGATAATTATATTCAATAGATGCTTTAACTCTTTTTTTCTTTTTAAATATTTTATTCCATCTTTTATTTCATCGTAAAAGGATATTTCTGATAATTTTTTCTTATTTTCCATATTATAATCATATTCAATATATAACTCACTTATTCCTGAAAGTAAAAAAGTTATTCCATTAATGAGCAATAGTATCTTAATTCCATATATGCTATATAATAAAGCACCTATTGGAGGACCTGACAATGAAGAAATATTTGAAACTATCAAAAGATATGAGTTTGCTTTTTCAAGATATTGATTTTCTACAAGTTCTGGCAACATTGCATAAGTTGATGTATCAAATAATGTACTCACAATAGATTGTACAATCAAATATATAAATATCGACCATATACTTATAATGTTATTGGCTATAAGATATGCCATAGTTAAACATAAAATACCACTAATAAAGTCCATTCCTACCATTATTTTTTTTCTATTATAATTATCAGCTATAACTCCTAAAAATGGTCTTATTATTATTTCAAAAACCATAATAAATATTGTTGCTAGTCCAAGTATTGTTGCCGATTGTGTAATATCCAACAATAACAACGGAAAACCTATAACCTGTATAGTATCCCCAAGATTGGAAATTAATCTTCCGAATATATATAACTTAAAATTTTTGTTCATACTTTTTCACTTCCTTAAATGAATGTATTATATATAATTAAATTATTGTTTATCCATTTATATATTAAATACTTAATCATTATCTTCTGCAAATATTATTGTTGAAAATATTATTATTCCTAAAAGTATTAATATAGTGATTTTTTCATATTTTCCACCTCCATTATTGATTTTACTATTTCTAACATGACTTTCAAGTGTTTTTTTTAAAATAAAAATCCGCTTTTTATCAGTATTTTAGAAGTTGATTTTTATTACATTTTAATTAACTCGTGTAACATCGAAAAATCCGGGATTTTATTTCGTTTTTTAAAATACTTTTATATTCATTATTTTGTCTTTTTCTTAATTCTTTATTATGTTACAAGAGAATGGTGATTTTAAAGTTTCTTACTTTCAAAAAAGATTAGTAAAAATATTTTTAACTTTTTGTAATTTGGAGGTTAAAAAAGTATTTGAAGAAAGCTGAAAGAAGATTATTGAATTCTGAAGATGTTGAAAATGCGGAATATAATATTTCACCATTTTATTTAGCAAGAAAAAAACTCATCACTGAGCTTTTTAAGAAAACAAAGAACTTTAAGGAATTTGTTTTTAATTATTTTAAGCTCAGTGATGAGGAATGAAAGTTTTTGATGTGTTTTTAAGAAATTGCGTTCGATACGATATTAAATGGCCCATTACTCCTTATCCAAAAGGAAAGGTTCGCGATTTTGCAATTAAATATGGTCTCGGTCAAAAACGTGTTGCTCTTGGTTATTACTCTTTTGAAGATGATGAAAGAGTTTTGATTGATGAGATTATTGAGAGGTTTTTATAACAAAATCCCCGTGAATAACACGGGGATTTTGTTATACTACTATTAAGCTATTATTGTTCTCATAATATCTGCTAAGTCTATAAATGATTCTTTTAATGATGCGCCTCCAACAAGACCACCATCGATATTTGGTTTTGTAAATAATCCAAAGTAATTTTCTGGTTTTACACTACCTCCATATAATATTGTTACTGATTCTGCAACATCTTCATCAAACATTTCGCTTAATAATTTTCTTATATATGCATGAACTTCTTCAGCCTGTTCTGGTGTTGCTACTTTTCCAGTTCCAATTGCCCATACTGGTTCATATGCAATAACTATTTTTTTGACATCTTCTTTTTCTATTCCATATAATCCTTCTTTAACCTGTTTTTCTATTACATTAAAAGTTAAGTCTTTTTCTCTTTCTTCTAATTTTTCGCCAATACAGAATATAGGTGTTAAATCTTTTTCAAGAGCTTTCTTGATTTTTTTGTTTATTATTTCATCTGTTTCACCAAAAATATTTCTTCTTTCTGAATGTCCAAGAATTACATAGTTTACACCTAATGACTTTAACATGTCAGCTGATACTTCTCCAGTAAATGCACCTTTATCTTCAAAGTGCATATTTTGAGCTGCAACATTTATATTTGTGCTTGCTGTTAAATCCACAGCCTTTTCTAATGCAAGGAATGTTGGAGCTATTACAACTTCAAATTTCTTTTCCTTGCCTATTTTTGCTGTTAATTTGGAAATGAATTCTGCTGCTTCAAGATTTGTTTTATTCATTTTCCAGTTTCCAGCAAGAATATATTTTCTTTTATTTATTTTTTTTTTAGATGCAATACTTGCTATACCTGGTAATTCTTTTCCTTCGAGGAATTCCAATGAAGCTCCTCCACCTGTTGAAACATGTGAAACCTTTCTTTCAAGACCGAATTTTTCTATGGCTGCTGCACTGTCTCCACCACCAATAATTGTTATTGCACCTTCATCTGTGATTTCAGCAACCATATTTGCAACTTCTTTTGTTCCTGTTGCAAAATCATCTATTTCAAATACACCCATTGGTCCATTCCATACAACAGTTTTTGCTCCAGCTAATTTTGACTTGAATAATTCTATGCTTTCAGGTCCAATGTCAAGTCCCATCCAGCCATCTTCAATGCCGTCTTCAATTTTTACTACTTTCTTTTCAACACCAGCTTCTAATTTCTGTGCAATAACTGCATCAACTGGCAATACTAATTCTACACCTTTTTCATTTGCTTTTTCCAATAATTCTTTTGCTAAGTCAACTTTATCTTCTTCAAATTTTGATGAACCTATTTCTTTACCTAATGCCTTGAGGAATGTAAACATCATAGCTCCACCAATTAATATTTTATCTGCAACTTCAAGTAAGTTTGTAATAACGCCTATTTTATCTGAAACTTTAGCTCCGCCAAGTATCACTACATATGGCTTTTCAGGATTAGCTGTAGCTTTTGAAAGGAATTTTATTTCTTTTTCCATTAAGAATCCTGCTACACTTGGTATATATTGTGCAATTCCAACATTTGAAGCATGTGCTCTATGTGCTGTTCCAAATGCATCATTAACATGAATATCTGCTAATTCTGCCCATTGTTTTGCAAGTTCAGGATCATTTTTTGTTTCGCCTTTCATATATCTTGTATTTTCAAGAACTAATACTTCACCTTCTTTTAATTCATCAACAGCTTTTTTAACTTCGTCTCCTACTACTTCTGGAACAAATTTTACTTCCTGGCCTAATAATTCTGCCAATCTTTCTGCTACTGGTTTTAATGAGAATTCTGGTTTTGGTTCTCCCTTTGGTCTTCCTAAATGTGATAATAATATCACTTTTGCACCTTCATTTAAAGCATGTTTTATTGTTGGCAATGCAGCTTTTATTCTTTTATCGTTTGTAATTACTCCATCTTTCATTGGAACGTTAAAATCAACTCTCATAATAACCTTTTTACCTTTTAATTCAATATCTTTAATTGTCATTTTATCCATTTATTCTCCCTCCCTTGTGTATAATCAGTAAAGGGGACTAATTAAAGTCCCCCTATTAAACTTATATTATATTAATTCTGCCATTCTTTCTGCTAAATCTACAACTCTTGTTGAGTAACCGTATTCGTTGTCATACCATGAAGCAACTTTAACTAATGTGCCGTCCATAACCTTTGTTAATGTTGCATCAAAGATTCCTGAGAATGTTGTTCCGATTATATCTGAAGAAACAATCATATCTTCATTGTATCCTAAAATGCCTTTTAAATATGTTTCTGCTGCTTCTTTCATAACAGCATTTACTTCTTCTGCAGTTGTAGCTTTTTCAACAACAACTGTTAAGTCTGTAATTGATCCATCTGGTGTTGGAACTCTCATTGCAATACCATCTAATTTACCTTTTAATTCAGGAATAACTACCCCAACAGCTTTTGCAGCACCTGTTGTTGTTGGAATAATATTAACTGCAGCTGCTCTTGCCCTTCTTAAATCGCTATGTGGTAAGTCTAATACTCTCTGGTCATTTGTAAATGAATGTACAGTTGTTAATAATCCTGTTTTTACACCAAATTTATCGTTTAATACTTTAATTACTGGTGCAATTGAGTTTGTTGTACATGATGCGTTTGAAACTACAACATGTTCTTTCTTTAATAATTCATCGTTTACACCTAAAACAACTGTTAAATCAACTTCACCTTTTGCTGGTGCAGTGATTATAACCTTTTTTGCACCTGCTTCAATGTGTGGCATAGCTTTTTCTTTGCTTCTAAATACACCTGTTGATTCAATAACAATATCTACTCCTAAATCTCCCCAAGGTAAGTTTGCAGGATTCTTTTCAGCAAATACCTTTATTTTTTTACCATTTACTACAAATCCATCTTCTACAACTTCTACTGTACCGTCAAATTTTCCATGTACACTATCGTATTTTAATAAGTGAGCTAATGTTTTTGGATCTGTTAAATCGTTGATAGCAACAACTTCAAAATTATCCCTTTTCATCATTTCTCTAAATACAACTCTCCCAATTCTCCCAAAACCGTTAATAGCAATCTTAATAGCCATTAATAAACACCTCCTGATATGTAATGTGAATTTACTTTGTTATTTTTTTCTCTAATATCATTATATCCCTTATTTTTAAAATTTATATTTTGCAATTATAAATTTTTGAAGTTGATTATATTTAATTAATGTTAATTACATTCCTAAATTTAATCCACCGATGTATTTTTGAGTAATTTTTTCTGTTTCTTCTTCTTTAAATTGTTTTGCTTTATCAATAGCTTCATTTGTAGCAGCAATAATCATATCTTTTATAATTTCAAATTCTTCATCTGCTAATTCTTCTGATATTTCAATATCTTTTACCCTTAAATCTCCAGTAACTATTACTTTTACAACTCCTCCACCACTTGTTGCTTCAAATTCCTTTATAGCTAATTCATTTTCAAAATTTTTAAGTTCTTGTTCCATTAATTCCTGAGTTTTTTGAGCTTCCTGCATTAATTTCATTAAATCGTTTTTCTTTCCACCTGATGATTTTAAGCTTCTTCCACCAAGTCCTCTGATTTTTTTAGCCATAATAACCTCCTTTGTCACTCTATTATTCTTTATGCTGAATTATCAGTTATATTATACCATAAATCTCAAATTTTAATGATTATGTTTAAATAAATTAAAAATTCTCATTTTTTGTATGAAATTTTTTTCATTGTTACTTAGACTATTTTTTCAATTTTTTTAATAAATATTTATATCCATCATATTCTACTATTTTTATACTTTTTTCTAATTCCTGAAATACCTTTTCTTTTTTATCCTTAAAATGATTTATTATTTTTTCTGCTTGTTCATATCTCAAAGGATGTTTTTCTGTAATATCTAATATTGCATCTAATGAATTGTTATATCTACTTACATCAAAATCGCCATCTTCCCTATATGCAATTGAGTATGCATTTGGTATTACAGATTGAGCATATTTTATTGCTTCTTCAGAAGGTATTTTCACCCATTTTTCAACCGGTGGTCTAACAGGTGTATTTATATATACCCTTTCCGGCAATGGATTAATAGAACCTATTATTTCAGCTAATTTATCTATATCTTTTCTGCTATCGTTTATTTCTTTCATTAACATTATTTCTATCCATATTTTTCCTGTATACTCTTTTGCAAATATCCTTAATCCTTCAATAATTTTTTTATATGAAATATTTTCAATAGGCCTATTTATTAACTTAAATTTTTTTTCATCCGGGGCATCAATACTCGGCAAAATAAGGTCAGCAAGTTTTAATTCTTCTCTTACTTTTTCATCATACATCAAAAATCCATTTGTTACTACAGCTATTTTAAATTTCTCTTTATGTTGTTCCTTTATCCATTTTATTATTTCACCTAAACCAGAATGCAATGTTGGTTCTCCATCGCCAATAAAGGTAATATAGTCAATTGGCAATTCTGTATTTTCTATTGCATATTTAAGTTCTTTGATAATTTCTTCGGTTTTTATATATTCTTTCCTTTGATTTGTAAAGTTTGTCGTTTTTCCTAATTGACAATAGATACATGCATAATTGCAGGTTTTTAATGGTGTTAAATTTATTCCAAGAGAATTTCCCAATCTTCTCGAAGGTACTGGACCAAATACATTACCCATATTATCATCTCCTTGTAATTATATATATAATACATATATAATTATACCACTATTTTGTAAAAAAATCCCCGACATTTTCATGTCGGGGATTGATGTTATTTCTTAAAAAATTATTCCTCCATTATTTCCACCTTTTGGTGCTTTTTTCATCTGATCAAGCTGATTAAGCAAGTCTGCTGGTGCAACACTAATATCTGGTGTATTCATAGCTTCTTGCTGCATTAAACTCTTTAATTGTTCTTCATATTCCTGCATTTTCTTTTTCATTTCTTCTAAATCATTTTTTACCCAGTTTAATATGTCATTTGACATTTCTTTTGCTTTGTCATCTGGAAGCTCTACATTTTTACCTTCTAATTCTGTGTGTGCCTTAAATTCATCTTTAATTGCTTCTACTAAGTTTTCCTCTGTTAAGATTTCATTTTTGTATAATACCCTTAAAGCAATATTTGTTCTAAATTTTAAATCTTCCATTGACATTTCAATAGCTTCAAGTCTTGCCATAATGATGTTTATTAATTGATCTAATGATACCTGCATTTTAATACCTCCCTGATTTTCAAAAAGTTCATCTTTCTGCTAATAAATTATATAAATTCTTTTTTAAATTATTATTTCTTTTTATTTCAAAAGAAATAATTTTATATATCATTTTAGGTTGTATCCAAGCCCTGTCATTTTTTCTGGATTTATCATTTTTTTTAGTTCTTTAATATTTTTGTTGTATTTTTCAGAGAGGTATTTAATGACGTTTTCAACTTCATAATCGTTTTTTTCAAGTGCTTCTGATACTATTTCATATCCAAATAATTCTATTAATGGAGTAATAAAGGTATATGAATTAATCAAATTTTTCTGACATCGCTTTTCATTGGCTTCTATTAGTTCTATATATCCTTTCAAAGCTGTAAGAGAATTATTAAGATATTCCATTGACTTCAATGTATAATGAATTATTAAAGGCGCCAGGTGGTTTAATTCAAGATTACCATTATAAGTTGCTGTTGTAATGAGGTTGTCAAACGAGATAACGCTTAGTGATAATTGAATTACATATTCTGGAATTACTGGATTAACTTTACCAGGCATTATTGAGCTTCCAGCTTGAATTTTGGGTAAAATTAATTCGTTATACCCTGATCTTCCTGATCCCAATAATCTTATATCATTTGATATTTTTATTAAATTTACAGCTAATGATTTTAATAATCCACTAATTTCCGAAAATACATCCCAATTTTGAGTGGCGTCAATAAGGTTTTCCGCTTTTGCAATTCCTATTTTTGTTATTTCTCTTACTACATTTACTATTTTTAAAACATACTCTTTTGGTGCCGCTATTCCTGTTCCTATTGCGGTTCCTCCAATGTTGACACTTCTTATTCTCTCTTCAACTTTGTACAATCGCCACCTGTCTCTACTCAATGCATCAGCCCATGCACCAAATTCCTGTCCAAGCATTATTGGTACAGCATCCATTAATTGAGTTCTCCCTATTTTTTTTATTTTCATAAACTCTTTTTCTTTATTTTGAATTATATCCTGTAATTTTATTACATTACTTACAACTTCTCTCAATTCTTTAATTATAGCTATTTTCCCTGCTGTTGGAAACACATCATTGGTTGATTGATGTAGATTTACATGATTCAATGGATTTACTATATATTCTCCCTTTTTTCCATTTAATATCTCTGTTGCTCGATTAGCAATTACTTCATTAAAATTCATATTAATAGATGTTCCAGCTCCTCCGGATAGAGGTTCAACAACTATATAATTTTTAAGATTTTTCCATTCATCGCAGGCTTTTACAATTGCCTTTGCAATATCTTTTTCTAAATATCCAAGTTCATAATTTAAAATTGCAGCGGCTTTTTTTATCATGAAAAAAGCCCAGATAAAATTCTCATTGTATTTTTCACCTGTAATCGGAAAATTTTTTAATGCTCTTGCTGTGTGTATACCATAATAAACATTATCAGGTATTTCCAACTCGCCAATAAAATCTCTTTCAACACGCATTTGACCACCTCATATTAATCCAATAACAATGATTCATATCCTTTATGTTTATTTCTTGATATTTCGGGGAATATTTCCAACGCTCTATCTATTGCTCCATGTAAATATGAAATTAATACACCATAATTTACTATTGGTATATTATACATAGTGGCAATATTTATACGTCTTAACATTGCTTTTCTCGTTAATGTACAACCTCCACAATGAATAATAAGCTTTGCATTTTTAACTTTTTCATATTCAGGAAATTCTGTTCCAGCAATAAATTCAAAATTTATATTTATACCAAGATGATTTGTAAGCCAACGTGGAATTTTCACTCTTCCTATATCCTCTGTAAGTGGTCTATGAGAACAACCTTCCATTATTATCACAGTATCTCCATCTTTTAATTTTTCAATGGCTTCCACGCTTTTTGATAATATTTCAAGATCTCCTTTATGACGAGCTTCTAAAATGGAAAATGTTGTAAGAGGAATATCGCTATCTATATTCGAAACAACTTTCATTACACTTTGAGAATCTGTAACTACAAGATCAGGTTTCCTTTGCAAATTTTCTAAGGTATGTTTTAATTCTCTTTCTTTTGTTACTATAGCTATTGCTTCACGATCAAGAATTTCTCTAATGGCTGTAACCTGTGGCATTATTAAGCGTCCTTTTGGTGCGCCAAGATCTATGGGAACAACTAAAACTATTAATTGTCCTGGTTCTATTAAATCTGCTATTAAAGGTATTTCCTCTTCTTTCGGTAATACTTTCGCTATTAATTCTTTTAAATCTTCAATCCCTTCTTTTTTTAATGCTGAAATTGAAATTACATTTTTTGTGTATTGTTTATAACTATTTTCTATTTCTATTATATTTTTTATTATATCCTTTTTGTTTATTACAACGATAAATGGAATTTTTAAATCTTTAAATATCTCAATAAGTTTTTTTTCATATTTGCTAACTTTATCATTTGTTACTATTAATCCAATGTCCGCTTTATATAATGCTTTATACGCTTTTTTTACCCTAAATTCTCCTATTTTACCTTCATCATCTATTCCAGGTGTATCAATAATAGTAACAGGACCTATTGGCTGCAATTCCATTGTTTTGAATACAGGATCAGTAGTGGTACCGGGAATATCGCTCGTAATAGCAATTTCTTGATCAAAAAGTGCATTAATAAGCGTAGATTTACCAGCATTTCTTCTACCAGCAATTGCTATATATTTTCTATATCCTTTCATAGGAGTAGCCATTTCTTTTCGCCTCCAAAATCCTTCTATATGTATACGGACTTAATTTTAAACCTTCTTCAAGAATTCTTTCCGCAGTTTCATAAAACTCAACTTTTATTTTTTCATCATATATATTGTAATTTTTCCTATATTTATCAGGAGTAATGTTTACCATTATTACATTACAACCACTTCTCAAAGCCTTAAATTGATAATCTCTTTTTAAAGTTCCCAAAGCTGTTGTTGCAGGCATTAATGCATATGGAATTGTTAATCTTGTTGCTGCATATGCATTTAACGTTAAATCAGCAGAACCATCTGGATATCCTTCTAATGGCGTATTATGCGTTGATATAAATGGTCCCATGCCAATCATTTTTATTCTATGATCTCTCATAAATATGATGTCATCAGCTATGTCTTTTTCTGTTTGCCCTGGAAGACCAATTATATTACCTGAACCTGTAATATATCCCAGGTATACAAGATAATCTAACAATTCTATTCTATATTCATAATCTTTATCTGGATGTATCTCATTAAATATTTTTTTGTTTATTGTTTCATGTTTTAGTAAAACCTTTGAAGCACCAGCTTCTTTAAATCTTTTATATGCTTCCTTGCTTCTTTCACCAATTGAAAGGGAAACAGATGTTTTATATTCATGATGAATTTTATATATTATTCTTTCCAGTGTTTCATCAGAAAAATACTCATCTTCTCCTCCCTGTAAAATTATGGTTGTTAAACCCATATCTACTCCGTTTTTTGCTATTTTTAATATTTCTTCTTCTGGTATTCTATATCTTTTTATACAATTATTTTGTACTCTAATTCCACAATAATTACAACTTTTATTACAATAATTGGTAAATTCAATTATTCCTTTTAATGTAATAAAGTCTGTAGTCAATGTTCTTGTTACTATATCTGCTACTTTATATATTTCTTCTTTTTTATTTTCGTTTTCTAACCTTAAAATCCATAATATTTTTTCATAATCCAATGTGAAGTATTTCAAAAAATAGTTTATTATTTCACTTACTTCTGAAGAAACATCATTTTGAATTTTTTTTAATTTCTCAATTAATCTTTCAAACCGTTTTGAAATATAAATCACCCCTTAGAAATATAAATCTCTTTCTCCAGCTTTTATTTTTTCTATTTTTTGAAGTAATTCTTTTTTTAACGGGGAATCTTGCATATTTTTAATTTCTTCTTCTATTCTTTTTGCACCAATTTTCTTTGTTGATTCTGGTGCATAGTCTTCTAAATATTCAAGAAATGTCAAAACAGCATTAGGAGTACAAAATCTCTTTACAAATCCCGGTATAGCAAATTCCATAAAATGTTCTCCTGTTCTTCCCAATCTATAGCATCCTGTACAGAATGAAGGCAAGTAACCTTCTTCACAAAGTTCTTCAATAATTTGATCTAATGTTCTATTATCTCCAAGCAGGAATTGACTTTTCTTTATCTTTTCTTCATCGGTTTCAGAATAACTTCCTACGCCTATACTTGAACCACCATCTATTTGGGAAACTCCAAACTTTAATACTTCATTTCTTATTTCCACAGGTTCTCTTGCTGTTAGTATTAATCCTGTATATGGTACTGCTAATCTTAAAATAGCTACCAGCTTTTTAAAATTTTTATCATCCAGTGCATATGGCGGTCTTTCTGCAATTGGTGTATCAAGTGCTGGTTCTATTCGAGGAAATGATATTGTATGAGGCCCAACATTAAATCTTTCTTCAAAATGTATAGTATGATATAATAATCCCATTGCTTCAAATTTCCAATCATATAATCCAAATAATGCACCAATTCCAACATCATCTAATCCTGCTTGAAATGCTCTGTCAAGACCATATAATCGCCATAAATAATTGGATTTTGGACCACTTATATGATATTTTTTATATGTTTCTCTATGATAGGTTTCCTGAAATATCTGAAAAGTTCCAATTCCAACCTCTTTAAATAATTTATAATCTTCAACAGTCTGTGGAGCTGCATTTACGTTTACTCTTCTTATTTCACCTTTTCCTTTTTTTGTATTATATATTGTTCTAATAGTTTCTGTCATAAATTTTGCATTATACTTCGGATGTTCACCAAAAACTACTATTAATCGTTTATGTCCTTTATCTTCAAGAGCTTCTACTTCTTTTTTCACTTCTTCAATACTTAAAGAACGTCTTACAATATTTTTATTAGTTACTCTAAATCCACAATACTGACAATTGTTTATACACTCATTTCCAATATACAAAGGTGCAAATAATACTATTCTATTTCCATATATTCTTCTTTTTAATTCTCTTGCACCTTCAAATATTTCTTCAAGCAACTCTTCATCTTCAACATTTAATAATGTTGCCATTTCCTCCGGATCTAATCGATTTTTATTAAGTGATTTTTGAATTATTTCACGAACTTTAAATTTGTCAGGATTTTTTGTAGTTTCTAAATATTCAAAGATTTTTTCTTCTGGAATAAAGGATTTTAAATTGTCTCTATCTTTTATATATAACATTATAAACACCTCCAGATAATTTAAATTTTTAAAGTTGTACTTTTAACCTTTACAGAATCAATTTGCCCTAATTTTCCAGATAATGCACCAAGCTCATCTGTTGTCATTTCCACCACAAGAAATATTATCGCTATTCCTTTTTCCTTCATTGGATAACCCACTCTCAAAAGAATTTTTTCACCATAATTGTGTAATAAATCACTTACTTTTTGATAAGCTAAGTCACGGTTATAAATTATTATGGACAATGTGCTTATCTTCTTTTCCATAAAAAAACACCCCTTCCTTTGGTATTTTCTATACACCAAGGAAGGGGAATATTGTATCCCTTATTTCCCCTCCCTTGATGTCAGGAATACTCCCTTCATCTCAGGAGAAAAATTTCACTTTTATATTTCGAGAAAATTATAACATACTTTTTTTACATAAATATTAACATATTAAAAAAATAAGGAGCATAAAGCTCCTTATTCTACTTCTATAACCTTTTCTGATTCCCATAAACCATGGAGGTTACAATATGAATGTGCTATTAAAGTTCCTTTTTTATCTAATTTTATATGTGTTAATACATGTGGTTCAGTTACTCCTGCACCAAATTCAAATCTTCCAAGATGAATGGTATTTGGATTATCCTCATAATGAACATATAAATCTATCCACGCAATATGATGTTCCACTGTATTTGGATGAGCTATATCTTTTCCAACCTGTACCTCAACTTTAAATGTCTCTCCTGCCTTTACCTTTTCAGGTGCATCTATAACTGGTACATGCTTTTCATTTTTGAAATCTGCTGATTTAATTACATCTCCTAATTTCATTTTTTCCCCTCCTTAAAACTCTTCAAATTGTGATGAGGTTGCACCACAAACTGGACATTTTTCTGGTATTTCATCAAATGTTGTATATCCACAAATCTTACATACATAAACCTTTTTATCTTCTAAATCTTCATTGGTTTCAAGATGCTTTTTTGCTTCTTTATACATTTCTTCATGTATTTTTTCAGCTTCTAATGCATAATGAGCACTTCTTACAGCTTCTTTTTCTTCCTGGAATTCTGAAGCATTTTTATATACTGGATACATTTCTTCAATTTCAAAGTGTTCTCCAGCAGCTGAATCTTCTAAATTATCTCCTACGCTTCCTAAATAGCCCAATGCTTTAAAATGATTTCGAGCATGTACAAACTCTGCATATGCAATTGCTCTCCATAATCTTGCAAGATTTTTTTTGCCCTGAGCTTCAGCATCTTCAGCATAAATTGTATACTTCATATGAGCTTTGGATTCACCACAAAAAGCATCTTCTAAAAATTTTCTTGTCATTTCTTTTTTTACCATAATTACATCCCCCTTATAGTTAAATTTTCAAATAAAAACAAATTTAAAATAATTACAAATATATTCTATACCGTTTATTTTACTTAAAAATTACAAAATTTTTACAGTTTGATTAGCTAACAAAAAAAGTGGGACGGTAAGCCGGATTCTGTTTTATCGGTCATTTATCTAAGCGGTCTACCTGGAAGGCGCCATAAAAGGCAAGCCGGGCAAGCTTAACCTTCCTATTTGACCTTGCTCAGGATGGGGGTTACCAGGCCATCAGGTTACCCTGATGCCGGTGAGCTCTTACCTCACCTTTCCACCCTTGCCATATTCGGCGGTTTTCGTTTCTATGGCCCTTTCCGAGGATCACTCCTCCCGGCAGTTAACCGGCATCCCGCCCTCAGAGTCCGGACTTTCCTCATGGCATGCGAGTATGCTGCCACGCGACCGATCGTCCCACTTTATAATATATTATCTATTTAAGTAATTAAATAATCTTCCCTGATAGGTATTTCTATTTTTCATTTCTTTTTCAAGTAAATTTATTATTTTAATTTTGGACATTCCCCAATTCCCATGCAAAACACCTTCTCTTGGTGGATCAGCTGCTAAACGATGAATTACAATTTCTGGATCAAGATATTCTAAAAATAATATATTTCTATTAATAAATTCTTCTAAACTTAAAGGCTTTACCTCACCATTTTTATACATTTTTCCAAGTACAGTATCTTCAGTTATATAAAGGGAATGCAATTTTACACCATCTACTTTTAATGCTGATAATATTTTTGCTCCTTCAATAATATCTTCTTCACTATCCCAGGGCAAATCCACTATCATATGCACTATCACTTCAAGGTTTCTTTGTTTTGCTCTATTAACAGCATCTATAAACTCTGCAAGTGAATGGCCTCTATTTAAAATTTTTAATGTGTTTATATTAACGCTTTGAAGTCCATATTCTATATAAACATCCATTTTTTCTTTATACGATGCAATTAAATCCAAAACATCGTCTGGCACTGTATCTGGTCGTGTTGAAATATCAAGAATTATTATTCTTTCATCTATTAATGCCGAATCGTAAATTTTTTTTAAAACATGTGTCGGTGCATATGTATTTGTATTTGATTGAAAATATGCCATAAATTTGTTTGCTCTACCTTCATATCTTTTCATCATTATTTGTATCTGTTCTGCAATAGGTGTTTTAGGAGATAATGCTGCAAACCCGCTCCCACTTTCTTCACAGTAGATACATCCACCAGTTCCTCTTACACCGGTTTTATTTGGACAGGTAAAACCAGCGTTTATAGGTAAACGCTGGACTCTTTCTCCATATCTTTTTTTTAAGTAATCACTTAATTTATTGTATAACACCTTCTCTGCTCCTTTTTTATCTTTTCGTTTCTCTAATATTATAAACGTTTATTTATTCTTTTTCTTTAATTTTATTTTCGAGATTAGTGTATAATTCATGAAATTTTTCGTAATAATTATTTTCTTTTAATTTTGGAAATTCACCATTGTAATAAACCCATTCGCCATTTACCATAGTTGCATAGACTCTATTGGATGGTGCTGAATATACTATATGAGATTTTAATCTATTTAAATCTACAGGATAGAATTCTATGTTATTTATATCAATAACTGCAAAATCCGCTTTGTAACCTTCTTCTATTCTTCCAATTTTTTCGTTTAGTGCATATCCTCCATTTTCCCATACCATTCTTAATGCTTCTTCTGTTTTAAACTTTTCAGGACCATATGATTTTTGTAATAATGCTGCTAATCTCATTTCTTCCCAGAGATTTAAAGTATTATTACTTGCTGCCCCATCTGTTCCAAGAGTTACATTGATTTCATGTTCCAGCATTTTTATTATAGGAGCAATTCCATTACCTAACTTTAAATTACTTGAAGGGTTATGCGCAACTGTTATCTCGTTTCTTGCCAGAATTTTCATATCTTTATCGTCTACATGAACACAATGTGCAGCAATTACGTTATTTTTAAATAATCCAGTTTTTTCTAAGTCTTCAAAGGAATACATATCCCTTTCATGTTTCGCCTCATATAAATGGATTGTAGCAAACGTATCGTATTTTTCCGTTAATTCAGCTATTTCTTCAAGTTTATTCATTGGACATGTATATGGAGCATGTGGTCCAAATCCCACTTTTATATTATATTTGTTATGATATTTTTCAAATAGCTCTATTGTTTCATCTATTCTTCTTTTCCATCCTTCATCATTATCATATCCCAATCCTCTTGTTAAATACGCTCTTACTCCTAAATCCTTTACTGCTTCTGCTGTTCCATTCATAAATAAATACATATCTACAATTGTTGTTGTTCCTTTGGATAACATTTCCATTGTTGATATTAAAGAACCATAATATGTGAGTTCATCTGTTAATAATTCTTCTCGAGGAAACATAACGTCAAACAGCCATTCTTTTAAGGTTAAATCATCACCTATTCCTCTGAACAAACTCATTGCAAGATGTGTATGTGTATTTATAAATCCAGGAAGTATGAGTTTATCTTTTAAATCTATTAATTCCACAGTATTGTCTTCATTTTCTATATTTTCTTCAATTTCTATTATAATTCCATTTTCAATTAAAATGTCCATTTTTTTTATTTCTGCATCCGCACTCATTAACACATATGCATTTTTTAATATTTTTTTCATTTTTTCACCTCTATACTATTGACATTATATTTTGAAATTATCCAATTTATTGTTCAACTCTTCTACTAATTTTTTTAATTCTTCTGCTTTTTCATTTACATTGCTTATTTCTTCGCTTTCTATCTGGATATCTCTTGTTATTTCGGATATTTCTTCAGAAATTTGATTTACCATTTGTGAAGTTTTTTCAGCTGCTGCCGCCATCTCTTCTGTTGAAGCACTTTGCTCTTCAGCACTTGAGGTTAACCCTTCGACTCGTTTATTTATATTTTCTATTTTTTCAAGGATTACTCCAAATTTTTCTTTTACATCATTAGCCTGATTTTCAACTTCATTTATTACTTCTACAGTTTCCTCTGTAGCTTTATTTGCCTGAATCGTACCATTTTTTATTTCTGTTAAGATTTTAGCAATTTCTTCTGTTGCATTTTTACTTTCTTCTGCTAATTTTCTTATTTCATCTGCAACTACAGCAAATCCTTTCCCGGCTTCTCCAGCCCTTGCCGCCTCTATTGCTGCATTTAATGCAAGTAAATTGGTCTGTTCTGTAATTGTTGTTATTGTATCAACAATTTCACCAATATTTTCAGCTTTTTCTGATAAGGTTTCAACTGCTTTTTCTGTTTCAGTTGATTTTTCTACTGCTTTTTGTATTATTTCATTAATTTGAATTATTGATTTTTCACCTTTTTCAGTTATTTCTGTAGCTTCATTTACTTCTTTTGATATTTCTGATGTATCGCTTGAAACCTTTTGAGCAGCAATTGAAACTTCATTTACACCTGTAGTTAGCATTTCTGTATATGATGCCGCATTTTCAGCATTTTCTTCTATATCCATGGCTTTTGATAATGATTCTTCATTTGCTCGCATTGTTTTGTTTGATATTTCCGTTAGTGTTTCTGCTGAATTTTCAATCTTATCTCCTGCTATTAGTATCCATTTTATTGTATCTTTAAGATTATTTGCCATATTTTGCAATGATTTTGCTATTAATGCCGTTTCATCTTTACTTTTTACTTTAAAATCTACTGTAAAGTCGCCAAGTGCAAATTTATCAACTTTTTTACTCAATTCAATTAGTGGACTTGATATTTTTTGTGAAAAGAATATTGATATGACTATTGAAATTATTAATATAATTACAGAGGTTATAGATAATATATTTCTGATTTTAACTGAATCTTCATAAGCCTCTTTTAATGAAACTTCTGCCACAAATATCCAGTTTATATCTTTAAAATTAAACAATGAATAGGCTACAATCACATCTTCATTGTTTATGTTTTTAGAAATCTCCCATCCAGAATTTCCTTTTAAAGCTTCTACAATATAGTCTGTATCAACTTTTTGTTTTAATAATGTATTTTTGTCTGGCAAATTACTTCTCATTATTTTATCTTTACCTACTATGTATGTAATTCCAGTTTTCCCCATTCCACTTCTATCCATAAAGATTTTTTCAAAATTTTCCACATTTAATCTAACTATTAAATAACCTATGTTTTGATTGTCATATATTAATTTCTTACCGGCAAAAAAAGCATATTTGCTGTCGCCTATATTATATTCTTCGATATCTGAAAAATGAACTTTATTTTCTTTATCTTCACTTAAAATTTTATATATCTTCGCCAAACTGGTATTTTTTAATTTTGACGAATTAATACTTTCTGCAAAATCATCGTTTTTCTTAACGGAATATAGTACGTATCCATCTGAAGATATGTAATAAATATCATAATATAAATTTTTAGTATTTATCAATTTTCTCAACAATGGATTTATTTTCTCATGAACTGAATTATATTGATATACTTCATCTAAAACATCTGAGGATATTTTATTTTGATCAAAATTGTCATCATAAAAGAAATTGTCAAGTTTTTCTTTTTCTTTATAAGGATTATTCTCATAATATATAAGTTTTAAATCTTTTAATAATGTATCAAAGTCATCTAAGCTTTTATAAAAATCTTCTTCGTCATAAAATCCTTTTAAATTTTCAACTATAGCATTCATATCGCTAAAGTAATCTAAATCATTTGAAACTTCCATCAATGTCTTTTGTAACAACATTATTTTTGAGTCCCGGGCTACTATTAATTTATTAACAAAACTCTTTTTTAAGGAATCCTGAGATTGCGTTAAACTTATCATAAAAAATACCAGAAATGATATAAACAACAAAGAAAATGTCAAAATCAATATTTTGGATTTTATTTTCATATTATCTCCCCCCCAAAAATTTTTTTAATATTTTTTATTCAATAAATTCAAAGATGGCTTCATAAAATTTATCTTTGTATTTTGGTTCATTAAATACTTCATGTTTGGCATATTTATGTTTTTTTAAGTATAAGGTATTTATTTTTTGAGATAACTTTTCAAGCTCATTGATATTCACAATTTTATCTTCTTCACCATATTGAAGTAATACTGGAATATCCAATTTTTCAGCACTATTCAGGGCTTTTTCTGCTTCAGAAAAAAGTTGTTTGGCAGTTTTCATTGAAATTCTATTGTGTACTAACGGATCATTTATATATTTTTCAACTGCTTCTTCGCTATAACATAATGCTGATGGAGATATTCCGTTACTTATTGTTAAACTTCCAAAAATACCTACTGTTGATAATAAAATTTTATGAAAAGAATTATATAATTTCCCAACTGCAGGTGAAGATAATATTAATTTTTCTGGTTTTTTCTCTGAAACTTCTGCATATCTTAAAGATATAAGCCCTCCTAAGCTATGTCCAAATAATATAAATTTATCAGGTGTTATTTCTTCTATATATTCATAAATTTTATAAAAATCCTTTATATGCCCTCTTTTACCTTCGCTTAAACCATGACCCGGTAAATCAAATGTAATTACCTGAAAATTTCTTTCTAACAACATTTCTATAAATGGTTTATACCTTCCTGAATGTTCTCCAAGTCCATGTACAATAACAAATGTAGCTTTTGGCTTAGAATCCTTTATAAATCTCTTTAAATACATATTATCCCCCCTGAAATTAAACTAATTTATAAATTTTTGCTTTTCAATTTCTTTGAACATTTTTTTATTTGTTTCATACTTTCTCATTAATCTGAATATCTCCATTATTGCTTCTTCTTTAGTAAGGTTATTTAGCCAATTTCTTAAAATCCATGAATATTTTAATTCTTCTTTTGAGAATAATAATTCTTCTTTTCTTGTTCCTGAAAGCTTTATGTCTATAGACGGGAATATTCGTTTATTTGCTAATTCTCTTGATAGAATCAATTCCATATTTCCTGTTCCCTTAAATTCTTCAAATATTACCTCATCCATTTTTGAACCTGTTTCAACTAAGGCCGTTGCAATTATTGTTAAACTTCCGCCTTCTCTAATTCTTCTAGCTGCTCCAAAGAATTTTTTAGGAAAGGTTAATGCCGATGGATCAACACCACCGCTTAATAATTTTCCGCTTGGGGGAACATACAAATTATATGCTCTGGCCAATCTTGTTAATGAATCCATTAAGATTATTACATCATGTCCAAATTCAACGAGCCTTTTTGCCATATTTAATGTCATTTCTGCAACTTTTATTTGGTTTTGCGGATCCATATCAAAAGGTGCAGCTATTACTTCTGCATCAACCGTTTCTCTAATATCTGTTACTTCTTCAGGTCTCTCATCTATTAATAAAACTATCCTTTTGGTTTCCGGATTATTTTTAGCAATTGAATTAGCCATATCTTTTAATAATGTTGTTTTACCTGCCTTAGGTGGTGCAACAATTAATCCCCTTTGACCTTTACCAATTGGTGAAAAAATATCTATTATTCTGGAACTTAAAGGACCATTTTCATATTCTAATATCAATCGTTCATTTGGATAAACTGGTGTTAAATTCTCAAATGAAACCCTATCTTTTGCTGTTTCAGGATCCTGGTAGTTTACAGCTTCAACACGTAATAATGCAAAGAATTTTTCTCCTTCTTTTGGAGGCCTAACCTGACCAGCAACTACATCACCTGTAGAAAGGTTAAATCTTCTAATTTGCGATTGTGAAACATATACATCGTCATTCCCTGTAAGCAAAGAATTATGGGTATTTCTTAAAAATCCATATCCATCTGGAAGAATTTCAAGGATTCCTTCGTGGAAGAAATATCCGAAAGATTCCGTTTGCTTGCTCAAAATTTTAAACTTTAATTCGTGATCTGTAAGAGTGGAATAATTTTCAATTCCGTATTTTCTTGCAAGATTGTATAATTGTCTCCGGCTCATTTGATTAAGTTTCCCCATATCTATTTCGACAGGGATAATTTCATCTTTTTGCTTTGATGCCTCTTTATTGTTTTCACTCATTTTCACACCTCTTTTGAAAGATTTTTGAAGTTTCTACCGAAGCTTCGATGGAGAGTTTTGAAAGAATATAACATTTAATTATATCATAATAAAACATTTTATTTTCAAAAATATAAATAATTTCTTTAGTTATTATAACATACTATAAAGATATAAAGGGCTTATAGATAAATAGCCCTTTATATTGATTATTTTATTGAATTGAGTATTATTATACTTATAACTGCTGTAAATATTGAAATTACTATATATTTAGTCAATGTTTTTTTAGTTCTATCAATTTTTATATTTATTTTCTTAGTTTGAATACCTTCTCCATTAAAAATAGTTAATGGTAAATTATATAACCCATCTTTTAATTCTTTCAAATTTATATATATAACATTTTTTCCTGGATTAATTTGTTTTATTATATTTAAAAATCCTATTTTCAAACTCGCTTTAGTATTGGAATACAGGATTATTTCTAAATCATCATTATACCAGTCATTATTTGGAGATATTTCTTTTGTATATTTATGAATAATCACTCTTGGCTGAATTTCTTTCTCAAAAGATATTTGAATGTTTTCTTTATTAAAATAGAACTCATATTCTTTTTCATGATATATTATTTTATTTTTACCAGAAGGAACTATAAATTTTTGTTCAGGAGAATATACTCTAATCTTTTCCCCGTCTATTATAACTTCTTCTGGATATTTACTTAATAAAAAAGTAACTGTGGAGATAATAGAATCTTCTATATATTTTATTTTTACTGTGTTTTCATAACTGGTTCCAGTACTTCCAATAGTAATTAAAAAACTAAAATTTATCTTTGTATATGCGAATAAAGAAATACTTAATAAAAGTATACATAATAATACTATTAATTTTCTCACTATAATCGCCTCACTTTGACCACCTTTCGGATACTGCAATATCCACTTTTAGAGGCACATCTAACTTAACAGCATTTTCCATAGTTTCCTTTACAATTAAACTAACTTCTTCAATCCTATCTTCAGGTAATTCTATTACAATTTCATCATGAACCTGAAGAATCATCTTAGCATATTCTGGCAAAACTTTATCTAATTTTATCATTGCCAATTTCATAATATCTGACGCTGTTCCTTGAATTGGAGTATTTACTGCAATTCTTCTTAAATCATTTTTGTTAAGATTCAACTTACTTAAAAATCTTTTTCTTCCAAATAATGTTTCGACATATCCATTTTTATTTAAATTGGATAATATTTCTTTCTGATATTTTTCTACATTTTTATATAGCTCAAAATACTTTTTTATGAATATTCCTGCTTCTTCTATAGAAATCCCTGTTCTTTCAGCTAAACCATATGAGGAAACACCATATATTATAGAAAAGTTTATCATTTTTCCAATTTGCCTCATTTTATTATCAACATTTTCTTCAGGAACATCAAACAATTTCGCTGCTGTAATTTTATGAATATCAAGGTTTTTATTGAATGAATCTATTAAAATTGGATCCTGACTCATATGAGCTAAAACACGTAATTCTATTTGAGAGTAATCCGCACTCATTAAAACATAATTTTCTTTTTCAGCTTTGACAGCTTTTCTTATCTTTTCCCCTTCCACTTCTCTAATTGGTAGATTTTGTAGATTTGGATCACTGCTGCTTAATCTTCCCGTGGCTGCCCCTGTTTGATTAAATGATGTATGAACTCTTCCCGTTACTGGATTTACTAATTTTGGTATTGCTTGAATATATGTTGATAAAAGCTTTTGGTATTTTCTATATTCTAATATAAGCTTAATTACAGGATGTTCATTTTTCAACTCTTCCAGAACCTGTGCATTTGTTGAATATTGACCGCCTTTTGTTTTCTTTTTCGGCTTTATTCCAAGTTTTTCAAATAACAATTCACGGATTTGTTTTGGAGAATTTGGATTAACACTATATCCTGCAATTTCCTGAATTTCATTTAAAATATTTTTGGTAATATTTTTATACTCTTTTTCAAGCTCTTTCAAATATGGAATATCAAAGAAAACTCCATTTAATTCCATTTTGGCTAGAACAGGAATTAGGGGATTTTCTATTTCTTCCATTACCTTTTCAAGTTGAAATTCATAGATTCGAGGTTTTAATACATAAAAAAGACGTAAAGTTATATCTGCATCTTCACCTGAATATTCCGCAACCTTTTCAGGATCTACATCTTTTAATGTATTGGCAAATAAGGTATCTTTTTTTACTATATCATCATATTTTATTGTTTCATAATCGAGATATTTTTTAGCTAAATCATCCATATTGAATCGTCGAGAATCTGGAGAAACAAGATATGCAGCAATCATTGTATCAAAATAAGGATTCTTTATCTCAAACCCATTAACCTTCATTATTGATAAATCGTATTTAAGATTTTGTCCAATTAAATCTTTTTCTTTGAGAATTAACCATATTTTTTTTAATATTTCAAGTTTTTCTTTTTTTTCAAGTTTTGATATATCGATGTAATACCCTATCCCTGGTTCTGTAGATAAAGCTATGCCAAGAATTTCTGCACGATACGGATCTACTGCGGTTGTCTCTAAATCAAATGATACAGGATTTGCATCCTTTATTTTCGATATTATTTCATCGATTTTATCAGGACTTATTAAATGATATTTTCCCTTTTTAGATAGATCTTCAAATTCCGGGATTTCAGGTGAGACTATTACTTTTTTTTCTTCCTTTAATCCTAATTCTCTAATTATTGATTTAAATTCAAATTCATTTAATAATTTCTCAAGTTCCTCTGTATAACCCCTATATATATAATCTTCCCAATTTATATCCAACTCAACATCTGTAATTAATTGAACCAATTTTTTACTTAAAAATGCCATATCTTTTCCTTCTGTTAATTTTTTCTGTATGGATTTAGTTGTATTTCTAACATTTTTATATATTTCTTCAAGAGTCCCATACTCTTTTATAAGCTTTGTAGCCGTTTTTTCTCCAATTCCTTTTACACCAGGAATATTATCCGCAGTGTCTCCAGTTAATGCAAGAAAATCTTGAATTTTTTTAGGTTCAAATCCATATCTCTCTTTAACTTTTTCTATATCATATTCTATTAAATCGGTAATACCTCTGCCAATTCTTAACATTTTTATTTTCTCATCTATTAACTGCATTAAATCTTTATCGGAAGAAAGAATATAAATATTTTTAAATTTTTCCTTTCCTTTTAAAGCCAATGTTGCTATAACATCATCTGCCTCAACACCTTCTTCAGCAATTATCTTTATTCCAAGTGCATTAACCATTTCAAGTATATAAGGTATTTGCTCTTTGAATATTTTAGGTGTTTCAGGTCTGTTAGCTTTATACTGTTCTAATAATTTGTGCCTATAGGTTACAGTTTTTTTATCCATTACGAAAATAACTGCATCTTCATTTGTTTTTATATATTTTTTTAAGATTTTTATAAGCATTTTGGTAACACCATAGATTGCATTAGTTGGAATTCCTGTTGATGTTTGCAATTCCTGATCCAATGCAAAAAATGCTCTATATGCTACTCCGCTTCCATCTATAAGATATAAATTACTCATATTTTCTTTATTCCCCTCTTACATATTTTTTTGTTCCATCTGGTAATTTAAATTTCACAACAACACCTTTAGCAGGTTTTTCTTCACCTCTATATATTTTATGCACATTTTGAGGAGTTACTCCATATTGAGCTCCTTCACTGCTAATATGTACATCAAAAGGATGTTCAGAATATACGAATACTGTAATTTCAACTTCTTTCATAATAACACCTCCAAATTTTTTTTAAAATGTTTTTTCTGAATCTAATAACAAAGTTACTGGGCCATCGTTTATTAACTCAACTTCCATTTCTGCTTGAAAAATCCCTCTTTCAACCTTTATATTATAATTGTCTTCAATATATTTCATAAACTTCTCATAATATTCATTAGCTTTATCGGGTTTCGCTGCATTTGAATACGAAGGTCTTCTGCCTTTTCTACAATCTCCATATAATGTAAATTGAGATACAACAAGTATTTCTCCCTTTATATCAAGCAAGGACAAATTCATCTTATCATTTTCATCTTCAAAAATCCTTAAATTCATTATTTTATCTGCTAACCACTTTATATCGTTTTCTGTATCGTTATGCCCTACTCCAAGTAGAACTAAAATTCCCTTTCCAATTTTTCCAACTATTTCATTTTCAACTACCACAGAAGCTTTTTTTACTCTTTGCAATACAGCTCTCAACTTTAACTCCTCCTTACACTATATACTCCCTTTATATTTTTTATTGCCGTTAAAACTCTCATTAGATGTTGTACATCTTTTACAGCTAATCGCATCTTTAGATCTATTCTATCAGTTTTTCTTGTGGTTTCATACATTTCTATATTAGCTTTTTCATTTTTTATTTTTCTTCTTATATCATCAAGAACAGATTTGTTTTCCATTTCTATTAAAAGATGTGTAACGAATTTTGTATTTTCTGCATCTTCTGTTACCCAACTAACTTTTATTACTCTATTTGGTGGAACTTCACGTATATTCATACAATTTCTTCTATGAATACCTATACCTCTTCTACTAACAATACCTATAATGTCATCACCAAGAACAGGATTACAACATTTTGCAAAATAAACATCTATACCTTCCTGACCATCTACTATAACTCCTACTCCTTTTCGCTTATAGGTAATGTGATGTACTTCTTCTTTCTTTTCTTCTATTCTTGGTTCTTCTTTCTTCTCAAATAATTTGTATATCTCCCTTGGGTTTAAATCTCCAAAACCAAGACGAATATATAATTCTTCTTCATTTTTTATCTTGTGTTTTTCACAAAAAATCTCATTATTTCTTATTTCGTGAATTAGATTATCTATGGACATATCAAGGTCTTTAGCAATTTCACGAATCTTGTCTCTTCCTTTTTCTTCAAGATTCTTTTCATTTTTTAATCTGTAATATCTTTTTATTTTATGCTTTGTTCTTGAAGATTTTGCATATTTCAACCAATCTATACTTGGACCAGAAGAGTTTCTGTTAACTATTATTTCTACAATATCTCCATTTTGAAGCTCATAACTTATAGGAACTATTCTTCCATTAACCTTTGCACCGGCAAAATGATTTCCAACGTTAGTATGAATGGCGTATGCAAAATCAATTGGAGTTGCGCCATATGGCAAATGCAAAATCTCACCTTTTGGTGTAAATACAAAAACTTCATGCGCCTGAAGTTCCTCTTCTATTTCACTCATATTAAATGCAGATTGGGCTATTTCTTTATGTAAATCCATTAATCTTTTTACGAAATACATTTTTTTAGCGTCTACACCCTGTTTGTATGCCCAATGTGCTGCAAGACCATATTCACTTTCTTCATGCATTTCCCAATCTCTAATTTGAATTTCAAGCGTTTCACCTTTATTTGTAATAACAGTAGTGTGAATTGACCTATAACCATTTGATTTTGGAACGGCTATATAATCTTTTATTCTTCCGGGCACAGGTCTCCAAACAGAATGAACAACACCTAAAGCTGCATAACATGCTGTAGGAGACTCCGTTATAATTCTTAAAGCAATAAAATCATAAATATCTTCAAAACTTTTGTTTTTTCTTAGCATTTTTTCCCATATACTATATAGATGTTTTGTTCTTCCTTGCAACGTAGCTTTTATATTGTGTTTTTCTAATTGTTCTTTTATTGTTGTTTTATATTCTTCCATCCTGTCATGAACATTTGATACACGTTCTTCCAACTTTCTTTTTAAATCTTCATAGGCTTCTGGATACAGATATTTAAAAGATAAATCCTCTAATTCTGCTTTTATTTTATGAATACCAAGTCTATGGGCAATCGGGGCATAAATTTTTAATGTTTCTTGAGACTTTATCACCTGTTTTTTATATGGAACATACTGTAAAGTTCTCATATTATGTAGTCTATCTGCTAATTTAACAATAATAACCCTTATATCATTTGACATTGCTAACAACATTTTCCTGATAGTCTCTATTTTCTCAAGCGATTTCATATCTACTTTATTTAATTTTTCATTTAATTTTAAATTACTAATTTTGGTAACTCCATCAACTATTCTACTTATTTCCGGTCCAAATTCATTGGTAATCTTTTCAATAGGAACATCACAATCTTCAACAACATCATGCAATAAGGCAGAAGCTATACTTTCAACATCCATCTTCAATTCAGCAAGAATTTTAGATACAGCTTTAGGATGTTCGAAAAAAGGCTCCCCAGAAGCTCTCATCTGACCATTATGAGCTTCCTTAGCAAGATAATATGCTTTCCTCAATATTTCGATTGATTCATCAGGTAGTTTTTTTTCAAGAATATTCTCTATTTCAGTAATATATTCCCTGAATTCCTGTTCCATTTATCCACTCCCTTTCATATGTAAATTATATCATACAATAGATTGTATTACAAAAAATATGCTATAATATAATGTGATTTGATTTTTATTAAAAAGTTCAAAGGAGGAAAAAGAATGAAATTAGAAAATAAAATATGTGTAGTAACTGGTGCAAACAGAGGTATTGGCAAAAAAATAAGTGAAGTTTTTGTAAGCGAAGGAGCTACCGTTTTGGGGTTTGCAAGAAACCTGGATGCTTTGAAAAAAGTAGAAGAAGAATTAAATGAAAAAGGGCCTGGAAAGTTCATCGGATACAAAGTCGATGTTTCAAATAGTGATGAAATTAATAATACAGTTAAGACAATTGCTAAAGAATTTAAAAGAATTGATGTTCTTGTCAATAATGCAGGTGTAACTAAAGATATGTTGTTATTATTAATGAAGGAAGAAGATTTTGATTTTGTTATCAATGTAAACTTAAAAGGTGTATTTCTTGTTACCAAAGCGGTTGCAAAAGTTATGAGAAAACAAAAAGAAGGATCTATAATAAATATTTCCAGTGTTGTTGGGCTTGAAGGTAATATTGGACAAACCAATTATTCTGCAAGTAAAGCAGGAGTTATTGGAATGACAAAAACATGGGCAAAAGAATTGACAATGAAAGGAGAACAAATTAGAGTAAATGCTGTGGCTCCAGGATTTATCGAAACAGATATGACTAAAGAATTAAATGAAGACTTTAAAAAAGCTGCTCTTGAAAGAATATTATTAAAAAGAATGGGAAGCGCAGAAGAAGTCGCAAAAGTCGTTTTATTCCTTGCATCAGATGATTCATCATATATTACAGGACAGGTTATACGAGTTGATGGAGGTATTGCACTGTAATGGCATATGTTCCTTCTTACATAAAACTTTATGAATCAGGCGAATTACAAAAGAGACGAGATATTTTATATGAAAAACTTTTTTCATGTAATTTATGTCCAAAGCAATGTCAAATAAATCGACATAAGCATGTTGGTGTATGTGGTGTAAGTAATAAGATTAAAGTTTCTGAATTTGTACTTTACAAAGGAGAAGAACCTCCTTTGGTTGGAGATACTGGTGCAGGAGGCGTTTTCTTTAGTAATTGTGTAATGAAATGTGTTTATTGTCAGAATTTTAATTTTTCTCAAAAAGGCTTTGGTAAAGAATTTAACGTTGAAGAATTGGCAGAAAAATTTCTCTGGTTACAAAACGAAAAAAAGGTTAAAAATATAGATTTAGTTACCGCCACGCCCTATCTCCCGTTTATTTTTGACGCATTAATCATCGCTATTGAAAATGGATTAAATATTCCTTTATTATGGAACACTTCGTCTTATGAAACAGTTGAAACTTTAAAATTTTTAGACGGCGTTATAGATATTTACCTTGCAGATATTAGATATACAACTGAATATGCTGCTAATCGATATTCTAAAACTCCAGATTACTGGAAATTTGCACAAGATGCTGTAAAAGAAATGTATAGACAAGTTGGAAGTAATTATATCTTTGAAAATAACCTTTTAAAAAGAGGATTGATTATAAGAATACTTGTATTACCTAATAACATTGATGAGGCACAGGGGGCTCTTAAATTTGTTGCAAAACTGGATAAAAATATATTGGTTAGTTTGATGGATCAATATGTTCCTGTATATAAAACCAAAGAATACCCGGAAATAAATCGTATATTAAAATACTCAGAATATAACAAAGTTATTGATACAATGGTTGAATTGGATTTGGACGGATGGATTCAGGAACATAAATTGTTAGAGGGGGAATTGTGACATGACTAATGCAGAGATGATTATGAGTATTTTAGAAGATATTCAAGAAGCAGTTATTTTAATTAATGATAAAGAAGAAATTATATTTTTAAATAATTCTGCTGCTAAAATACTCAGTGTTCCAAAAGAAAAGGTATTACATACAAAGGTTACTGATAGTATAACTGATACAAGACTTCATATCGTTTTAAAAACTGGCATTCCAGAACTTGATAGAATACAGAATCTCGGTAAAAAGATTATTGTTACCTCAAGATTTCCAATAAGAGATGAAAATGGGGAAATCATTGGTGCTGCAGCAGTATTTAGAGATGTAACGAGTATTCAAAAATTAGCTGAAGAAGTTACAAATTTAAGGGAATTAGATTCTTTGTTACGAGCCATAATTGATTCTACATATGATGCAATTTCTGTTGCCGATGAAGAAGGTAGAATTGTAATGGTTAATAAAGCTTATACAAAAGTAACTGGTCTTTCAGCAAAAGAAGTTATTGGAAAATTGGCTACTTACGATATTGCTGAAGGGCAGGAAAGTATGCATATTAAATGTTCAAGAGAACAAAAACCTATATTAAATGTTAGAACTAAGCTTGCTACTAATAAGAAAGAAGTTATAATAAACGTTAATCCAATTTTTGTAAAAGGAGAATTTAAAGGTAGCGTTGGTGTTATTCATGATATTTCAGAAATTGAAAGATTATTGAGAGAATTAGAAGCAACTAAGAGATTATTAAAAAAGGAAGAAGCAAGATATACCTTTGAAGATATTGTTAGCGAATCAGAAATAATGAAAAATGTAGTTACTCAAGCTAAAAAGGCTGCAAATACAAAAGTTAATGTATTATTAAACGGAGAACCAGGCGTTGGCAAAGAAATATTAGCTCAAGCTATACATAATTTCAGCGAAAGAAGAAATTATTCATTTGTTGCAACTAATCTATTATTATATGATGAAAAGAAACAATTAGAAATATTTTTCGGAAATGAAAATAACTTTTTTGAAAAGGCACACAAGGGAACTTTGTTTATAGATAATACACATTTAATGGGTCCAGATGTTCAGGAATTATTTTTCGAATTTTTAAATACTGGAAAGGTTATTTTTAACGATAAAGAGATTAAATCTGATGTAAGAATTATATTTGCTACACCGGAAAATTTAAAAGAGCTTATGTCACTTGGAAAATTTTCAAGAAGATTATACTACAAAATCTCTGTAGTGACTATTGACGTACCTCCTCTTAGAGAAAGAAAAGAAGATATTCCAAAAATGGCAAAACAGATTTTGCATATTTTAAATCAAAAACATGAAAAAGTTGTTTATGGATTGTCAGAAGATGCCGTTAATATTTTAAAAAGTTATGATTGGCCTGGAAATATTAGAGAACTTGAAAATGTGCTTGATAGAGCTTTAATGAATATGACACAAACTGAAACCATGATAACCTCCATGCATCTACCAGAATTAAAAAATGAAGACCTTGAAAAGAAATTAGATGGCACTTTAAAAGAGTTACTCTCAGAATATGAAAAATATATTATAATAGAAACATTAAAAAGTTGTCAGGGAAATAAAACAGCTGCGGCTAAAAAATTGGGTTTAACCGTGAGAAATTTATATTATAAACTTGAAAAACTCGGAATAAAGTAGTTGATTTAAATGAGGTTTAGATTTAATCTTGAAAGACTTAAAAATTTAAGAGAAAGACTTGAAGAAGATGCAAAAAGAATATTCCTTGAAGCAACTGCCAATCGAATAAAGGCAGAAGAAGATTTGATTGCTATAAATGAAAAAATAAAAAATGAAAACGAAAAATTCATAAAAATGCTTTCAGAGAAAACTTTAACTATTCAAGAGGTAATACAATGGAGAAGTTATTTAGAAGCACTTGAAGAAGAAAAAATAAAATTAGGAGAAATTTACAGACAAAAAGTTGCACTTGAAGAAGAAAAAAGACAGATTTATTTAGAAAAAAGAAAAGATAGGATAATCCTCGAAAAACTGAAAGAAAGGAAATTTGAAGAATTTAAGGTTGAATTTCAAAGGGAAGAAAATAGAATGATGGACGAAATAGGAATTCAAATGTTTTATAGAAACAGAGAAAAATAAATTTAAGTAAATTTTATGTTTTCTTCTATATAACTTAATAATATTTGTGGTATAATTATTCACGGTTAAGGCAACGTAGCCAAGGGGTCTAAGGCGGCGGTCTGCAAAATCGCTATTCGTGGGTTCAAATCCCACCGTTGCCTCCATTCTATACCCTGCAACATGAGATTGTATGTCGAAGGTATAGGCCGGTTTGAAAATCCCCCGTTAATTCGGGGGATTTTGTTTTATACAAAGCCTTTTAGATTTTTGTTACGCTAAAAAATCTTCTTCATCTCTTCACATTGAGCTAAGTCATCCGGTGTAACAAATTCTGGATTTGGTTCAATTATTATACCCGCGTCTTTAAACATTCTTGCGACAAGCTCACTACATATCATTTTTTTAGGATCACTGTACGGAAGTTGTTTTTCAAAATATCTTTCGAGTGGTTCAAAGCCCAAACTAAGAATTTCAGGAAGTCCATTAAGAATCAAAGATGCGAAGTCATACGGCATATTAAAATATTTAGCCACATTTTTTCTTATTACTTTCCTTTTTTCTTCATCCATTTTTTCATGTCTGTATATATCGAATTTACTCAGAACTTCGAGAGGATACTTTACTAAATGCACACCATTGAACCATGCTGCAAGGACATATCCATTTCCTACATATAACTCTGAATGAATGTATTCATGTTTTTCAATTTTCGCCACAAAATCAGCAAAATCTTTCCCGAGAAATTTTTTTAAGAATGTGTAAGCTCCTGGAGCATTTTCTTTTTTCAGAAGTAATACATCTCCTGTTTTAAGTTCGATCATTTCTTAACACCTTCTTTTTTCAGTCTAAAAAACCACGACTTTTTATTATCAATATAATATTCCTCAATTATCATATATCCATCGTATTTCATGGCCAAATAAGTTAGTGCCTCGTCTTTGTTTTCTAAAGGCACAATTACATCTATTATTTCTTGATCCGACATATTCTGATATTCCTGCAGCACCTCCTGACGTTGTGGTTGATAAGGATAAACAAAAGCCAGGCCAACAGCTAAAACACTTGCTATTATAACTATCCATAATTTCCAATCACTCAAGTTCATTACTTTCATCTCCTTTCTCTAAATTCATATAAAAGACCATGCTTTCAATTATTGTGTCTATTATTCCATCAGAAACGTTAATGTGTAAATCTTTCAGCATGTTTTTAGCAACAGTTTTTGCATATTGCTTTTTTTGATTTCCGTGTAAGTCTTCAATTTTTGATACTTGCTCTACATATTCCACGGCGTGTTTTATTACCTTCCTTATAGTTTTAACTTCGCTTTCAAGTTTTTTGGATTTCAATAACGAATTTACAAGGATATACACAATGCCAACAGCTACATACACAATGGTTTTTAATAAAACTTCTTCCACAAATAACACCTCCTAAAAACTTTTTTATAAAAGGATTTCACACGCTAAAATCTGAAGATGTTAGCGCTGTTTTTATGCTTTTATGATTGTTTATATATAAATAAAAAAATAACACCCTTAGAGAGTGTTATGTGTTTTAAGAAAGTATTTCAGTTTGTTTTCTTGAATATTACTCAATAATTTTGAAGAATGTATGCTTCACTCCTTCAAATTTTGCAGCTTCAACCTTAAAAATTGTACTCGGTTTTTTCCCTGTTAAATTGAAAAAGAACAGATCACGATATACTGGACTTGATCTTAATTCAATAAATGCTCTATCCACAGCTTTGATACTTTCTTCCATTGCATCTCTTGACACATTGTTTATAACTATTTTCCTATTGTATCCAAGAAAATCTTTTTCCAAAGGATTGAATTTATATTTTTTTTGATGTAACCATCTATTCCAACCAACACAAGCAACAAGGAATTTTTCAAATGTGCTACAATTCTCACACTCTCCCATAACTGCAATAGCAAGCTTTGCTCTATAATCTTCCCAATCCATATTCTCAACCTCCAAAGAACTTTCCAATTAAAAAGCCTATAATTCCTGTTCCTAATGCACTACCTATTGCACCTAATAACCATTTTCCAGCTCTTCGTTCAAGGGCTTCATTCACTTTTTTTGAGATTAAACCATTATGAAGTTCTTCATTTAGTTTATCTATTTTTTGAGTGAGATTTTCGATTTCTTCTTTAAGTTGAAGCAAAATAACATTATGCTCAACGTTTTTTAATTTTAAATCCCCAATTTCTTTTTCATAGTCCATGTTTTCACCTCGCCAAAACTTCAACTTTATGATTTTTTTCTGTATAAAGACGTATTCTAAATATTCCTCTTGCTGTTGGTGCAAGTAATTTCTGCACAGCATATTTTTCATCATTCCATGCTGGAACAGTTACATCTACCACGTCTTTTTTTCGTATCTTTTTGTTCTTGGAATCATACTCAAAAATGGAAAACTTATGCATTTCTGGAACATGTGTATGTCCTGCCAAATAAATATCAATGCCAGTAATAACATCAAAAAAATATCTATGCTGTCTCATGCTTCTTTCTGGAAATCTTCCACCGCTTGAACCATGATGACAAGCTATTTTGTAGTTTATTCTATTCTTGCTTCCCCTAAGTTTTTTCCCTTTTTGTTTTAAATTAATATCAACAACCATAAGATCATCGCTATATGGAATACCTTTTTCTTCACAGAGTAATGCAATTGGATCAACTCCGACTTTGCGCCAGGTTCTACGTTCGTGATTTCCACCAACAACTCCCAAAATCCTTTCCCTAAAAGCATTAAATAATGCATTTACTTGTTGGATAGTTTCATGTGGGTTATCTCTTTGTGAATACACATCACCCAAAGAATTTGCAATAGCATTGTCAATTAAATCACCAAGAAAAATTATTTTTGCATCCTTTTCTTGTTCTAATGCTTTAATTATTTTGTTAAAATCTGAAGTTTCACTTCCTAAATGTAAATCTCCTATTGGCAAAATGTCAATATAATCTGTTTCAAATTCGTATGTTGCTACTTCCAAAATTCCACCTCCAAACATGAACAATAAAAAAAGAACCCCGAAGGGTTCTATTTTTCATTAGTTTTCTTTTGAAATTCTTGCTTTAACTTTGAAATTTCGTTTTTTAATTTTTCGTTTTCACTTATAAGTTCATTTATATACTCGATAATATCTTCTATAAACATATTTATATTCATGAACTTTAATTGTATTTTTTCTTTTTTCGTCATCATACACCTCCTAATTAGATAGTAGCTATTTTTTTTACACCATTTGATGTTTTAACATATAAATATCCATTATATTCTGCAATTGTTCCTACAGGACAAGTATTTAAATCACCAGTGTCCATGCGTCCAACTTTTATAGGGAAATAACTACTTAAATAAGGATTTTCTGCAGACTGATAAATAGCTAATAAATCATAATAATTTGCTCCATACCATGTATATCCATGAATAACAAAATCAAGTGATTTAAACTGTAAAAAATACCAACTTGCAGATATACCCATATAATCTGGATTGGATATAAACCTTATGCTTCTATTTTTTCCAGCATGATAAAAATATAAACTAGCACCTTTACCTCCGATTGCACCATCATATATTTCCCACCCACTATCTTCAAATATTATTTCTCCATATTCTGAACTTAATCTTAATGTTGCTCCTTTTATTTCGATATTTGAGCCATCATACTTAAAGTATTTCGAATCATCAGAACCTGAATATCCTAATTGTAATGTTCCATTTGTTAAGTCAAGTTTTGTTTCTCCTGATGAGTTTTGCAACACCCCAGCAGTTAATGTTCCTACATTTGCTGTAAGCGCTGAAAGTTCATTTACGCTTATATGATTTGCATAAACTTTATCTGCTGCTAACAAATCCGCAACTATACTATTTTTTGGAGCATTATCAGGTGTTAGTGTAATTGTAGGCGCAAGGTTTACTTCATCATAACCCACTGGCGTGATTTGATTAATTTCATCTACAAGAGAGTTAGTGAAATAAGCAATTGCTCCAGCTGGAACGCTAAAAGCAGGTTGCATAATTAATTTATCTGCGGTTATAGTTCCAGCTGCTATTCTGTCTGCATCTAAATATCCTGTTTTTATTTTACTTGCGTCTATACTTGCTATTTTAGCGTCATCTACAGCCAAATCTGCTATTTTCGCATTTGTTATTGCTGCATCTTTTATTTTAGCTTCTGCAATACTTGCATCTTTTATATGTGCTTCTTGAATTACACCTGTTGCGATATTTGCGGCGTTGGTTATGATTTTGTTTGCTCCTATATGTTCTGCTAAAATACTTTCTGCCAATATATTATCTGCTTTGATTTTTACCATTTTATCAAGGTTAGAATATTCATAACCTTCTGGCACAAGTTGGTTTATTTCATCAACAAGTGAATTAGCCCAATATGCGATTGCTCCTTGTGGAAGAGAAATAGCTTTATATCCTAAACTTATATTTAAGTTTTCAATATCGTTTTGAGCGTCTTCCAAAATAGCACTTTCTAAATCTTCATCATAAACCTTTGCAGTTGTTGCTGAAACACTTGCACTCCAATTACTTATATTACCACTTTGATCTATAGCTCTAATTCTGAAATAATATGTTGTATTAGATGCTCCGGAATATGTAAAACTTGTTGTATTAAATTTTATGTTTTCTACATTTTGTGTAAATTCGCTATCAGTTGCTACTTGTAATTCATATTCTTTGAAATCTTCTTCTGAGTTTGCATTCCATGAAACCTGTATTTTTTGAAATAATCCTGTGGCTGTTAATCCTGCTGGAATCGCAGGTGGTGTTTCATCTTTTGCACTTGTTATGTTTTGCACTGCACTCCAGTTTGATTTCTTTCCTTCTGCGTCTAAAGCTCTTAATTTTACGTATATTGTTTTATTTCCTACTACTTCAAATTTCACGAGTGTTTCAGATGTTTTTATATAATTCCAGTCTGTTCCATCGTAACTCCATGCTAGTTCATATCCAATAAGATCGCTTTCTGTGTTTGCGTTCCACGATGCTTTTATAAAACTTAATCCATTCTCGTTTATTGTTGTTAATGATAGATTTAATGGAGTTGCAGGAGCTTTTCCGTCTAAATAGCTTGTTCTATTATCAACCTCATCAGTTTGTGTTTGAAGTGCTTGTACTTGCCCTTGTATTTCTTCGATTTGTGTTTGTTCAGGAGGTTTTACTACTGCATCCGACTTTATAGATTTGGTTATTATTTTATTATTAATATCAAAAGCTATATTTTTCCATTCTGTTATATCGATTACTGTTTCAAACTTTGATGGAGTAAGTTTATGATTAACTTTGTTGATAATGAATATACCATTTGCTATTCCTTTTGGCGCAAGAGAAACATCTATCAAATTTCCAGCGTAAATATCTGGATAAAATTCATTCATTCTAAGATTAAAGTGTATTTCTTTTTCTGAGTTAGAATATGCAACATCAGCAACATTTGAAAGCATACTTTGATTTGAATAATAAGATTTGATTTTTAATTCTGAATCAGGTTCATTAGTTGTATTTGGAAGCACAACATTGTCTAAACTTATTTTCTTTATAGGTCTTCCTTTAAATCCAACATAATCAATTCTATAATCAGCACTACTTGAAAGATTTGTAATTTTTAAAACTAGTTTCCCCGGATATGCTGTTAATTCATCAACTCTTATTAATCCGTTGTTATCTCCTTGTTGAAAACTTCCTTTATCTTCAACTATAGTATCTCCTTCATATACTGTTAAAGTTACATATGTATCAAAGTCTTTTCCATAGTCACTTGTGTATTCGAGTTCAAATGTAGCCTGTTTTCCAGCTGAAATTATTGCATTATCTCCCTGGAGTTTCGTATCTATAAGTAATTCTGTTTTTGTAGCTCCAATTTCATACCCTTCACTCTCAACAACAATTCTATTATATTTTTTATCTTTAGTTAATTCATAATTTGCAAAATTATTTTCATCAATATTTAGGGCTGTAGCTGGTTCGGTAAAGTTTTCAATTCGAGTTCTAAATTTTATTTTTCCTTCCGGGCTTACTGATAATCTTCCCTGTGTTGCATTCACTATTTCTTGAATCACTTGCCAGTAAGTTTTATCTTGCCCTGCAATAAATACATCAAATGTCGTTGTTAATGATTGCAAATCGTGATAACTGCTATCTATTCCTGCTCTTGTTAATAAGTCTGCTATTATTTCATTTGGTTTCATTGCGGTGTATAATAACGGATATTCTAATTTCTTTTGAGAAGTTATCCATAATAAATCTTTTATTGCTATTTCTGCTTTTTTGTGTTTTTCTGCTATTCCTTGTTGTAATTTCCAGCCATAAAAAATAGGAACATCAATATGAGATGTTCCATTATCAACTCTAACAAGAATTTTAACTTCCCATATTTTATTTAAATAATTATCATTAACAGTTCCATTTATCTTTCCATTTACAGGATCGAAAGTATCATTATATTGCGTTGGAGTGAATTCATTGTTTAAGTTAGCTACTGTGATTTTTGCTTCATCAAATGCAGGTTTGGAAAGAAGTTGAATTCTATTTGTTGTTGTAATTTTTTGAACATAATTACTCAAATCATACCAATTTTGCCCATCTATTTTTGCATAAAATAATATCTTTTTATATCTCGTTGGATCTCTAATATATTGCAAATAATTTTGATCTATGCTCAAAGGTTCGAACATTTATTTCACCTCACAATTAAAAAAGGAGCATTACGCTCCTTCAATTATATTATTGGTATCTTAGCTGGTACTGCAAATGGTTTCTTAGCGTTGTAAATTTCTTGAATGAATTCGTCTGTCCAGATTACATTACCGTCTTTATCTTTATAATCTCCTATGAAAAGGTTTGAAATTAAACCGTTTAATAATCTTTGTTTTGTTCCACTATCTCCGATTTTAAACATATATTGTTTTACTGATTCATTGTTTATATTGTTTGTAAATGTAGTGTCCCAAAATAATGAATTTTCATCATATAATTTTATAAATCCTATATCATTATCAAAACCAATAACAACAAACCACCATTTGTTAGTTACATCTGAATTTGATATATAAGAACTTAATAACTCTATAGTATTTGCTTTTAATTTAAATTTACTAGTAATTTGTTCATAATAAAATCCAAAATCGTCAACGCTATTAGTATCATCAGGCGTTTGATCAAAAATTCTCGGATATGGATTATTTACTTTATTTATTTTAAACCATGTAGATAATACAAGATTTTTATAATCCATTTTTTTTGAAAATTTAAATTGTCCATATGGTCTTGTCCCATTTACAAACGAGGTGGTGAAACTTTTTTGTTCGACTTGAATATTTTTTACCCATATGAAATCTTTATTAGGGTCAAATGTTTGACCTTCTAAAGGTCTAAACACTAAATAACCTACTTGTGTTGTGGTATCTACATAACTAAATCCTTCATTTATAAACTTATAATAATCATTATATTTTATGTGATATCTGTTACCTTCATTATTCATAGGTTGATTAACATAGTTAATACCTCCAAAGTTTGTAAATTTACTTTCATCAGAAAACTTTATTAAACATTGTGCTGAATAATAACTCCCACCAGTGAATGTTATTGAACCTATATTAACAATATACGGATATGTTCCGCCAGTCCAAGTACCAGATAATGCATATTTTCTCCAACCGTTTGAATCAATACCTAAATCAGTCATAGTTACGCCTCTCCCGGAGCTTGTAATCCAAAGTTTGTCTTTTCTGTCTGCAATTAGATTTGTCGTCCCCTCTTCAACTGCAAAACTTTTTACACCCTCGAACGGCACATCATCATCATGCAAAGTTACACACAAACTGCCATCATCGTTATAAATGAGGTTGTATGGTGTTTTTATCAAAGCCATGATTTACCACTCTCCAATGTTTATTTCTTTTGGTATTTTAGTATTAGCTAAGGCGAGGTTTTGCATTATTTCATCTTTTTTAGCTGCATACATTGTTTTTAAAACTTCTGGAATAACATTTTTCATGAACAAATCAAATTCACTTTCAAAAACAAATTGTTCATATTCATACATTGTTTGAGTTTGCATTACTTCATTCCCTTGTTCGTCAATTATTGGAACTTCTTCTTGAATTTCTTGAATATTGTAATTAAACGCATATTTCACTTTTGTTCTTCCTTTTCTAACATCATCAGTAACATTTATAATTTGAATTTCAGAAGGTTTTTCTGAGCTTCTTACCATTTAATTCACCTCCGTAGTTAGTTGACTTAACAACAAATATGTTGTATAATTATATTGAATTACAAATAAATGGGGAGTTAATTATGAATGAAAGAAAACTTTATTTTGATAAAAAGGTTCTAAAATATTTAGATAAACTGGCTTCTAGTACCAAAACTGAAGATATGGAATTACATGCTGAAATTTTTAAAACCTTTGACTTATTGATGAAATTTGGTTCAGAATTAAAAATGCCATATTCAAGACCTTTTAGAAATTATAAATATAAAGGAACTGTTTTAAAAGAACTAAGAATTAGATCACATATTCAATTAAGAATTTTCTATTTCATAAAGGATAATGTTATTTTTGTTTTATTCGATTATAAAATAAAGAAGACACAAAAATTTGGCCCGACTATATTAGATCCTATTTTTAAAAAGATGAAAAGAATAATTGATGAAATGGAGGGATGATTATGGGAAAAATCGAATTATATGATTACGAGGAATACAAAAAACAAGTTTTTGAAAAAAATCCAAAATTAAAAGAAAAATATGATGAACTCGATTTAAAATATCAAGCTATAGCTACTGTTATTGAATATCGACAAAAACACCATCTTACCCAAAAAGAATTTGCTAAAATTGTTGGAATTAAACAACAAGCCCTTTCTCGTTTTGAACGTGGTTTAGTAAATCCAAGAGTTGATTTTTTACAAAAATTATTTAAAGCTATGGGCAAAAAAGTTATAATTAAATAATAAAAAAGAGACCGTTTTAGGTCTCTTTTTGATATTCAGGTTCATATTTAAGTTCTACTTTAAAAATCTCCCTTTGAATACTTGTAACTACGCCAAGAACTGTACATTCGTTTTCCCATACTACTTCTATACCATCTATTGTTGGTTGTAAATTATAGAAAAAAATCCTTCCATCATGCCTGTTTCTTGCACATCTTTTTAGAATTTTTTTACCTTTGTAATATATAACTACATCATTTCCAGGCTCATAATCCTTTTTCTCATAATAAACAATATCTCCTTTCTTATAAGTTGGTTCCATTTTATCATTATCAATTAATAATTTATTTGACATATTTTTATTGTATGGTGGCAACGGAATTATTCTTTTGTTTGTTAATAGTTTTAAGATTTCTGATTCAATTGTTTTCTTGGTCATTTCATCCAAATCTTCATTTTCTTTTAGAAATTTCTGAAGTTGTAAAGCCCTTAATCTGTTTTCTCTTTGCTTTCTTAGTGAAATTACTTCTTTCATTTTTTCTAATTTTTCAAATTCTGTTTTTTTAGTTTCAACTTCATACTTTCCATATTTTCTTATTGAAGGCAATACTTCATGAGTAACCCATCTTTTAAATTCTTTTGCTTGAGGTTTTTTACTTCCAAGTATCGCATTGTAAAGTCCTGATTCGTTGATTATGATTAGGTGTCTCACCTTTGAATTTGTACCCTCCAATTTGGAGTTTGCAAAATTTGTACTATTTATCAATATTTTCTCATCATCATCAAGACGTGCATACATTTTATCAGGTTTTGTATACCCTAAAACGTCAGCAACATCTTTCCCAACCCACCAAGGTTCTCCGTCTCTTAACAATACTCTCACTTCGTTACTTTTAAAATTAAATTTAACTAAATTTGCCATAAACATCCCTCCAGTGTGGTATAATATATTTGTCGGTTTTGCAGAGGGGCTGCTCTGCCACCGGTTTCCAGTGTGGCCGGTGAACCGACATTTTTATTATACACTTTTTAATATATATTGTCAATAGCATATATCTAAAAAGATATATATTGTTTTTATATTATATTTTTAGTATAATATATATGTTATATTTTGAATAGGCGAGGGATTAAAATGATCATAAATAAAATTGATGAAATTCTAAAAAAACAAAATAAATCAATATATTGGTTAGCTCAGCAAACAGGTATGAGTTACTCAAATTTACACAAAACAATAAAAGACAAAAATCGAACTATAAATTTTGATAACTTAGATAAAATAATGAAAGCTTTAGAAATAACTGATTTTAATGAAATTTTAGAACTGATTGATGATGAGTAATTTTTATGACAGGAATAATATGCCTATTATATTAAATTAAGCGAAGCTCCATAAACGGGCTTCGCTTTTAATTTATGCAAATTTCAATGTTCCATTGTCGAATAATTCTTGAACTGTCTTTGCTAAGTATTCTTTGAAACTACTTTCTCCATCCATTATAAAACTATCATTTGCATTTATGATAAATGTATTATTCACAACTTCTGGACCAGAACGTTGCACTGTACTTGTATATTGACTTTGATAGGAATTTTCTACATTTTGTTCAACGTTCATATCAATTTCTGAAACTTTTTCATTTGCTTCTCTTACAATTTGGCCAAAACTTTTTACAGCTCTTTTTCCTATGTCTAAAACTCCAAAGGTTAATCCTTTAACTATATCTGAAACAACATTATACAACCAATTAAAAGCACTTGCGATCATTCCAAATACCACATAGAAACCTCTGCCAATTGGAACAAGAACTGAGTTATAAATCCAAGTTAAAACTGCTCCAATTGCTTGTAATCCAGCGAATAATGGACTGAATAGCGGTATTAATAATGTTCCTAACATTTGTCCAAGTGCTTTTAATATATTTACAAATGGTTGTAAAGCACTATTTATTAAAGGTCCTATTACTGCCATTAAACTTTCCACAATAGTTGTTATTGGATTTAAGATAGATACTACATTGCTAAGACTCATAATTGCTTGAATAACTGGTCCAAATATATCTCCGAGTAATCCTGTTATACCACCAAAAACGTTTTTTAAACCGTCTAATATTGGACCATAAATCGGATCTAAACTTATTTGTGATCCTAATTCTCCCATTGCATTTCCAAAACTTGAAAGGCCTCCGCTAATAGCATTTCCAGCTGATTTAGCATTACTTTTAATCCAATTTGATATATTTTGTGCCCATGATGTTTTCATAATTCCATCAGCAACTAAAGTTCCCACATTTCTTATACTTCCTGTTAATACATCAAATCCACCTTTGAACATCTGACTTAAACTTCCTAATTGTTTTGTTTCTAAATCATAATATGCTTTTGTTTGAGGATATAAGGTTTGAGCAAGTTTTAATTGTTCCAAAAGAATGTTTTTAGTTTCTTTTTGTGCTTTATTTGAATCATCTTCAATTCCTAAGAGTTGATTTAATACAGTCCTTATTACATTTTCATTTTCTTTTGCATCTGGAACGTAATTCATAACATAATTCAAGATTTCATTTGCTATATTTTTTGTTTCAGTGAAATCTTTTGCTATATTCGTATTGCCCGAACCAGAAAGATAATTTGAAATCAAACTTACTATATCAACTCCACCGCCTGTTTCATATCCTCTAATCCTTTTTTGTTCTAACATTGCAACTAATTGAGGATATTTTTTTACCATCCAGGCAGGAATTACATATTCACCTTTATGTACTACACCGGCAACATCATATTTCCCACCATCACCTGTGTATCCTCCGCTTGCAAATCCTGCTGCAAATAAAGCATATTTTAAAGCCTCTTCTAAAAATGTTGCTGATAATGCTGAACTCGTTAATACTCCTGTACCAATTGAACCAAATATTCCGGCCATTCTTAAAGCATATTGACCTGTAGTTAATGGAACATCTGTTGCTAACGTTGTTGTACTATTTGCTGCACCTGTTAAATTTGCAGATGTCTCGCCTGGAATAATATATTTATTATCTTTCATTGTTTTTTCAGCATCTGGATTTACAGGTTTTTCTTCAAATTCGTTTTTGCCTTTAAATAAATCTATCGTAAATTGTATAGTTTTTGTCCATGCATTTTTGATTAAATCTTCAAAAAAGTTCCATATTTTTTTAGCACCTTCTGCTATGCTAAAAGAAATGGTTAATGCAAGTGTTTTTGCTCCATCGAAAATCCATTGATATGTTTTTACGTACGAAAAAATTAAGCTTAAAGTTATCTTTTTTATTCCTTCTATAATCCATTTTGATATATTGGAAATATCTTCTATGAATTTTAAAGTTACATCTTTTGCAGTAGAGATAGCTACATTACCTGCAGTTATTAGGTCTATTGATATTTGCTTTACGCCTTTTTTAAACCAATCCCATAACGCTATTGTTCCCTGTATAAGATTAACTGTTACTTCAATTATCCCTGTTTTTAACCAATTATATAAAGAGTCTGCACCTTTTAACAAATCAACTTTTACTCTTCTGGATCCTTTTTTTAACCATTCCCATATTAACAAAGAGCCTGCAAGAACATTTATTACTATAGATTTTAATCCGTTATTAAACCATGGCCAAAGGTCTGTCCCGCCTTTAGTAGCATAAATTAATATCGTTATTAAACCTTCTTTAAACCAGTCCCATAATTTATTTAAACCTTGAAATACGTCAATTGTGATTTTTCTTATACTATCAATAAACCAACTCCATAAGTTGTATCCGCCGCCTACTGCATAAATTGTAATAATTTTTGCACCTTTATTAAACCAATCCCACAGTTTTTCTGCACTACCTTTAACCAAATTAATTGTTATATTAAAAGCAAGTTTTGCAAAATTTTTGAATAAATCTAATAACCATTTTATTAGTCCTTCTTTTCTTATTATTTCAAATTGTTTCCCAATCCATTCAATAGCATTTCCTAGTCCTTTTAAAATATTTTCAATAACTTCAGCTCTTTTAGCCTTATCCAAAGAAGCAAACCAAGCTAATAAAACACCAAATAACCATGTAAATGGATTTGCCAACGCTCTAACTGCATCACCAATTTTCCCAATTAAATTCAAAATTATATTAAAAATTATGATTGTTGTCAAAAGTCTTGTTATTGCACTAATAAGCGCAATAAATTTTTCCTTATTTTCATCAATCCATTTTGTTAATCCTTGAATCCATATAATTGCTTTTTGAACCCATTGCCCTAATGTACTTTTAAATGTGTTATAAATGCTTTGCTTTAGATTATCAAAAACAACAAATAATCTTCTCAATTGAAATTCTAAAGTTTGTGTCTGTTTTAAAAACATTTCATTCAAAGCGGAAACATCATCGGTTACTGAATTTGTTATCGTTTCTAAATCTTCAAAATTATTCACAAGATTTACAATAGCTCCTCTTGCTGTATCTGATAATTCTAAGCTGTTTATAAATTCTGCTACTTCTTCATTTGTTTTGCCTTTCAATTGATTTCTTATTTGTTCTAAAACTTTTACAAATCCAATAAATTTCCCATTATCATATAATTTAATCCCAGCTTTTGCAAGGTTTTCTGATTTTTGAGTTAGTTCGTCGTAGGCATTTTGAAGTGCATTAGCTGCTTGTGCAGCATCTGGCATATATTTTGTTAGTGTTGCAAATGTTGCTGTTGCTGATTTCCAATCTTCCCCTAAACTTCTTGCAGAAGCAGCTATTTCCGGAATATATTGTGCAAGTTGATCATAAGTTAAAAGACCATATTTTACAGCTTGAAACTGTACAGCATAAACTTTTTCTAAATCATTTAAACTTAACCCAAAACCTTTGATTTGTTTTATAGCTCCTGTAAAAGCTGTTTCTATATCAGCACCACCTGCAACAGCTGCTCTTGCAGTTTGTTCTAAAACTGCAGGAACATTTTCTAAAGCTATACCTGCACTACCTAATGCGTAAGTTGCATCCCACATTTTCTTTAAAGATATTCCGTATTGTTGTGAAATCCTTGCAACTCTGTTTCCTAATTGTTTTTCAAACTCTTTCCCAGCAACACCAAACATTGTAGAAGCATTTGCCATAGCTTTTTCTGTATCTTTACTAAAAGCAACGATAGCTGTTCCTGTTGCAGTTATTGCACCCAAAGCATATTTTGCATATCTTGCCATTTCATTCATACTTGTTTTGAATTCCTGGAAACTTCTATCAGCTTTTTGAGTTGCACTTTCTAATTTATTCATTGCTCCTGTAACTGTTTTTAAAACTTTAGAAGCATAATCTTTTGCCTGTATAATTAAACTTAAAGTTGCGGAATTAGACATTTATCTCACCGCCTTATTTTTCTTATTATTTTCTTCGTTGATTTTCTCGATTAATACTTTTCTATATTTACTTAAAAAATACATATACTTTGCATTCTGGTCTAATAAACCACCTGAATCAGGTAAATTGACTAAGTTACCTCTATGATCAAATAAATTATTTTTAATCAAAAAACATTCTTTTAAATGTTCCTTTTCTTTTTCGTCAAATCCATCAAAATTTAATTCTTCTACTATAAAAGACGTTTTTATAAACATTTCAAGTTTTGATTCATTTATATTAGTTATTATCAAATAACCTTCAATTGCTTTACTTAAAACATTATCAAGAATTTCAGGCTTTAACAACAAAATGTTTTTCAAATTCAGTTCTCTATTTAAAGTCCAGTTATAAATTAAAAAAGGCAGGGCTTCAACTTTTCTTCCCTGCCTTCTCAACTCTAATGTTCTTATTGTATCTTCTTTAAAAAAAATTACTTCTCCATCAAATTCCAATAGCATTTTGATCGCCAACTTCATACATTTCTAATAACTTATTCCAAAGATTTTGTAAGAATTTTGGATTAACTTTTGTTTTTAAAATTTGTGCTGTTGGCTTTTCTGATTCGCTCCAATTTACAATTAATTTTACTAATAGCTCCACTGGAACTTCTCCCATTTTTTCTGTATCTAATTCTATTTCATTCGTTCTTGCATTCATTTTTATAGTTTTAGGTTTTATTGCTTTTCTAATTTCTTCAAGGAGATAAAAATTTGGTTCTGCTTTTACTTCAATCCAGTTTTCTGTTTCCTTCTTTATAATATTCATCTTATCATCAAAATATATTTTTATAGTTTTTCCTTCATCAATAAAAAATCCCATAACCTCTACCTCCAATCTTAATATGTTCCAGTTGTATTTTGATAATCAGAAACTTCAATTACATCACCAGTATCAGGAATTAAAGCTGTAAAGTTTGCTTTGAACATTATTTTTTCTGCTCCTCCAATATCGTGTGTCATTTCTGAGAAATTGATTCTTGGAAGATATATTGTTAATTTTTCTCCTGTTGCTTTTTCTAATTTAATACCTATTGCTCCGTCCTGGAAGTTTTTAAATTTACTGTATTCACCACTAACAACAGAAGCATCAAAGATAATATCTAAACTTCCTGTTATTTCTAAATTACCTGCTTCTAATGTTTTTCTTTTCCCTGTTCCATCAAGTCTGTAATCGTCTGCATCTAAGTTATTACCTATATTTAGCTCAATACTTGAATAAAGATCGGTTGTTGTTTGAAAGTCATCTGTGTATAGAGTTAATTCTTTAAAGAAAAAGGGTTGATCATCTACATCAACTATTGTCCCTTCTGTTCCAGCTCCTACTACTTCCTCTTTACCTACTAAATCTAAACTAATTGAAGGTATTGAACCAACTGCACCACTGAATTTTAATGAATTTACTTTCATTCCTAAATATTTCATTTTTTGTCCTGAATGATCCACTTGAACTGTTGCAGAAGGTATATCTGAATTTAAATCAATAGGTGTAATTTTCGTATATTCATCACCACTATCAGCTGTTCCGTCAGGATCCACTAATGCCGCTTTACCTAAGGCAAGGTAAAAAGCTAATCCTGCGGATGTTGGATAAGCTTCTAATTCAAGAGAGCCTTCTGCACCTTCTTTCGTAGGAGCAAGTGATTTTGTTCCTCTAATTCCAAGCAATGCCTCGGATTTTGCTGTTTCAATTTTGTGATTCAAACTTTCTGATTTGAAAGGCAACTTATATTTCAACGTTGCTTCAGTCGCGAACGAACTCTCTATTCCTAACAATACGCTACTTTTTGCACCTGTATAACTCATATATTATTCACCTCACTTGTTTTTATTCTGAACATAACAAAAAGATGTTCGTCATCAGAACTAAATTCTGTATTCAATAACTGATAATTCTGCTTAAAATATTTTTCCAGAACTTCTACAATATCATATTTTTCTTGAAAAAACAATTCCGAATCTTCGCCTCTACTCATTGAAAAAACACACACTATATCAACATTTACATTAATTTCATATCTCAATGAAGTCATTTGCTGATGATTAGATGAATCTAAAAAAATTGAAGCTGAAGATAAATAATCATCGGCTTTCAAAGCTCCAATACCTACTTTTTGAAAAACATTTTTGTTATTATATGTCATTCCTTTTAAATCTGATTTTATTGAATTTAATAAATCATTATACATCTTCCATCATTCCTTTTTTAAAGATTGTCAAAATCTTCTCTTTATTATCTTTCAATGTTCTTGCAAAGAAATATTTCCCTTTTGTTCCTGGATGTCTTACATGTTTAGCTACTGCCCAGTATTTTTTATCTCCCATATATCCTTGTGGTTTAGGTTTTGGCCCAATATACCAACTTAAAGCTTTTTTCCTTTTTGGGAAAATATCGTGTGCTTTAGTTCCATATTCTAAAAATATTGCATGTATTTGGTCAGTATAAACCTTTCCATGTTCTGTAGAAACTTCTGTAAAAACTTTATTTTTTATCTTAGATGAGTTTAACTCTTTATCATACAAGAGTTTTAAATAATTAGCTAATAAAGATGTTGCAATGCCAAAAGCCTTCCTTCTTCCAGAAGGCCCTAAATTTTTTCCTAATTGTTTTAGTCTTTTATTTAATTTCTTATCACCTACAATTTCAATCTTCATAACTCATCTCTCCAATAACCAAATCCCACTCATATTCTCTTGTAATCCTTTCAATTTCACGTATCAATGAAGTTTTTGAATAACTCTCCTGATAATCACCTCTCGTTGTTGTTTTTGCCGAATCCCAATCCCTAAGCAGTTGTCTCAAAGCATCTCTAACCGCAAGCATTAAAGATATTTTGTTTTCTGCAGTGTATAAATCATCTTTATTTAATCCATGATCACTAAGCCATGCTTCTAATTCTGAATCAGAGAAAACCTTCCCATTTGAATCCCTTAATTCAATTCTTATTCTCTCCAGATTTGTCATTATTATCAGCTTCTTTCTTTGAAGTCTTTACAGCTTCTATAACTTTTCTTTTAATCAAATCTCCAACTGGATAATTTTTATCTAATTCCACAATTTCGCCTTTTTTCCAAACTTTTCCATCTAAAGTCAATGGAATTAATACCTTATATTTCATTTTTCTAACCTCCAATTTTTAATTTTGTAAACAATAAAAAAATCCGCCCATCAGAGCGGATTATATTAAATAACTGTAGCACTTACTGTATAATCAGCATATGGCATAGAAGGAATTTGAGCAGCTGCAGCTTTTGTCCATAATGTAACTGGTTCTGTTGATTCCCATTGTACAACTGTTATACCTTTAAGTTCTTTTTTCTTCTTACCTGCATCTTCTAATAATGCTTCGGCTGTTGGACCAACGAGTGTATCTCCTGCTACTCCATTTCCAGGAAGCAATACGAATTTATCTTCATCAAAGAATCTTACTGTATTTCCACTCAAATCTCGTGCTTGTAAATCGTAGTGAGTTAATGCTGGTAATCCTTTTGAAGTAAAGTAAGAGTTCAATGTTCTTAAATCAAGCAATCTGTCTGAATTTACACCAAATATTGCTTTCCTTAAATTTACGTTTCTCAATAAGTAATTTACAACTTTTAAAGAGGTTACAGCTTTTGTTGGTTGAGGTCCTCCTTTTTCAATGACCATTGATACCCATGTGTAAATATCATTTTCTGGATCTGAATTTGTGGTATCGCTCCAAAGAGTTGCAACAGTTGGTTTGTTTTCAGATGGCATGAGATAATCTATTGAGTATTGAAAACCATCATTTGTAAAATCAAGTTGTCCTTTACATAATGCTTGCATTCTTAAATATTCAATTTTGTTTTCAACACTATCAAATACAGCAGTTACATCATCAAAAATCTTTCTTATTGTACTTTCTGGAATGTCATATCCTCTTTTTTGGAATTTTTTTAATTTAATATACTCTTCTTCATCAAGACTTCTTTTAATTTTTATAACTGGAATTTTTCCTGAAACTGTTGATACTCCATCTCTTCCCATAATAGCAGCTTCAGCACCAAATGGTTGAACTCTGGCCATTACCGGAAGATTATTTGCACCTTTAACCCATTCAAAAGATAATGTATCAATCTTCTTTCTTGGGAAAATGACATCACCTAAGAATTTTCTGTCAGGTCTATTCAACATGTAATTTAAAAATGTTTTTGAATCCAAAAGATTTGCAATAGTTTTCATGCTATATCACGCTCCTTATATAAAGATAATATGTGATAATTGTGTTTTTGCTGTGGCATCAATACCTGTAAGTTTTGATTCTTGAACAACACCGTGAATTACGTAATTGGCCATTTCATCTTCTTTAGTCACATCTACATCATGTACTAAAATACCAACTGCTGTTTGTCTTCCATCACTTGCAGTAGAATCATATGGTCCAAATTTTCCACTTGCAGTTATTTTTCCTAAGACTGTTCCAGCTTTTAAGATTTTATCTCCATCTGAATCGGCAGTTACTGCTGAAGAATCAATTACACAACCTAACATTACAAAATGATCACTTACCAAAAATGCTACACTACCTGCATAATCTTTTTGATTAAGCATTTAAATCACTCTCCTTTCTTATTTCCAAAAATCTTCTATTTTAGGCGCTCCTGTTTTATCAACACTTAAAATACTTTCTATTTCAGATTCTAAATGTTCCATGCTGTCTGTTCCAGTTCCTTTAAATCCTTTGCCTTTTTTTAAATCTTCTATTTTAGCTTGAGTCAATTTTTCAATTACAGTTTTAAGTGTTTTTATATTCTTTTCTGTAGTTTTCACGTCATCTTTCATAACTATTGGCATTAGCGAATCTGCATATTCTGCAAATCCTTCTTTCATTAATAACTTTTCAGTTTGATAGATTAAATCTTTTTTGGCCAATTCTGCTTTCAATTTTTCGATTTCACTCATAGGATTAGTTTCATCATTTTCATCATTTTTGCCGGGTTCAGTTTCAGTTTTTTTGTTTGATTTTAATTCCTCAATAATCTTAGTTAATTCAGAAATCTGTGTTTTCAACGATTCAATTTCTGTATTTTTTTCCGGTTCTTGCGTAGGTTCATTGTTTTGTCCATTTTCGTTTGTGGGATTATTCTGTGGTTCTGTTCCATTTTCACCTCCTTCACCATTTTCTGCAAACAACTGCAAATCAAAGTTAAAATCTAAATCTTTACCTTTCACTATTTCACCTCCATGATATTTTGGCAATAAAAAAAGGAGCCTAAAAGGCTCCAATTAATTTTGTGTATCAATAAAAAAACCGCTCATATGAGCGGCTTAAGTTATATTCTTTCTAAATATTTTAGTTCTTTTTTATCCATACTAGAAATGCGTGAAAGACGATCTATTAAAAGTTTTTTTTCTCCTCTTAAGATTTTATCGGCTGTTTTTAATATTACTTTTACTTCCTTTTTTGCCTTAGAATTATGAAGTTTTCTAAGTTTTACTATTGCCATACGTCTATAATATGCTGCATCTTCAGCAAAATATGGATCTTCTTTATAATATTTTACTGCTGAATAATATCTTTTTGCATATGTTAAAGCATCTATTTCCTTTTCCATAATAAAACCTCCTTCTTCATCATTTTATCAAGTCGTTTTTCTTCCTTAGCAAATGCAGTTTTTATTTTTCCAAATAGAACATTAACTTTTACAATTAAATTTGTTGTTTTCGGTATTTCTTCGAAATAATCTTTAATTTCCTCTACAGTATATATTTTTATAATATCTAATACGGCAATATCGCCCTCTTCGAATTTCTCTCTATCAATTATACCATATATATCTCCTTTTTTCAAAGTCTCTTTTATTAATCGATTATAACTTTCTATATTTTTAAATTTAAAATTTTCTAAGTATTTACGCTTTATGTAATGGGCAGTTAGTAAATCAACTTCTTCACCTATTTCATATTCTGGATTTTCAACATCTATTCTCTTTTTAAAACTTTTATCCCAATCTACTTTGTTTAAATATTTTTCTAAAGATTTTCCTTCTTCTTCAGTTAAACTTTCTCTTTTTTCGATTTTTTTCAATAAAAATTGATTTCGTTGTTTATCTGTCATTTTGTCAAATGAAATTCTATCACTCATATTATCGTCCTTTTTCTTGTTTTTTTTATCAATTATACCATAATCTTCCAGAACTTTTTCATCAAAAATTTCAGTTTCAAAACAATTGCACCAAGGATGATCAGGAACATGAGGATAATATTTTATCGGATATACACCTCTTCCAAGCCCAAAAGCATTTTGTGTCGCGTTCTTTTCACAGTTACAATCATATGCTCCGTATTTATGTTTATGTGAAAGATTCCATTTCATTCCTTTTATCCATTCCTTATCTTCAGCAAGTTTCAATGTAGTTGTTCTATATGCTCTTTCAATTTCAGCTTCTACAAGTCTTCTTGTAAGATAATTTGTCTTTTTTACTGTGTATAAATCTATTATTTCCTCTATTTTTTTATGCGACATCTTCTCAAATTCTTTTTCTAGATACTCCGGAATTTTTATTTTAGGCGATTTTATCTCCTGAAGTTCCATCATCGTATCCCAAACAGACTCACCTGCAAGAATATTCTTTTTTAATGAATCAAATATCTTATCTCTTATTTGTTTTGAATGACCCCATAATCTTTTAGAAATAGTTAATCCATCTTGTGCTTGATAAGATATCAAATAATCCATAATATTTTTATTCCATTTTATATGTTCAATTAAGTTTTCCATTCCAACTTTAAAATAAATTTCTTTCATGTCTTCAAAAGCCCTAAAACTTGATTCTTCTAAAAGATTTAATGTGGTAGATTTATATCTTTTATAGAACTTATTTATCTCTTTCTTCAAATCTTCTTTTATTTGATTTAAATAAATTGCTCTAATATTTCCCATATCGTCTTTGTATTTTTTTATTCTATTGTTTAAATCATAATAAAGCTCTTTAAATAATTTTGAATATTCGGTTCTATATTTTTCTTCAAGTTCTTTTATCGTTGTATTTAAATAATTCTTTCTTAATTCCAGCATTTTAGATTCAAAGTCTTGTTTTGTCATTTTTTCACCAACCTAAAGGACTAGCTTGGTTTTCTTTTTCTAAATTTTTCATTTCTTCTTCCGCATTATTGATAATTCCTTCTTTTTGCAATTTCTCCAATTGCCATTTTTTGCTTAAAATACCTGAAACTTTAGTAACTTCATTTATTACATCATCAAAATCACGTGGAGTTATTGGTTCAAATTCTATCTGTGTTTTTATTTTTTGATCAAATATTAACCAACTTATTAATTCGTTTAATTCTTCCAATCCATTTTTTAAAGCTCCACGAGCTAAATTAATATGTGAGCTTATTTCTATTAATTTCTTTTCTAAACCAGGCCCAGTGATTTGCCCTCCAGCTTTTAAAATATCCATCAAAACAACTTCAGGGAAAAGTTTTTCAATTGTCTTATTTATTTTATCTTGTTGAACTTGTATTCTCTCAGCCATTGCGCCATTTGATTCAAGAAGGTTTAATCCTTTAGAATCTCTTGGATAATGCAGAAACTTCCTTATTTTTCTTTTATCTTTGCTAACAATTATCTTAGTTTCTTTATTGGCCTGTTGTTTTGCCATAAAAGCTTCGCCTAAATCATCGTAAAGAATTGGATCTGCATGTAAATCAAAAAGAACATCAAGATATGATTCATATAGATTCAATCTATCCTGCAATCGAATTAACCCTATAATCCTATAATTTTCATTATCAATCCTTATAAAAGGAATTCCGTCATATAAATTCGGCTTTCTCTCTTCTTTATCACCTATTTTGGTTATTATTTCATCTTCGGTAAGAATCTTTTTTGTTTGTACTTTTTTACCATCAATAAAAATCTCACTTTGAATCTCAACTTTTACTATTTCATTTGCCACTTTTTCAATTGAAATTGCGCTTGGATGATGAAGTATTATTTTTGTCCCTGAAATCTTATCAGTTGTATCTTCAAGAACAGCTTCTAAATTGACTTGATTATACAAGAAAAAATGTTTCGCAATTTCATATTTCAAAGTTTGCATATTATTATTTTCCCAAATATCCCAAATTTGATTTACTTTATCTTTTTCACTTCCATCACCAACAAGAGAAAGTTTTTTTTGCATTGTAAGAGCAATTGATATAATAATAAATTTTGGAATGAAATTATATAAAAAATCAACATCCTCTTGTTCATATTCAAATTCATCTTTAAACATCGAATCTAACAATTTAAAATCTATTTTGTCGTGAAATCTCATTCTCACCACTCCATTTCTTCTTCTATATAAGTATTTTCTATAATCTCATCTTCAATACCATATCTAATTGCATCAATAGCATGATTATCCTTATCTTCTGGGATAGGTAAGGCTTCACCATTTTTATTTTCTTTCCACTTATGTACTGTAAATTCATTTATTGTATTCTGGCATTTTGGATCTATGATTATTTCTAATTTCTGTAAGAATTTATATCCTGTTTCTAAACTTCCCTTTCCTTTTTTTGCCCCACGTGCATTTACACCGTATTTTCTTAATTCTTGTATAGATTTAGGTTCTGCACTATCACAAGTAACTAATTCACTACCTATTTTTTCTTTGATTAATTTAGCTAATTCTTCATTGTCCAGTCCAGTTGCATATATTTCATCCAGGATAAACAGCCTATTTCTTTTCCTATCAAAACTCATTCTTACAAATGCAGCTGGATCATTAGCAAATCCAAAATCAAGCCCATTAATATATCTATCAAAATTATACTTAGAAGTATCTTCCACCTTCCAGTTTCTGAAAATAACATTGCCTAATATTCCCCAGTTACCTTCAATATAAACGTCTCTATAATACGGATCAGTTTCGCTCTCTATTCTTTCAATATCATCAGCAGTTAAAAATTTATTGTTTCTATATGTAGTTTTTAATATATACAAATCTCTTCCCTTGTTAATGAATTCTTCTTTGTCATCAACCCAACCTTGGAAAAATTCTTTGTAAATCCAGTGTGTTTGATAAATAGGATTAAACATCAAGGTAATTCTTTTCTTTACATCACTTTTACCCCTTAGCCTCTTTGTTAATTGTTTAAACGCATCGTATCTTATTTCAGTAGCTTCTTCGATAATAATATCTGTAATTACTCCTTTAGCTGGTGTAATTGATTTTAGTTTTTCAACATCATCAAGTCCTGCAAATAAAATTTGATTTCCATTAAATGCTGTAATTGTCATTTCTGATTTATTTATTTTGAAGTAATCTGTTAAGTTAAAATTTGCTATTCCTTTAAGGACTTCATTAAATGTAGAATGTCTGTTTGTTCTTGCAACATTTCTAACAATAAGAAAATTTCTATTTGAGGTTAAAACATCCAATATAGTTCTTTGACCTAAAATGAAATAAGACTTTCCAGAGGAAGCCCCACCAAAATATATTTGTGTCCCATAAGTATTTTTGAGGTTTTTGAAATATACATCATTAAATATCTTTTCAGGATGTTTAATCCTCAGAATCATTTATCTCATTCCCATCTATTACTAATTCAAAATTACCAGTGAATTGATGCTTTTGAATGAATTCATTTTCTTTTTCATAATACAATCTCATTGCTGAAACATCGCCTTTTAAAATCTTTTTTAATAATGCTTTATTGACTAAATTTTTACTGCGTTTAAAAAACTCTTCTGATTGTCTATTAAGTTCTTCAATAAATTCTTCTTTTCTGAGCCATTTGTATAAAGTTGACTCATCAATTTGTAGTAAAGACGCTATATCTCTTTTTGTGTAATCTTTTTCAATATCTATCAACATTTCAATTGCTTTTAATTGTTTTTTTGAAAGCCCTTTTTTCTTGACTTTTCTTGACTTATTTTTTTTCATTTCACATCACCTCTCTCATCTCCTTTTTGAAGTGTAAAAGCAGGGGCGCCCGTCAAACCCCTGCGTCTTGCGACCTCCTCTCTATTCTGGAATTATACTGGCAGATATAATATCAACCAGCATAATAATTTAGATTAGTATAATCATGATTAGTATTATAAAAAAATCCGGCATTTTATATGCCGGAAAAGTGCCGGAAGCTGCCGGATTAATGCCGGAGTGCCGGTATTTATTTCAAGGAGGGAAGAGCTGGTCAGGATAGCAGGACTCGAACCTGCACCTCCACATCCCAAGTGTGGAATGCTACCCTTAACACCATATCCTGCCAATAAAAAAAGGAGCCAGTTAAGGCTCCTTTAACAAATCATTTATATTCATCAAATACATTATAATAATCATATCCGATTAAATCAATATACTTCATTTTTAAATCCATGGGAGATATCATTATGTTATCCCATTTCCAAGGTTTTTTTTCACCAATTGAGATTTTTATATATTTAGCCCTTGAAAATATCAATTTCATTGTCGTATCATATTTTGAATCATTATTATTTAACCCTTTTAAAATAATACCACTAAAATTGTCTGTCATTTCAATCGTTTGAGAATATAAAATTTTTATACTATCACTTTTATTTTTCTTTAAAACTTTTGGTTTTGGTAAAAATTTAGGTCCTTCTAATTTTACGTTATTGAGCTTAGAATATTCACTTATTTGCTTTATCAATGGCTTTGTAAAACCTTGATCATCATTTTGATCAATATACCAACGAATTTTAGGAGTTCCTGATATTTTATATCCTCCAAGATTATAATACGCCCATTTATAAAAAGGGATACCTCTTCTAAACAAATTAGCATATAAGTTTATTGTCTCGTCTTTAACCTGAGAAGGATTTTTATAATATTCTTTGTTCTTTTCTATTATTCCTACAGAAAGCAAAAATTTATTATCTGTTTCACCTAAAAAATCTTTTAAAAATTTGTTTAGTATTTCAGGATTATTTTTTATCATTCCTTTTTGTTTTTTCCAACTTCTTAATGAATTACCAAAATAAAATTTTGAAAGTTTTTTAAAACTTTCAACCGTATCTTTAATGTCATTTTCATCAAAAAAATGACTAAATATTATTATTTTATATTTATCTTGACTATTTAATCCATTATCTCCAGCTTCATCTGTAAAAACAAACAAACTATCCCCTTCTAACAAAAAAGCCCCGAAGTTTGACAGGACCTAATCCTGCTGCCTCAATCGAGGATCGAGACTTTCGGGGCTTGATTAAATATTTTCTAGTAATTTAATTATATAACCATATGTTTATTTTGTCAAGTAAAAAAATCATAAATTTTTATTAAAAAGAAAAAGGAACCTCACGGTTCCTGTAAGTATACTATTCCATCATAATAAATTATACTACATTTTGTCCGGAAAAGTCAATGATATACTATATATTGTATTGTAAAATTTTTGTTAAGCTTTTTTGCATCAAATCATAAACCGTACTTTTAGGTAAATTCATTTTTTTAGAAATTTCCCTAATACTCAATGTTTTGTAATGATTTCCATTCTTTTCAAAATCATGATTTATATAAGCATGAAATAACACTATTTTTTCTTTAGTAGTTAAAATATTCATCCACTCATCGATTAATTTTAAAATCACTATAGAATCAACAATTTCTTTTGGGATTCCATTTGTAATTAAAGAATTGAAATCTTTAACTTTTAGTGCTTTAAAAGCTTTTATTTTTTGATATTCATCATTTTTAAAAGCGCCTTCAACATGTATTTCTCCGTCTTCATCAATGTACAAGTGAATTCGTCTTCCCATTAATATTTGCAATGATTTTTTGTATTGTTGAAGTAAATCTATTATTGTTTCTTTATCTATTCTTAAACTCGCAAAAAAAGAAACAACTTCATACATTCAATATCACGCACCTTTATATTATCGCAGGTTTCTTTTTACCTTCTTTCAAAATTTTTGTATCAGCCTTGAATTCCACATGTATAATTACATCGTGAATATTTGAAAGTTGAATTAAATTATCTAATTCATCTGTAAGTACTGGATTTTTTGCATTTAATACTGTAAGTAATGAAATAGCTTCATTCAAATCCTCAACATATATTTGTTTTAAATGTCTTGAATTAAAGAAATTATACTTTTTCATGTTTCTCATCCCTTTCTAAATACAAAGATAAATTTGCTAAATTTGTTTTTGCAAAATTCTCAAGCTTAATCCACTTATACAGTTCTACATGTAATTGCCTTATATGTTCTTCAATATTTTTCTTAGCTTCTTCATTTCTTGCATTTCCAATTGAATTTTCATAATTTTTAATCATGGAAATGCATTTCTCTTTTTTTCTTCGAATATTTTCTAATGCTTCAAGATTATATTCATATTCAAGATGTAATTCTTCATTAATCATTATCCCACCCCATTTTTAAAATCTGTAATAAGATTTAAAACTTTTTTCTCTACCATACTATCTTTGCTTAAATAAATATAAAACTCTGTTAATCCTTGATCAATTCTTAATACACGAGAACCTTTTTGTACCCCTTCATCGATTATTTGCTTTACTAAAGCTATATCTGATACATACCCTTGAATATCAAAAGTATAAGGTTCATCTATATTATCGATATTTTTATACAAATAAATGATAAATTGTAAGCCAGTTAAAAGATTTTTAATCATTCATCTTCCCCTTATAAATTAATTCATAAACTGCCAACAAAAGATAATCTCCATGTTTATAATCATCACTATAATTTTCCATTTTGACTTCCAATAATGCATCTCTATCAAAATCATAAATCCAAAAATTTTCATAATACAATGGGAACTCTTCTTGTGCGTCAATTGAATTAAAATCAACTACAGCATAATTTTTAAATAATGTATTTAATATTTCTTCAGGTTCTTCAACTTGTATATCGTCATCATCGAATTTAGGAAATTCTTTTCTAAATTCATCAACATCATAAACTTTATTTATTTTTATATTATGCTTTTTGTAAAGGTTATTAATTTTTATTCGTGCTTTTTCCAAATCATAATAAAAAGCTGTTTCGATTAGTTTTGAATGTAATTCGGTTGCAAAACTTATAAATTTTGGCAATAACATTTTTGAAAAATTCCCTTTTGTTTTAAGCATTTCATTCCCTCCTACTTCTCAAACACAACCAGAGTTTTATTTTCTCCAGTGATGCTTGAATTTGTCTCAATATCAATATTTCTGTCATTTTCAAAAACTACACCCTCCAGGGCATCAATAAGAATCTTAAGTAAATTATTTGGATCAGGATGCCGCCTGTTTTTAAAGTAAAAATACACTTTCATTTTGTAAAAACTCTTATCGTTAGGAAGTCTAGTCCATTTTGCTTTTCTCATTGCTTTGACAGCAAGATAATGAACATACTCTTTAAATTCTCTTGCAGTTGCGGTCATATACATTCCATATCCATTCCCGCGTTTTCTATATGCATGATTTACTGATGGTGGAATATCATCAATTTCAATTTTCAACTTCATTCATTTCCATCTCCATACGATTCTTTCTATAGTTTCTTTTTACTTTAAGAAGTTTAGCGAATAATTCAGCATTTTTCTTCTGTAAATCAGCATTTTCTTTTACTATACTGCTAATTCTTTCGTGTAAAGAATCATTTTCTGCTGCTAATCTTCGATTTTCAATTCTTAGCCTTGAAATTTCAGTATATAAATCTATACTTTGAGATGAAGTTAAAATTTCAATTATTATAAATCCAACAAATACTCCAACAAAAGAACCTATGAAAAACAAAGTCATTTTCACACCCCCATATAATTTGCTGCAGTAAACATCAATTTATCTATCCGATCTTTTCTTATTACCCTATACACTTGTTTTCCCCTATATAATCTAAGAACATAAAAATAACCATCTTTAGATATTTCAATCTTAGTAAATTTTTCAGGTAATTTTTCTAAAATCTGTTCATATTGTCTTTCAAAATTTATTACTCCAATCATTATCTCACCCCCGTAGATCCGAATCCTTTCGTTCCTCTTTCGGTATCTTCTTCAGCCTTGCCGAGCAAGATTTCAGCGTGTAATAATACAGGAACAATTAATATTTGTGCAATTCTATCTCCGGCTTTAATTTTTAATGTTTCTTCTCCTAAATTCAGCATTATTACTCGTACTTCTCCACGATATTCACTATCAATCACTCCACCAGTAACAACAATTCCTTTAGCAGCAAATGATGATCTTTCTTTTATAATTCCAACATGTTTATACGGTATTTTCATTGTTAATCCTGTAGGAATAATTGCTCTTTGCATAGGTTTAATTTCTATATCAATTTTTGAACGAATATCATATCCAGCATCAGTCCAATGTTTTTTAAAGGGCTTTACCATATTGTTTTCATAATAAAGGCTAAACACAAATCATCCCTCCTCATCTACTGGAAAAAATTGTGGAAAGTCATCATCTTTTATTTCCGGAATATCTCCAAAAGGTTCATCAATATTATTTTCAACCTCGTTAATATCTTTAAGGTATTTTTCCTGATACTCATCAGCGGGATCTTTCTTTTTCTCCAAAAATACAATATTGCTACTAACAACATAGGATTTATTATGCCATTGTCCATTCTCATCCTGCCAATTATCTATTTGCAATCTACCTTCAACCATTATCTGCATTCCCTTTCGTAAATATTGCTCTACAAACTCAGCACTTTTACCAAAAGAAGTTACAGGTATAAAATCCGTTTTATTTTCTTGATTTTCTTTTTTGAAATTTCTATCAACCGCTAAAGTAAAATTTGAAACCTTTATATCTGTCGTTGTTAATCTTATTTCTGGATTTTTAGTAAGTCGCCCGATCAAAATTATCTTATTAAAACCTGCCATGTTTTCACCTCGCTAACGCAAGATCGAAGAAATGCGAATACTTTCCAAAGAACCCTAATTCAACTATTCCAGTTCTTCCATTTCGATTTTTCCCAACAATTACTTCCATTTTTTCGGCTTTGTCAGTTTCTTCCTCATAATTTCCTTTTTTATATTTCCAGTAATATGCTGGACGATATAAAAAGAGGATTATGTCCGCATCTTGTTCAATAGCTCCTGAATCTCTTAAATCTGCCATTAATGGTCGTTTATTTTCTCTATGTTCCACCTGACGTGATAATTGAGATAATAAAAATATCGGTATTTTAAGTTCAACAGCAAGAAGTTTCAACTGTCGTGTAATCATTCCTAACTCCTTAACAAGATCCGTCGATTTGGCCATAAGTTGTAGATAATCCAAGAATAAAGCTTTTATCTTATACTCTCGTTTTAACTTTCTGGCAAGTGATTTTACACTTTCTATTGTCAAATGAGTTGTATCCCCGAGAAGAATAGGTGTTTTCTCATATTCCTTTAATACACCTTTTATAATCTCTTGCTCCTTGTGATTTAAAAATTTATTCTCAATTTTTTGGTAGTCGATATGTGTAAATGAAGCTATTATTTTATCTCTCAAGTTTTTTTGCCCCATTTCTAAAGAAAAGAATGCAGAAGGATACCCATTTTTAGCCATATTAGTTGCAATGTTTAAAGCGAATGTTGTTTTCCCCATTGAAGGACGACCTGCTATTATAATTAATTGCTCTGGTTTAAATCCACCTATAAACTTATCTAAATCTGTTAATCCTGAAGGAATTCCATTTATTTTTCCTTGTAATGTCAATTCTCTTACTTGTTCTAATTCTTCCCAAAAAGTTGAAATACTTTCATTAAAAGTTTTAAAAGGACGTTCAGTGATAATATCAATTCCCAATATTTTCTGTTCAACATATCCTAAAACCTCGTAAATATTTCTATCTTCCAAGGTTTCATTAATTTGTTTCGTTAATTCTTTTAATTGTCTTTTTATGCTTTCTTCTTTAAGTTTTTTTACGGCACTTTCAAAATTAAATATAGCAGGAACACTGTCTATTAGCTCATCTAAACTTTCCGGCTTTATTTTTAAATCATGAGATACCGTAAAAATATCAATTGGTTCATTGTTATCAAGTTTATTTTTAAGGTATTCAAAAATCAAACCTAAATGCTGATTTGAAAAGTCTTTTTTGTTTATAGTAGCTACATCAATGGAATCATCAAGAAACATATATCCAACCAACCAACGTTCTAAATCTTCAACTCGCATTTTCCCACTCCTTGAATTTATTATCTAAATACATAACTAATTCATCATCACTCCATTTAACCTTTATAAACAAAGCTCTAAAAGTATAATATTTTGCTATTATTTTTCTTTTTAGTCCTTCAGCCTTTTTTCCATAACTGTTTGAATACGCAAAGAAAAGTTCTATAAGATCATCAAAAACTTTGTTAATATCAATCATGTTTTAAACCCCTCCGGAAAAGTTATGTAAAAATCTTCTTCTTTTTTCGTTTCTGTTCTATTTTTGTATTTTCCCTCAATTACCTTGGCGAAATTATTCGGTCGCATTAGCCATTCAAGATCAGCAATAAATGGATCCCTATTCCCATAATTAGCACGTCCTGTTAAAAAATCACTTTCCTCAACACTCTTAAAATAGTTTTCCCAAAATTTTAAATCAGGATGTTCTTTCCAACGTGCTCTAATATATTTCTTTCTTGTTTCATTCAAAACTCTAACTTTTGGTAAAGAAGGACAATACGCGTGATAAAGCTCAACTATTTTTTGATACGGAGTTTGCTGTGGTCCTTCAACTTGTTGAGGGACTATATCATTTTTTTCTATATCTTTTTCTATATCTATATCTATATTATTATTCGCGGGTAGAGTCTGACTTACTGTCTGACCTAGTGTCGCGGGTAGTATCTCGGGTAGAGTCTGACCTAGTGTCTGTGTGGCAGAGTCTGGAATAAAATATCTGGCTAAATCATTTCGATTTTTTCCCTCTTTAAAATCGATTAATCCTAATTGCTTTAATTTATTTCTTGCTCTGTAAAAAGTGTCTTTTTTTAAACGTGATTTATCCATCAAAGCTGAAGCTCTAAGTTTTACCCATTCCCTCTTGCCTGTCATTAACCAATATTCATTCAGTTCATCTAACAGTGCAAGAAATAGAAATCCTTCCTGAGCATCAATGGGTAAATATCTTAGTTGCTTCCAAAACCAACGGATAAAATCAACATATGTCATATAATCACCTCTTATTCTTTGCCATATTCATTTCAAAACTAAAACTCGAATATTAACTTGTCAAAGAGCTTTTTCTTATTTAATCAACTCATCTATAGAAACTTCTAATATTTTTGCAAGTTTAATCAATTTATCAAATGTCGGTTTTCTTCTTCCAGTTTCCCAGTGTCCTACTGATTTTGCGGTTACACCTATTTTCTTTGCTATTTTTTCTTGAGTTAATCCTTTTTTTATTCTTAATTTTCTAAGATTATTTGAAAACATAAAAAGCCACCTCTACATTTTGGTATTTTTCACAACCACTTGTGTAAATAAAAAGTAACTCTACTATATGTAGTAGTATAATAATATTGGGAGTGCAGATTTTGAATTTAATATTATCCGATTTTCAATGAAAGGAGGTGAATACAATGGCCAAGACAAACAAAGGCAAAAAGATTGTGCCAGTTAAACCATACAAACGTAAAAGAAACGGAAAAACTGAAACTGTTAAACGACATAGACGCTCAACACCTAACTAATTAAACTCTGCACTCCCAATTAATCGGGGGCTGGGGGGAAGCCCCCTTTGAGCTACTCTTTAAATACTTTTAGAATTTTATTTCTATTTTCAATATCTTCAACATTTTCTTCTTCTTTTGTTTCTTCAACAATTTCTTCCTGAACTTCAACAGCATCTTCAACAACAGCAGGAGTTTCCCAATCTGTTTCATCTGGAACTTCTAAAGCAATATCTTCCGAAATTTCTTTTTTAGTCGTTTCATCTGCAGCTACTGCTTTTTGTACTTCAATGCTCAAAGGTAAGTATTTGCATAATTGTTTTATTACTGTCTTTTTGGCCATTGCATCATAATCTGTTACCCATGGACCATTATTTGGTGATTTACTTCTTTTTCTTATCTTTTCAATATCTTCTTTTCCCATTACTAAAAAGCTATATCCGCCATCTTTAAACTTTGCAACAGCATAATATGCATATACTTCTCCTCTATTTTTTAATGCTGGTTTATGTCTTAATTTAGGATCCAAACCATATTCATATTCAAATTCATCATTTTCATATACTTCATGTGCATCTATTGTTTCAATTTCTCCGGATCTTCTTACTAACTCAAGTAATCCTTTATATCCAATTTGAAATTGCACTTCATATGACTTTGTTTTTGAAGAATAATAAGGAATGAAATAAGCATGTCCTAAAACATTTGGTTCTAATCCAAGTTGTGCTGCCTGGAGTATTGCACCAACTAAAGAAGGTAAGGAACACTGTAAAAGCTTAGGATTTTGTCTCATTGTGGTTAAAGCAACTCGAGCTAATCTTTCAGAATCCATATGTTTAGGTAAGGCTTGTTGAAGCTCTTTTGAATGTTTTCTTAAATAATCTTCTATTGACATATAGTTTTTTTGCATAGGTGAAATTGCTGTATTACTTCCATTTTTTAATTTATCTTTAACTTGCTTTGTGTTTGCCATATTATTTAACCTCCTTAATTTCAAATTTTCTATAATATGATTCTTTTATGTATTTTTTATAGAGATTCTCATGCTCTTTTTTGAATTTTTTAGAATCAAATCTACTTGATTTAATGTTTTTATAAGACAAAATATATGATCCGCATTTAGCTTTTTCATTGTCTCCAATTAATTGTTTAAGACGATTATCAATTGCTTTAATACTTGTCTCTAATTCCTTCTTTTGCCTATCTAATTCTTTTCTTCTTTCAATAAGTTCTACGTTTTCTTCAGGTAACTCAATTTCTGTTCCTTCTATTGCTTCAGGATACATGTATTTAAGAATTTCTTCAGCATCTTTACTTCCATCTAAAACTGGCGGTGTTCTATTTTCAACCATTTTCCAGAATTCTTTTTCTTTCTCAATAAGTAATTCAATTAATTCATCATCTCTTTCAATTTCTTTGTATAAAAATTTATTTCCACCAATTAATACTGCTATATATGCTTTTTCTGCTCCAGTAACGGCCATATAATGTTGAACTTGAATTATATATTCTTGAGGAACTTCATCACCTTTCCATTCTTTTTCATTCCATTGAGAAGTTGTTTTACATTCTAAAATTGCATTTTCTCCTACAACTCTTCTATCAATATTTGCAATCATAAAGTCGTATTCCGGATGTTGTAAAATTGCATTTACTCGTCTAACTTTTTTACCAGTTCTTTTTTCAAATTCTTTTGCAACTAAACTTTCAAGAACTCTTCCCCAATACATTCTTTCGTTATCTTCAACTTCTGGTGCTTCGCCTATTTTTTCAAGATATACTCTCAAAGGACTTTTATATCTATTTAATCCAACAATTGCTGCTGCATCTGATCCTCCAATTCCTTTCATTCTTGTTTTCTTCCATTCTTCATAACTAATTTCTCTTGTATTTAAAAGTTTTTCAGCTCTCATTTTTCTCCCTCCTATTATTTTTAATTTTTTTATGGTATAATATAAACGGTTAGTTTTAAGTGAAATCCATTATTACACGTCTTGCTCACACTGTCCCAGCGGTGTGGGCGTTTTTTAATGGTAAAGGCATTAATCTCTGTTGTTCTTCTTTGTATCTTTTAATCCCCTCTCTAATCTTCCATTTTTGATATGGACCTTTGATGTCAAAGAACTTTAAATATCCGTTACTTTTGCGATTTTCTGTTTCTATTTGAATTACTCTGAAAAGTATTAGCATTATTATTTCATCTTGCGGTTTATCAATTTTCTGGATAGTTTGTAATATTTCTTTGAATCTACTGCGATACGGCTCAGGAGAATCAGGTATCCAACTTTTAATCTTTTCTTTGAGTTCATCTTCAATATCTTCATACATCTCAAACCTTTCAAGTAATTGTTTTATGAAGAATGCGTTTGCTATGCTGTTTGAGTTTTCTGCTATCAACTTTTGAATCGGTATTCCTGAAATCTTTACTGTCCTTACTGTCCCCATTTTCTCCCCTCCTCTGTTTTGCAAGATTAATAAGATACTCTCTTGTTTTTGGATTTTGAAATAACGCTACTCCTATCGGATGTAGTTTCTCCACTTTTCTCATCTCCTTCAGTTAAAATTTCAAAGATTTTAACCAACTTTAGAAACTTTTCTTTCGGTTTGAATATCTTTTTTTCTTTTATCTTTTCCATCATCTTCCTCCTTTTTAGGTTTATATTTTTCCATAATTTCCGGATGATCCATTAACCAGAAACAAGCATTTATAACCGCTGCTTCTTTGTCTGTCACTTTAAAATCCATTGCATCACCTCCGTTTTGAAAATTTTGAATTTTGTATTAAAATGTTAATGATAATCTTTTATAAAGGGGGATGTTCTTATGGGATTTAAGTTACCAGAAATTATTGCTGCAACAGAAAAATTAGATTTAGCTTATCAAGTTGTTATGTCCCATAATTCAGAAAGTGGTGTAAAAAATTCTTTAGTCTCACTCTTTCAACTTTTAAAAGAAGATCGAGTTTTAAAACACATTACGAATTTAATTTCTCAAAATATTAATGTTGATATTGATAATTGGATCGAAGAAAATGCAAAATTACGTGGAAGTATGGTAGGGTCCGGAACATTTGATTTAGGTAAAAACAAATCAGAACGTTTTTTAACTTCAAAACTTATCTTGGAAAAATTAATTGACGATGAAGATTTCCCTCTAAGAATTGGTCACAATTGGTACTCAGATAATTATTTGCAAAATTTTCTCATCGATTTTCTAAATACTTTTTATAGAGAATTGAAATTTATGCTTATAGATTTGAGAGTTAAAGCAGAACTAAATGAATCAAAAAATATTTCAGAACAAAGTATCATAAATATTGTTTTAAGTGGGAATATTCAAAATGTTCAAGCAAAAAATATTGATAAGTCTGAATTTACTCAAAATGAATAATTGTTTTAGAATTTTTAATTTCTATTTTTTCTACTTTATATCCATGTGATTCAACAAAAACTTTAATAATTTCTTTTGTCTTTTCTATTGGAAATTTATCTGTAGCTTCGTCAATAATAGCTGTAAATTTTAAATTCACATTTTTGGGAACAGAATCTTTAAAAACTGTTTCATACAAACTATTAAAAACTTTTTCCAAGGATTCTTCTAAAGATGATTCCGGATCTGACACTTTAAAAGAACGAATTATCATAATAACACCTCCAAAGGAGTGATTTTATGGAACAAAAAATAAATAATTTCGGCAATAATAACAATATTCAAAACATTCAAGCTGAAAAAATAGAGAATTCTAACATAATTCAAAATTCATCAGATACTCTTGAAAATATATTTGAACAACTAAAAAAAGAAATAGCAAATATAAATGATCCAGATTTAAAAGATGATGTTGAAACAAGAATAGAGTTATTAGAAAAACAACTTGAAAAACCAAATAAAAACACATTAGAACGTTTAAAAAAATGGTTTAACGAACATAAAAGTGAGATATTCAATATATCTTCTTTAGCTCTTCAAGCAATTGGAATGTTGCTTAATAATAGTTAATTTTTAATTGGTTGCCCTGCGCAACCTTTTTTTATTCACTTTCCAAAGAGCTTTTATTCTCATATAAACTCCATCTCTCTTTTCAAAATCTTTCTGATCCATTCAAGACCTTTTGGTGTAACTAAAGTTTGAACTTTCACTTCTTCAAAATCTGTGTGTTTAATTGTATATGTTCTTAATTTGAAATATCCTCTATCTACGTATTCCTGATAAGGCTCATTATTATTTCTCAATATTCCCTGCATTCTTAAAAACTTAAATAATCTGTTTCGTCCCCAGTTCAGCAATTTTGCAACTTCTGACATTGTGTATTTGCCGTCTGTTGAAATCAATTCATCAAATGCTTCTGCTTTTGGTTTCATTTGTCTGTTTTCTGCTTCGAGAGCCTGGCGTTCTTCTTCTACTCTCACTAATTCTTTTAATGCTTCAAGATAATTTTGCGGTAACTTTGGAGTTTGTATTTTTTTATATCGTTTTTCAACTTCTATAAAATATTTTCTGAACATTCTTCCTAATTCATTATTTTCAACCATACACAATTCTTTAGCCATGTCTAATGAAATGTAGTATTCCTTTTGTTTTCCACCGCTTACTAAATTTTTAGTAAGCGTTATAAAATCAATTCCTTCAATAAAACCGTATTTTTCTATTCTGTTTCTTATCCAATCATTGAACCTCGAACCAACCTTCAATTTTTCATGTAACTCTCTTGCATTTACTGTCTGAATCTTTTCGCTGCCAAAGAATTTTTCATTTACAGAAATAAGCTCTTTCACTATGCATCACCTCGTCAATTCCGTTGTATCTTTAAAATCGAAGAGTTCTTCTACTGTTGTTCCTAATATTCTTGCTATTTTTATTGCTTTGTCGAGTGGGGGTTTGCTCATTTCATTTTCCCAAGAAGTTACAGTTGTTCTTGCAACATTTATTTTTTTAGCTAAATCTTCTTGGGTCATGTTATTTTTTAGTCTTAATTCTCTTAATTTTGACATCTTTTTCAACCTCCTTTCTTTTGTGACGAATTTCTTGACATTTATATTATACGACAATAATATCGTCATGTCAATTACAAAATAATTTCATTTGTATTAAGAGTTTATTATTATGTCAATGTTGAAAATCTTGACATTTTGGTATATAATATCAATTGAATAAATAAAAAGGTGATTATTATGGACTCAAAATTCAGTCAAAGAATTAAAGATTTAAGAGAAAGAAAAGGCTTAAAACAGATGGATTTAGCTAATATGTTGAACGTTGGACGTTCAACTGTTTCGTCATGGGAATTAGGGAAGAGCGAACCGAATTTAGAAATAATCAAACAACTTTCTGAAATTTTTGATGTCTCAGTAGACTTTCTTTTGGGAATAGATAATAAAATTAAAAACATCGAAGACAACAAACTCAGTTTAAAGCAAATTCCTGTATATGGCTATGTTGCAGCAAATAGTCAGCATGGTGAAGTTGCATATGAAGAATTACTCGATTTTATCGTTATCCCTGAAGGAATGCGAGGAGATTTTGGTTTAATAATCAAAGGAGACTCCATGGAACCTCGTCTTAAAGACGGAGATATTGCCGTAGTTTTAAAACAACCTATTCTTGAAAATGGCGAAATCGGAGTGATTATCATTAATGGAAATGAAGGCGTAGTAAAAAAATATTATCAATCTGAAAATGCTATAACATTAATTAGTTTAAATGAAAATCATCCGCCAATAGTAATCCCAAAAAGAAATTGGGACGACATAATTATTGTTGGTAAAGTAGTAGGGAAATATGAAAGATGGGAATAAAGAAAACAAGGAGGGGGATTATGGAAGAAAGAAAGGTTAAAATTATTAAGAGCGAGGATTTTAAGGAAGTATATTCAAATTTTATTACTGTATCTTCGAGTTTTTATGATCTTTCAATTAGTTTTGGCAAAATAAGAAATGCATCTGAGAAAGGAATTGAAGCTATTGTAAGAGAAGAAATTATTATGAGTCCACAACATGCGAAAGAATTTCTTAAAATATTATCCCAACATATAAAAAAGTACGAAGAACAATTTGGAGAAATAAAATTGCCAGGTTCAAAAGAGGGATAAAAGAATGGTTAATAAAGATGAAATAATTTTTAGTACTACTGACCCTTTAGGAAGAAAAGTTGTTTTATATAGTTCGACATGGTATGGGCATATAGAAAAAAGAGATGATATTCCAGAAGATATGGTTGAAAAACTTGAAGAGGTTAAAAATACTTTAGAGAATCCTTATGCAATTGGCAAAAGCTTTGATAATGAAAATAGAGAATTTTATTATGCTTTTGATGAATCTTATAATAAATATACAGCTGTTATAGTTGATTTTTCTCAAACACCCTATTTTGTTGTAACAACATTCAAAACACAAAGATTAAAATGTAAACCATTCATATACATAAATTCAATTGAATATGGTACAATTATAGGCAAAGAAGAAAATTTGGAGGAATAATTATGAAAAGAAAACACGGATACAGTCCAAAAGGTGATGTGGTTTATATAAAATTAAAAGATTCAAAAAGTAAATATGGAGATATGATTGATGACAACATCATACTTTTCTTTGATGATGATACTGATGAAATTGTAGGAATTGAAATATTATCTTTTAAAAAAACCTTAGAAAAAGGAATTTTAGAAAAGAAATTGAAAAATTATAATTTGAATATCTTTGATGATTTGAAAAAAATATATTATGAAATGAATGTCAATTAGCGAGACCTCGAGGGTCTCGCTTTTTTAATTAATCAAACGCTTGATATATTAATTTTTGATTAAGGAGGGAACTACATGAAAAAAGTGGGTTTATTTTTTATAGGAATACTTTTGCTTTTTTCTTTATCTTCATGTATTAGTGATCTTTTTTCAAAAGTCGAATATCCTGAAATTTCAGGATATTGGAAAATTGATACAACTTTATCAGGATTAAAAAATACGGACTATATGTTTATAGAACCAAATGCTGATACTGATAAAATTACAGGATATTTCCAAAAGCACGATATTTTTGGAGAACCAACTGATAAATATAATATTAATGGGAATTTTGAAGATATGACAAATTTAAACTTCTCCTATGAATATTCATTTAATAATTCCAAAGTAAAAATTGAATATTCTGGAATTTTGAAAGATAATTCAATTTCAGGAAAAGTTAATCAATTTGTGAATGGAATGTTATATGCAAGCGGAACATTTGATTCTACATATTTAGGAAAAGAATTGAATTTAGAGTCTAAATTACGAATAAAATTAAATTATCCAGAAGTTCCAGAATTTTTATCTCAAAACAAAGAAGATGCCGCTGTTTATATTCGAAAAAAGGAAGATACCAATAATGCTACTTATACATTTGATTCAAATTTTGAAGTTTCTATTCCAATTTCTGAAACAGGAATATATAGAATTTATATAAATACAGGGAAAGATTTTGAAAACATAAGTGGTGACTATGAAATAAAGTCTTTGCTTCAAGATTCATCTTTAAGTTTTAATGTAGATTATAGTTGGGGAATTCTTCATGTAGTTATTAATGATTTTAATAATGTATCTTCTGCCAAGGTGACTTATATATATCATGGAACAAATTATTCTTCATCACAAGAAGTTGAAATAACTTCTGCTGATCAATATGTTTATATACCAGCAAATACTTATTATGAAATTATATTAGAAAAAAATTATGTAAATGGTGCAAAATCAACAAAATCTACTTGGCATATGTTTAAACCTTTAGAAATATTAAATTTTTGATATTACTTATTAAACTTTGTTCCTGTTAAACTCGAGGAGTACGAGAGGAATTGAGGGGGGATGCGGGTGTGTGAAATTGATTTGGGAACATTAGAAAAAATTTGGTGTGGATGGAAATCAATAGGAACTATTAAAAAATGCGATCAAAATACAGAAAATATAGATCAACTTTTTTGTTTGCCACCTGTATTTTTAAAAACTTTTAAATACTGTGGGAATATAAAGAAAGATAGAAAAATCTACGTACCAACAGATAATGCAATTTTATATATTGGTATAAACAATGGTCTTATAAACTTAGAGAAAAAGAAAACAACACTAGAAAAATATATTAATAATTCTAATAATTGGTATAGTAATGAATATAAAGATTTAATCGGAAATGAAATTTGTGATGAAACTACTAACGATAAAACTACTAATAGTGATTTTTATTATTATAAAAAAGCTGTATTTAATTATTTTTTAGATGAACAATATGTTGTTAGTTCATATTTTGGTGGAATTATTGTAAATACTTCTAAGATTTTTTATAAAATGAATTGTGTTAAAAATTTCATCTTCGTAGAAATATTTCCATTCTGGAGTGGAACAACAGAGGGATTAGAAAATGTAATTACAAATTGGATTGACTGTTTAAAAGAAAATAATAATAAAGACAAATGCAAAATTGATGATATAGTAGATTATATAGTAAAAAAAATTAATAATTCCAAAATAGAAATTGAAAAAGCTTGGATTAAACTTATTATTGAATTTCAAAAAGATTTATTAGAACATTTAATAAAAAATGCTTCTGAAATTTGTATTGTTGGTAGAGAAGGGAATATAGATATTATAAATAAAATAGCTTGCTATATATTTGAGGAAATAGACAAAAATAAAATAAAAAAAGATAATGTATATTGGTATAACAACAAGCTAAAACCAAATAAATATGAAAAAATAAATATTTACAAAAGAAACTCAAACAAATTATTCTTAAATAATGAGGAGGAAGTTACATGTCACCTAAATCAGCTTTAGATTGGGATATCAAAGAACATACTTTGATTAAAGAAGCTATATTGGGAAAATACTTACATATATGGTTTACTGCTGTTTCAAAAGATTATACATCGATATTTTATATTGATGGTTTTGCTGGTTCTGGCAAATTACAAGATACTTTAGGAAACTTTAAAGAAGGCTCTCCATTAGTTGCGCTAGAAGAAAGTTTTTTTGCATTAAAAAATCATAATAAAGCAAATTTTTACTTATTTTTTGTAGAAAAAAACAAAGAAGCATCACAGATACTTCAAAGTAATTTAGAGAAAAAATTCGATGTTTTAGATAAAAAATATAATATTGAAAAAATAGAAGAAAAAATAAAATTTAGAGTACAAAATATGGAATTTGATAGATTAGTCACAGCTTTAGAAGCTTTCTTAAAACAATTCCCGCAAAATGAATTGAAAAACTTACCATTATTTGTTTTTATTGACCCTTTTGGAATTAATATAAAATTTGAATGGATAGAATTCTTTTTGAATAATTTTAAATCTGAAATTCTTATAAATTTTGTTTCAAGTGCTTTAACTAGAAATAAAGATAAAATGAATAATAAAAAAATAAGGGAAATTTTTGGTACTGATATTGACTTAGATAATGTGGAAAATTATGCTTTAGAATTCAAAAAACAAATAAAAGAAAAATTCGAAAAATCTAAAGTTTTAATTTTCAATATGAAAAATTCAAAAAATTCTACAGTTTATAATCTAATTCATATTTCACAACATTACAAAGCTATTAAAAAAATGAAAGAAATAATGTTTAATGAAAGTACTTTTTCAAATAGTTTTGGTTATACGCCAAATGATAAAAATATTAAAAATCAATTAGTTTTATTTGACCCAGGAAAAGAGTATTTTGAAAAGAATTTGTGTATACTATTTCCTCATAATGAACCAATAATTGCTGAAAAAATATATTCTTTTTTTCTTCATTCAGATAAATTCATTTGGCCTGAGAAAAAAATAAGAGAATATCTTTTAAGTCTTGAAAAAGAAGGTAAAATAAAATATATTAAAGATTTAGATGAGAAAAAGAAACGGCGAAAAAACACATTACCATATTCTTCAATAATTGAAATAATAAAATAAACGTCTTCCTAAACTGGAAGACGTTCTATTTTGGTATTAATTTCAGGCATATCATCCCATGTTCTACCATCAAGGATCCTTCCGTTTTTCTTTTTGTTAAATCCTCCCCATTGTTTGAAGAAGAAATGAATGTCTTGTTCTAAACACATATTTCTAATATTTCTTACCCAATCAGGTTCTATTGATCTTGCTCCGGGGCCACTTTCTCCGCCGACTACAACCCAATCAATTCCATCAAAATCAATATAAGGCATGTCACTTAAAAGAGGTTCCATTGAAACAAATTTTATTTTTGCTGGAATTTTTTTCAAGTGATTTAATCTATATAAATATTTCTCATGCTCTACTGTTACTCCTGCCCATATATTATCTGTCCATTTAACTTTTTTAGAAATTTCTAATAGTCTTTCACTTCTTTTAGTTAAAACTTGAAAAGTATGCCAATATGCTTTATTCATCACTTCAAAAACTTTTTCAATAAAATCATCTGGAACATCCTTATGAAATAGGTCCCCCATCGAAACTACAAAAATAATTTGCGGTTTTTTCCAATTCAATGGTTCATTTAAACTTTTAGGATGTATAGTAACTTTAAATCCATTTTCGTATTTTTTTAATCCCATATTTTTTAATCTTTTAGCTAATCTTTCAGCATAACAATTTTGGCATCCCAAGCTTTCTTTAGTACATCCAGTTACAGGATTCCAGGAAGATTCTGTCCACTCTATTTTTGATTTAAATGCCATAATAATCCCTCCTTAATAATATTTTATCATAAATATTTCAAAAAGTTAATTTCTAATGTGACGCTATCATTAATTTTTTGTTTTGTTTTATTTACTAAAATGTAGTATAATATATGTAGTAAATTGATAACTTATGTTAAATCGTTTAAGTATTAATATTTTGCATCACCGTATTAGAAAAAAGATAAAATCTCAATGAGGTGATGCAAATGATTATAGTTCATGTGCTTGTTTCCGAAGAAGATTTGGATCTTTTGAAGGAATTTGGATTTATGTTTTGGGATGAAAGAAAACTCAATCAAGACGAACTTTACGCATTTTATAAGTTTTTGCTTTCACTACAAAAGGTTAGCAAGGAGGGAAGTGAGGAGTTATGAAAAGAGCTGCTGCTTATGCAAGGTTTTCAAGTGAAAATCAGACTGATGATTCCATAGAAGCACAATTAAGAGCAATAACAGAATATGCTGAAAAGAACGGGTATAAAATTGTAGAAAAATATATCGATAGAGCAAGATCAGCAAAATCCGATGATAGGCCAGAATTTCAAAGAATGGTAAAAGATGCAAAATCTAAAAAATTTGATGCTGTAATTATTCATAAAATTGATAGATTCGCACGAAATATAAAAGACGCTGCATGGTATAAAGCTGAGTTAAATCAATATGGAGTGGATCTTCTTTCTGTATCTGAAGATTTAACAGGTGCGTCTGGTGATCTTATTTTTAATATTATGGCCAGTGTAGCTGATTGGTATTTGAAAAATCTTAAGAATGAAATAAACACCAAAGTAAGAATTACTGCAGAAAAAGCTTATTTTTTAGGTGGAATTCCACCGTATGGATATGATGTAGAAGAAACTTATGAAGAAATAACTTTTGGTGATAGAGTGAAGAAAATACCAAGAAAAAAATATGTTATAAATGAACGCGAAGCGGAAGTTGTAAAATTAATGTTTGAGTTAGCGGCAAAAGGATATTCCAGCATTAAAATAGAAGAGTATTTGAACAAAAATGGTTATACCAATAGAAGAGGGAATAAATGGAGTTATAGTACAATTTATGACATACTAAGAAATCCTAAATATAAAGGAACCTATGTATGGGCACGTGGGAACCATAGAACTTCACACATTAAAAGAGATGATGCTGTAGTAGTAAATAATGCCATACCTGCAATTATTTCTGAAGAACTTTGGAATAAAGCTCATGCTGAAATGAAGAAGAAAAGAAAAATAAGAAAAAGTAAACATAAATATTTGTTAAAAGGACTTATATACTGTGGTGTATGCGGAGCTCACATGACTCCTTACGGTGGAACATATCCAAGATATGTTTGTTCTGAATGGCAAAAAGCTAAAAATAATAGAGAAAAAGGAGATCATTTTACTTCAATTTCAAAACAAAAAGTAGAAAATTTTGTAATAGACTTTCTTTTAAATGATGTTTTTGGTATTTTAAATTCTGAAGAATTATTGGAAAGAATAAAAGCTATGATGCAACTAAAAGAACAAAAACATAAAGACGAAATTCTAGAGGAAAAGAAAAAAATAAATGTTTTAAAAGAAAAGAAAAAACGATTAGAAGAAAGTTTTATTGATGCAGTTGAAAACGGCGTAAATCCGGAAAGTATTAAAAGTAGAATTAAAAAATTAGATGATGAGATAAAATCTTTAAAGTCAAGAATTAAAAGGTATAATGAAGAAGTTATAGAGATAGACGATATAACTATTAAGAACATGGTTGATACAGCTATAAGTATTCTTAATAGTGATGATCAAGTTTTGTTGGAAGATTTTTTACATCAAGTAATTGATAGAATTGAGATTCGCCCGTCGGGGCGCTCAAATAAAAACTATGTAGCAATAAAACTCAGAGGTCTAAGTAAGTATATTAGTAAATTACAAAATATTTGACATAATATTTTTAATCCTTCGCTTTGAAAAAACTTACATGAGATTATATAATGGAAGCACTCCGTTGCCTCCAAAAAACTCCCGACTTATGTCGGGAGTTTTTATTTTTGTATTAAAAAAAGTCTTGACATTTGACTTTATTTATGTTAAAATCGTAAAAAATTACAGAGGTGATTTTATGAAAAATTTTTCAACATTTGAATTTTTATATAAAGTAAATATGATGATGATGTGGCATTTGCGGTCTTCTCTAATGAAGATTAATGCCACACTGTTTTCGTGCTGAGTGGTTTTAATTGAGAAGGCCGATTAGAAATAATCGGCCTTCTTTTTTTTAATATTTTTTATGGAGGTGGTTTTTTATGAAAAAAGTGGTATTTATTCTGGTAGGAATTTTATTGGTATTGATGGGATGTAGTGAAAAAGAGAAAGTTTTTAAAATCGGAGCTACAGCTATTCCGCACGCTGAAATTCTAGAATTTGTTAAAAATGATTTTGAAAAGGAAACGGGATATAAATTAGATATTGTTGTTTTTAATGATTATGTACAGCCTAATATCGCGTTAGAAGAAGAACAGATTGATGCTAATTATTTTCAACATATTCCCTATTTAGAAGAATTTTCAAAAAATAAAGGATATACCGATTTAATTGCCGTTGCTAAAATTCATGTTGAACCAATGGGTTTTTATTCTAAAAAACAATTATCAGAATTTAAATCCGGTGATAAGGTTGTTATTCCTAATGATGCAACTAATGAAGGAAGAGCTTTATTATTACTTGCAAAAAATGGTTTAATCACCCTTAAATCAACAAATTCATTGAAAGTAACAATAACGGATATTAAAGATAATAAATATAATTTAAATTTTGTAGAATTGGACGCTGCATATCTTCCAAGAACTTACAAAGAAGATAATACTGTTGTTGGTGCAGTTATTAATACAAATTATGCTATTGAAAATGGTTTAAATCCTTTGCAGGATGCTATTTTTATTGAAGATGCAAATTCACCATATGCAAATATTATTGCAGTAAAAGAAAAAAATAAAAATAATAAACAATTAAAAAAGTTAATTGAATTATTGCAAAGTCAGAAGGTAAAGGAGTTTATATTAGAAAAATATAATGGGGCTGTTGTTCCAGTATTTTAAGGAGTGTGAATGTTTTGCTTGAAGTTAAAAACTTGAATCTTACATATGATGGATTAAATTACATTTTAAAAGATATTAATTTTAATATAAAAAAAGGCGAAATCGTTGGGATAATAGGACTTTCCGGAGCCGGAAAGTCCTCCTTATTGAGAGCTTTAACTCTTTTAAAAAGACCTGAGGGAAAAATTCTATTTAACAATATTGATTTAACCTCATTATCAGGTAGAGATTTAAGAAAAATTCGAAAAAAAATAGGCGTTGCATTTCAACATTATAATTTGTTATCAAGAAAAAATGTTTTTGATAATATTGCTTTGCCTCTTATTCTTAATAAAGAAAGAAATATTGAAAAAAGAGTCATTGATATTATAAAAAAAGTTGGTCTTGATCACCGAATTAAAGCTTTTCCATCACAATTATCAGGTGGAGAAAAACAAAGAGTGTCAATTGCAAGAGCAATTGTCTCAAATCCTGATATTTTGTTCCTTGATGAACCTACATCTGCGCTTGATCCAAAAACTACTGAAAAAATACTTGAATTAATATTAAAAATAAATATAGAAATGGCCATTTCAACTATTATTATCACTCATGAAATGGATGTAATAAAAAGAATTTGCGATAAAATACTATATTTGAAAAACGGAAGAGTTTATTATTATGGAGAAGTTTATAAATTCTTCTCAGAATTTGAAAATGAATTAAATAATGAATTCTATAAGGATGTTAATTTTAATTATAATAAATTAAAAGAAAGAACTGGCAAGATTATAAAAATTATCTTTTATGGAAACAATGTTGAAAAACCTATTCTTTATAACATTGCAAAAAAATATAATATTACTTTTAATATTTTATACGGAAAAATAGAAGAATTTAAAAATGCACCTTTTGGAAAACTTATAATTGAAATTGAGGGAAACGGAGCAAAGGAATTTATATATGATTTACAAAAACACGTTTATTCCCTGGAGGTGTTATAAGATGCATATTTATAATGAATTACTAAAAGCTACGTTAGAAACCCTTTATATGACATTTTTTTCAGGTTTTCTAAGCGTTGTTTTTGGAATTCCAATTGGAATATTATTGTATTTAACTTCTATTAATAATGATACAATTTCAAGAATTATTTATAGAATTCTTGATGGATTTATAAATATTTTTAGATCTATACCTTTTATAATTTTAATTGTGCTTGTTATTCCTTTAACTAAATTAATAGCCGGAACAATTATAGGTCCAAAATCAGCAGTTGTTTCACTAACTATAGCTGCTATTCCTTTTATGGCCAGATTAAGTGAAAATACATTTAATTCTCTTCCTAAAGAAATGCTTGATACCGCACATACTCTTGGAATGAATAATACAGAATTTATATTAAAAATGTTGTTGCCTGAAACTTTACCAAAAATAGTTTCTGATATAACTTTATTATTAATTAATCTTATAACCTATACCGCAATTGCCGGTGCTGTTGGTGCTGGAGGTCTTGGTGCTATGGCTATAAATTACGGCTATCAACGATTTAGATTTGATGTTTTAATTTATGATATTATTATTTTAATATCTATTACACAATTAATACAGGCTATAGGAAAAAATATTGAAAAAAAATTGTTATTATAAAAAATTCCCTGGGCTAAATACCAGGGAATTTTTTTATTTGTTATATGTTTTTTCTTTTATCTTTATTATTTTTATTGCATTATTCTTTATTATTACTTTCTTATCTTTTATTTCAAACACTCCTGAAGTATTTAAATTTATATTATACATAATTTTTGAAGTAATTCCTTTATAATACAATCCTCCTGTTTTTAGATCTATACTATACATTTTCCCGCCAAATGTTGTAATTTCTATAATATTATTTTTTACTTTTATACTTGCTGGACTTCTTTCCATATCTCTAATTATATTTCTTAATCCAACAGTTAAAATTTCTCCGTATGAGGTTATTATGTAAACTGTGTAATTATATTCATATAAAAATATGGGCTTTCCATGATATTGAATACCATGTTTTTTATCAAGCATCCCATATGGCGATATAAAATCCACATTTTCAACATCAAGAATTTTATCCCCATTTTTCGGTATCCATATGCTTCTTTTTTCTCCAAGTATTGATATACCAGATTCCAATTCAAAAATTGCATAAATATTTTCCATTTTAATTTCTTTTTCTACAACCTCTTTTATAAGAGAAAGAGTATAATTATTTTCACTTTCTGTCGTATCAAAATTTACTTTTTCGTATGGAGTTATTAATTCATATTTCGCAGGTGGGATTTCCATATTTTCATCCAACTGAATAGGTATGTTATTTAAAGTAGCTGGACCCGTATATCCAACAATTTTTAAATTTACCCATTTATCAGGAACTCTTTTTATACTTTCCCCTATCGGCATAGATACAGGTACATTAAAAATATTACCATTTTTGTATATGTTTATATATACTTCATTTTCCCAATTTATAAATGTTGATTTTACCCTATCTCCATCGTTCAATACTATTTCACAATCATTAGCCATAACATATATTCTTCTTGGATAATAATCTTTTAATATTTTTCTTATTAATATTTTATAATTATCAAACTTATCGATATATTCATTTCCTTTAAAATCGATTTTTATTTCTGGAAGATTGACAACAACCTCCATTCTTTCAGATAGAGTAGACGGTGGCGTTTCAATATCAGCATATTTATATATTTCATAATATATTTTAGAAAATAAAGAAGTAGGGCCTTTATAAATAAGCCCTATTTTTTCTTTAGCAAATATATTTGAGGATATTATTAAAATAATACTGAATAAAAGTATAATCCTTGTGGTGGTGCTGAAGCCGGTGCCTTTGACCTGCTTTTGGCCTCTAATATCTCTTTTATATATTCTGGTTCCCAATTTTCTGTCCCTACCTTTACAAGTGCTCCTACTATATTCCTGACCATTCTTCTTAAGAACGAATGGCCTTCTACCCTTATTAATATAATATTATTTCTCATTTTTAAAATTCTTATTCTATATATTGTTCTTACTGGATTTCTATCATCGTTTCCAGTTTTAAATGTCGTAAAATCATGTTCTCCTTCAAGATATTTTGCAGCTTTTCTCATTTTTTCAATATTTAAATCATATGGAAACCACCAAACTCTATCTCTTAAAAAGATGTTTGGTTCATCATTTTGATATATAAAATAATGATATATTCTTTTTGTTGCTTCATGCCTTGGAGAAAATTTATCTCTTACTTTAAGAACTTTTCTAACATATATATCTTCTGGTAGATTTGCATTTAAAGCATCTTTTATATTTTCAAGTGTCATTCTTTCATTTGGAACATCAAAAGCTATAACCTGTCCATATCCATGAACACCTGTATCTGTTCTTCCTGCTCCCCATGAAATTACTTTTTGTTTAAATATTCTTTTTAAAACTTTTTCAAATTCTCCTTGAACTGTTCTTACTTTTGGTTGTCCTTGAAATCCATTGAATTTTGTTCCGTCATACGCTACTATTGCTGCTACTCTCATTTATTTACCTCCATTATTTAAATACTCCCTTTTCTTTCAAAACACCTGTTTCCAATATTTTATAAGCAATCTCCTTTTCTTCTTTTTCAAGTAATTCTAGATTTTTTGAAAACATATTTTCATAAACACGAATTAAATAAAGGTTTGCAAATTTTGAAATGTGCATTCCAAGCGTATCAATATGTTCATCAGGAACATCTTTTAATTGATTGTCAAGCCACTGTTCATAATTTTCACGAATATTCCCAAGGTTTATTAATCTATTTAATTCATGAATTATATTATATAATCCTACAAATTCAGAAATTACTTCAATATAATCACCGTATAGTTCCCTTATTTCATCAGGTATAAAATCAACAAAGGTTACTTTTAAGTAATTATTAATTCTCTTATCTATTTTCAGGAATCTTTTCATTCCAACAAGATTCCCTACTTTTTCTTTTATTACAAAGTATCCGAGTATTCCATCGTTTTTTTGTTTTATATTTTCAATATCCTCTTCACCATATAGTTCTATTTTTAATGTTTTTAAATCAATAAATTCACATTTTTTTGGAACATAAAAATCTCCATTATTACACACTAATAAAAGATTAGGTTCCATAATTTCACCTCAAATAATTATTCCATTATTAAATTCACTGCATCTTTTGCCATTTTTATCAAACTTTCTACTTCGTTTAAATTTTCTCCCTTTGCCATCAAATAAAACTTGATTTTAGGTTCTGTACCTGAAGGTCTACCTATAATCTTTATTTTATTATCATAATTCAATTCTACAACATTTGATTTAGGTAAATTATTTATCCCTTTTTTATAATCTATAGTTTCTATTAAGTTATATTCTCCTATTTTTACTGGTGGTTCATTTCTTAATTTTTCCATAGTATCGTTTATCTTTTGCATTCCTTTTATTCCTTCTAAGGTATATGAAACATTTTCTTCAAGATAATAGCCATATCTTTCATACAATTCATTTAAATATTTTTTTAAAGATTTGTTTTCTTTTTGTAAATGAGAAAATAAAACAGAAACTAATCCAGCTGCAATCACAGCATCTTTATCTCGTGCATGATCATTTGCAAGATAACCATAACTTTCTTCAAATCCAAAAATAAACTTTTTTTGACCATTTTCAGTATAATATTCTATTTTTTCACCAATGAATTTAAATCCTGTTAAAGTTTCTTCCAATGAAACATTAAACTCTTTTATAATGGGTTTTATCATGTCTGTTGTAACTATTGTTTTTACTATTAATCCATTATCTGGTAACATATTTAATGCCTGCAATCTTGTCAAAATAAAGTGGGCAAGCATAACTCCTATTTGATTACCTGTAAAAGTTATATATTCTCCATTCTCTTTAGCGTATATTCCCAATCTATCTGAATCAGGATCTGTTGCCATTATAAGATCAGCATCATTTTGTTTAGCCGCTTCTATAGCTAATTTAAATGCATCTTTTTCTTCTGGATTAGGGACTTTCACAGTGGAAAAATTTGAATCAGGAACTGCCTGTTTTTCAACTATAATTGTTTCAAATCCTAATCTTCCCAATAATTCTTTTACTGGTTTTAAACCTGTTCCATGTAAAGGTGTATATACTATCTTTAAATTATTTTCAAGTGAAGGTTCAAGAGATCTTAAAAAGCTTTCAAGCGTATCTATGTAATCATCAAATAATTCATCAGATACCCAATTTATTATTCCTTCTTCCAGACCATCTTCAAATTTCATAGTTTTTATGCCTTCAAAATAGTCCAATTTTTTTATTTCTTCAATTACTTTTTCTGCTATATGAGGTACTGCTTGAGTACCATCTGAGGTGTATATTTTATAACCATTATATTGCGGTGGATTATGACTTGCTGTAATTACTATTCCACCTGTAGCTTTTAATTGTCTCACTGCAAATGAAAGAATAGGCGTAGCTGTAACTTCTTTAAATATATAAACATTTATATTATTTGCAGCAAGAACAGAAGCTGCTGCTTTAGCAAATTCAAATGAAAATTTTCTTGTATCATATGCAATTACTACTGATGGAAATCTGCATATGCTTTTCAAATAATTTGCAAATCCCTGTGTTGCTTTGGATATAGTATGAATATTTATTCTATTTGTACCAGCTCCTATCTTCCCTCTTAATCCTCCTGTTCCAAACTCAAGATCCTTAAAGAATCTATCTATTATTTCATCTTCATTATCCTTAATTTCTTCAAGTTCTTTTTTTAGCATTTTATCGCTTTTTTCAAGCCATATATTTAATTTTTTATATGAAATTTCTTTTAAATCCATTATCTTCTCCTCCTTTTACTGCTAGCTTTCCACATATATTATACCATAATATAAACAAATAAAAAAAGGGCATTACGCCCTTATATTAATCTTTGGTCAGGAAAATATGAGATTTCAAATTTATCGTTAATCCCAATTACATCTATCCTTGTTTCTTCAAAGTTTGGTTTAAACTTATTAATATATATATTTGCTACTCTAATTATTTTGTTTATTTTAGAAATATTAACCCTATAGGCAGGATTTCCATAATAATCCTTCCCGCCTTTTACTTCAACAAAAACCAATGTATTTCCATCTTTTGCAATTATATCTATTTCGCCTATACGGGTAGTAAAATTTCTTTTTAAAATCTTAAAACCTTTCTTTTTAAGAAACTTTACAGCAATATCTTCATATATTTTTCCTTTGTTGTTCATGATTAATTCTGAATTCCAGGCACCTTCAAGAGATTATCCTTTTTATTTGGATATTCTTTTATTATATTTTCTATATATTCAGAAACTTTTTCTTTATCTTCATGAAATACATTTTTTAATATATTTTCAACAGGTGAAAACATGGGTTCAATATTTTCTGTAATTACTTCATCTATTTGATTCATATAATTTAATATTTCCTCTAAATCTTTTTTTATTATCTCTTTTTCTTCTTCACTTAATTTTATCATTGATAATTTTTCTAATTTGGTAATTAATTCATCATTTACTTCTATTTTCATTCTCTCACCTCATATTAATATAAATTCTATATATATTGCTGAAATTATTAAATTAACAGACACTATTAAAGCTGCATATTTAAAGAAATTTATAAAACTAATCTCTTCATTTTTAAATTGTTTTAGCATTGCAAGAGCTATAATATTTGCCGATGCACCTATAGGTGTAAAATTTCCACCTAAACATGCTCCAAGAGATAATGCATACCACAATGGGTTTAAATTCCCAAATGTTTCCGGATTAATATTTTGAAGATTTTTTATTACAGGGATCATTGTCGCCGTAAATGGAATATTATCTACAACACCTGATACTGTACCTGAAACACCTATAAGCATCATCGCAAAGCTTCTCATAGAATCTCCTGCAATTTTTGCAAGAAAATAAGTAAAGTCTTTTAAAATTCCTGTTTCTACAAGACCTCCCGTAATTATAAATAGTCCAAAAAAGAACAAAATTGTTCCCCATTCTACTTCTTTCAATATTTCTTCAACTTCATCTTTATCCAGTATCAAAAGTGCTAAGAAACCTATGAATAAAGCAATTGTCGAACTTTCCATTTCAAGTTGATGCTGAAAAATAAACATTAAAAGCGTTAATATAAGTAAAAACCATGATATTATAAAATCCTTTTTATTTCCTATTGCAGAATGTGGATCAAATGATTTTACTTTTTCCTGATCAATTTTAAAATTCAATGTTTTTTTAAACATTATCATTGTTATTATTTGCATTGTAAATAGGTTTATAAAAGATATTGGACCATTTGTTAGAAAAAATTCTGTGAAATTTAATCCGGCTGCACTTGCAATCATAATATTCGGTGGATCACCAATAATGGTTGCAGTACCTCCAATATTAGATGCCATTATTTCACCAAATATAAAAGGTAACGGATCTACATCTAATGAATCTGTAATTGCTAAGGTAATCGGTATAAATACCAATACAGTAGTAACATTATCAATAATAGCAGACATCAATGCAACCATAAACGTTAAACCAAAATAGAGCAAAAATCCATTTTTCTTAAATATTTTCAGGGTTACTATTCCAAGATATTCAAATAATCCCTTCTTTCTTATAACCGAAACAAAGATCATCATACCCATTAAAAGATATATAGTATTTACATCAACATAATTTTTTATTGCTTCGATATGATTATCAAATATTCCAAATATCATCATGATAGTGGCGCCAAGAATCGCCACTATCGTTCTATTTACTTTTTCGGTAATAAGTAATGTATATGAAAAAAGAAATATAATGAGGGCTATAATTCTATCCATTTAAGAACACCAGCTTACTTTATATAATTTTGAATGTTATTCATCACTTCGTTAATTTTAACGGCATTTTTACCTCCAGCTTGTGCAAAGTCTGGTCTTCCACCACCGCCACCACCAAGTTCTTTCGCTATTTTTCTTGCGATATTTCCTGCATGATATTTTCCAACTATATCTTTTGTTACTTTAACAACAAAATTTACTTTTTCACCATTTTTGTTGAATAATATTATTATTCCGCTTCCAACTTTATTTACAGCAATATCAGTAACATTTCTCAAAACATCATTGTCAACCTTTTCAAATACTTTCATGTAGATCTTTGTATCTTCAAATTCTTTTACATTAAATGCATCTATAGATTGTGAAGTCATTTTTTCTTGAAGCCTTTTGATTTCTTTTTCCTGTTCCCTGATTTTTTCAAGAAGTCCCAATATTCTTGGAACCACAATTTCCTGCGCAGCTTCCAGATGTTCTGAAATTACATTTATTTTATCTTCTAGATCATTTAAATATTCAAGTGATTTCATTCCGGTAATAGCTTCTATTCTTCTTACACCTGCAGAAACTGCTGTTTCTGTTGTTATTTTAAATAATCCTATTTCTCCTGTGGAAGAAACATGTGTTCCTCCACACAATTCAGAACTAAAGTCTGAAATCTTTACAACTCTTACTTTATCACCGTATTTTTCTTCAAATAATGCCATTGCATTTTCGCTTTTGGCTTCATCAAGACTTTTTATTTCTGTAATAACCTTTATATTTTCAAGTATTTTTTCATTTACAAGCTTTTCTACTGCTTTTATTTCTTCTGGTTTCATTGCTTCGTAATGTGAAAAGTCAAATCTAAGTTTTTCGTCTGTTACCAACGAACCAGCCTGTTTTACATGTGTCCCTAATACTTCTCTTAATGCTTTATGCAATAAATGTGTAGCTGTATGATTTCTTTTTATATTCTGTCGTCTTTCTTTGTTAATTATTAATTCAGCCTTTTCGCTGCGTTTAATAGTACCTGATTTTACAACACCAAAGTGTCCTATTACTTCATTATTTATTATTTTAGTATCTTTTACTTCAAATTCAAATCCAGCCCCTTTTATTATTCCTGTATCTCCAATTTGTCCGCCTTTTTCAGCATAAAATGGTGTTTTATTTGTAATTACTACTACTTCTTCACCTTCACCAGCACTATCGATTATTTCTTCTTCTTTTATAATATATAATATTTCTCCTTCATCTTCTATTTTTTCATAACCTGTAAAATCTGTAGTTTTTATTTCATCACCAACAAATTTATATGCCGGATTCATTTTCGCATATTCCTTTTCACCAGCGGCTTCTCTTGCACGTTTTTTCTGAAGCTCCATTTGCTTATTAAATCCTTCTTCATCAATTCCAAAACCATTTTCTTCGGCTATTTCTTTTGTTATATCAAGCGGGAAACCATATGTATCATATAATTCAAATGCAAACTCACCATCTATTATTTTATTTTCAGTATTTTTCATGTAATTTATTAATTTTTCTGTTCCTTTATCCAATGTTTCAAGGAATCTTTTTTCTTCAGTTTCAACTATTTTCTTTATGAAATCTTTTTTCTCTATAATCTCTGGATATATATCGCCATACTTTTCAAATACAGCATCTATTATTTTATTAATAAATGGTTCTTTCTTCCCAAGTAATGCCCCATGTCTTAAAGCCCTTCTTAATATTCTTCTTAATACATAACCTCTACCTTCATTTGAAGGTAGTATTCCTTCTGATACAAGGAATGTAACTGCTCTCGAATGATCAGCAATTACTTTTATTGAAACGTCTGTTTTTTCATTTTCTTTAAATTTTACATTAAATACAGATTCTATTTTATTAATAATAGGCATAAATAAATCTGTTTCAAAATTCTGATATACCCCTTGTACAGCTGCAACAACCCTTTCAAGACCTGCACCGGTATCAATATTTTTTCTTGGTAATGGTTCAAGATTTCCCTTTTCATCCTGGTAATATTCTGTAAATACAAGATTCCATATTTCAACATATCTTCCACAATCATCATATGGAGTGCAATTATCAGGATTTGGACAAAGTTCAACCATTCCTGTATCAAAATATATTTCGGAGGATGGACCACATGGACCGGTTGGGCCAACAGGACCCCACCAATTATCCTCTTTACCCATTTTTAATATTTTGTTTTCTGGTACACCTATTATATCTTTCCAGATATTATAAGCTTCTTCATCGTCTTTATAAACAGAAACCCATAATTTTTCTTCTGGAAGTTTTAATACTTTTGTTAAAAATTCCCATGCATATTTAATTGCACCTTCTTTAAAATAATCTCCAAAAGAAAAATTACCAAGCATTTCAAAAAATGTTTGATGTCTTGCGGTTCTTCCAACGTTTTCAATATCATTGGTTCTAATACATTTTTGACACGTAGCTATCCTCGTATAAGTTGGTTCCACTTTTCCCCAAAATATTGGTTTAAATGGTACCATACCTGCAACTGTAAACAATAATTGCGGATCTGAAGGAATTAATGGAAAACTTTTCATTACTTTATGACCATTTTTTTCGAAATATTCCAAAAATGATTTTCTAATCTCTTCTGATGTCATATATTTATACCTCCATTATACTCTTAATATTTTCATTAAAAAATAAAACGTAGGTGCAAGGTATAATACTCCATCTATTCTATCATACATTCCACCATGTCCAGGTAAAATTTCTCCTGAATCTTTTAAATTATATGTTCTTTTTAGAGCTGATTCTGTCAAATCGCCAACAGTATCAACTATACCTATAGCAATTGCAAATATTATCGCTCTTAACGGGTCTATCATATTTAAATCAAAAATTTCTCTAATATATTCAAATATTATTATATATACGTACGTAAAAATTATTCCTCCAATGAATCCTTCTATACTTTTTTTAGGTGAATATACAGGTGCTAATTTATGTTTTCCTATATTTAACCCAACAAAATATGCTCCTATGTCATATACCCAAACAGAGGTTAGGGCTAATAATCCTGTAGTAAAACCGTAATTTAAAATAATATGATAAAAATACGATAAAAATAATGATATTGCTATTAATGCATATGTATAGCTGGTTATTACATTTTTATATTTAATATTATCTTTTAAAATAAATAAACTAATTAATGCAACTATTACTATTGACATTACGTATATTGTAATTGGATCAAAAAATATCAATCCTGCATAATATGTTCTTAATGTAAATCCGTATACCGCACTTGTAAAAGCTGCCATTAAAGATAAAAAGATCTTAATTTTATGATCAATATTATCCAGAGTCATTTCAAAATATTCCATAGCTGTTAATAATACTATGGTTGTTACTAAACCAATTGTTGTTGGAAAAGTAAATACAGAAAAAACTACTACCGGACCAAGTATGAAGCCAGATAGAGTTCTGATAAATAAATTTTTCTTATTTACTGCCAATATTGCCACTTCCCTCATCTGATGAAATACCACCAAATCTTCTATCCCTATTAGAATAATCTATTAATGCCTTTTCTAAATCATTTTTGGTAAAATCCGGCCAGAGAATATCTGTAAAATATAGTTCTGAATACGCTAATTGCCATAATAAAAAATTACTTATTCTTATTTCACCAGATGTTCTTATTATTAATTCAGGATCAGGAACATCAGGCAAATATAAGTTAGTTGAAATATCATCTATTGATATTTCTTTTTTTCCTGAAGATATTAATTTGTTGACAGAATCAACTATTTCCTGTCTTCCACCATAATTAACTGCAAGAATTACCTGAATTTTTGTATTGTTTTTGCTTTTTTCTTCTATTTTTTTACAGACTTTATATACATTTTCAGGTAATTCTTCAATTCTTCCGAGAAATCTCACTCTAACATTTTCCCTAACTATTTTATTTAATCGAGATTCTAAATATCTAACCATTAAAGAAAAAAGATATTTTACTTCTTCAGGAGGTCTTTTCCAATTTTCAGTGGAAAATGAGTATAAGGTTAAATATTTAATGCCAAAATCAGAAGCCCATTGTATTACATCTTCTGCAACTTTAGCACCTTTTTCATGCCCCATTGTTCTTTTTAACCCACGTTGTTTAGCCCATCTTCCATTACCATCCATAATAATCCCCACATGAGTGGGGATTTTTCTTATTGCTGTCAAGAGTCCATTATCTCCTTTTCTTTTTTATGGAATACTTCATCTATTTTTCCTTCATGTTCTTTTAATATTTTTTGTATTTCATCTTCTAATTTCCTTGCATCATCTTCTGGAATTTCTCCATTTTTCTGTTTTTCTTTTACTATTTTCATATCTTCTCTTCTTATATTCCTTAATGCGATTTTAAATTCTTCTGCCAATTCTTTAGCATGTTTTACCCATTTTTTTCTATCTTCTACAGTTGGATTTGGAAATTTAACTCTTACGACATTTCCATCTGTAGATGCCATCATACCCAAATTCGCTGCATTTATGGCTTTTTCAATTTTTGCACACAAACTCTTATCCCATGGAGTAATTACAACTGTTCTATCTTCCCCAACTGTTAATGTCGCAGTTTGATTTATTGGCGTAGGAGTTCCATAATAGTCAACCATTATTTCTTCAAACATAGCAGGAGAAGGTCTTCCTGTTCTTAATTTTTTATATTCATCTTCAAGATGTTTTACTGTTTTATCCATTTTGTTTTTAGCTTCTTTTAAAATAGGATCTTTTAATGACACTACATCCACCTCCAATTAATTTTTTATTTTCTTATTTTATTATATCATTTTTTATAATGAATATAAAGGTATTTATCAGCTATTATTTTTGATTCATATGGTTTACCAATTGTTTCGATAAATTTATCTAATTTCATTATATTTATTATGTTTAAAACACGCGGATCTCGATCTAATAGATTTTTATCAAGATTGAATACAAGTATCAAATTTTCTTTAAATTTTTCTTTTAAATATTTTATATCTTCAAATATATTTCTTGAATATTCCGGATTTAAATATATAATACTATCATATATCTCTTTTATCTTTCTATCTTCTATATATTCATTGTTTTCTATTGTTATTCTTTCACCAACAAATATTTTTTCTTTTGTATTTATTTCAAGAGTTTTTCCTTTGATAGCTCTGGAAATATTATATTTTAATTCATTAGAATTGAGCGGATTCTGAAAAATTGTATCAAAATAATTTGTAAATTTCTTTAAGAATTTGTCAAGCGCATAAATAGAATTGTATTCTGGTTGAGGAGAAACATAAAAAATACCTTTATTTTCTGATTCATACCAACATCTAACCGGATTAACCACAGGTAATAATGACATTATTTCACCAAGATTTACTACATCAATAATTTTATCTTCTGTTTCTTCTATATTTTTCTCATAATAGAAACCTGTATAATTATAATGACCTCCTTTTAAATCAGCAATTATAGGATTTAATTCCAATGCACTAAGTAGATATTTTTTTGCATTTTTAAATTTTTTATTTTTTCTATAATAATGATATAGTCTTAATCCTATAAAAGCTTTAAATTTTTTATTATCTTTTATAGAATCAAAAATTTGTAATAGTATTTTTTCGTAGGCTTCATCAAATTCTTTATTATAACTAATTTTTAGTGCATAATTAAATTTTAAAGGTATAAACACTTTTCCAAGATAATAATCATATATGGATAATTCATTTTTATTGAAACTTTTTAATTCAAATATCATTTCTATTTTTTGATTCATTTCATCTCTTAAATCTATATATGCTGGAATTATTTCTTCTGGATTCATTTGAGTTAATATATCTTCTATTAAAACCTGCACAAATTTTGCCAATGATTTTTCAAATTCTACAGCTTTTTTGTATTTATTTTTCGCTTCATTAAACCTTCCCATCTTTACAAGAGCATCACCAATTAATAATTCTATCACACCTTTTTCTTTGTCAGATGCTTCACGTCTCAATCTTCTAATTTTTAAAAATGTTTTTAATACTTTTTCATAATCCCTTAGTTCAAATAAATTGTCTCCATATGAAAGGAGTAACCCTACTATATTTTTTTCATTTTCAAAATTTTCAACTAAAAATATCAAAAATTCATATGGATCATTTTTTAGATTATCAAAAAATGTTTTTATTCTTTTTATCCATTTAATATGATTTTCAGGATAGTATTGAATGTTATTGGTAATTCCCTCTATTAATTTTTCAAGTATATATAATATTATTTCCTTTTCTTTCATAGTTTTTGCAGATATGAAGGTGTCAAACGTAATTTCCAATAACGTCAAAATTTTGTTTGTATTTTTTTGATAATCTATTTCTTCTATAATTTTTTCTATTTTATTAAAATCACTTTCTTTTATTTTAGATAAAGCTAAGTATATAATCCCTTCGTTTTTCTTAAATAATGACTGCATTGACCAGGTTATTTCACTTTTTCTATTTTCAAAAATATTTAAGTATTTTATAAATTCTAAAGAAACTTGCTTTAAATTTTTCCAATCCCTTTTATTATAATAAACATTCATCAGACCATAATAACAATCCAGATTCCATTTGGTTCCAATATTAAACCATTTTATCGCATCTTCCCAATACCCTTTATTCATTAATTCTACTCCCCATAGAAACATAAACTCTACTTCCATGGGAATTGGTTTATAATTTCCTTTTCTTAATTTTTCAGATAGCATTTCTGCCACTTTTTTTCCTATTTTCATTTTTTCAATATATTTATTGGCAATGGAAAGTGTTTTCATGTATTGTATTAAGTAGTATATATCATCTGGATTTTCTTTAAGATATTTTTCAATTAGAGCTAAAGTTCTTTCTGTTTTTTGTTTTCTTCTTAATCTAGTCCATATATAACCATAATGATATAATGGGAAATCGACTTTTACCTGTTTTCCTTTATAAATTGGTTGATTATGTACTATATTTTCATATTTCACTTTTCCATTTCTGAAAAATCTTGCTGTACTTGCTATTTCCGTAGTTTTTTTATCAAAATCCATATAATTAATTGTAGGTATATATACAGCTACAATATCTTTTTCTAAGTTTTCCAAAAAACTTCTTATGTTATTTTTTAACTTTTCAGAAGCTTCTTCATCTGCATCTACTATAAACACCCATTCTGATGTAGCATATTTCAAAGTTTCATTTCTTGCATCAGAAAAATTTCCATTCCATGGAAAAAAGTATATTTTATCTGTATATTTTTTAGCTATTTCAACTGTATTATCTGTTGAGCCAGTATCTACAAATATTATCTCATCACAAAAATCTTTTATACTTTCAAGACATCTGGTGATATTTTGTTCTTCGTTTTTTGCCATTATACATGCACTTATTAATCCTTTTTTCATATAATCCCCCCATAATTTTAAAAGAGTTTTATAATGTTATTTTTTTTAGCTTCGCTATTTTCATTTCCTTTATATATAATATCAATTTTTATTAAATGTTTTGATTCATTTGAAAGCAATAATTCCAATTTTGTTGCTTTTAATTTTAAAATTTGATATTCCAATAAATTGTTTTCGTTAAACTCTATTTTTATATAATCTTCCGATTCTGTTATTTCAGCATGTTTTAAAGCAAAATACATGGAAAGATCCATTTTTTCCTTTGAATTTAATAATATATTTAACACTTTATTTATTTTTGAATCTTCTGTAATTACATCTCTTGTTTCATCGTGATCCAAAATTTCAACTTTTTCATCTTTAACTTCTGTTTTCATATTTAATTCATATCCAATATTTAAAATATGTATATCAAATAAGATTTTTTTATTCTCTGAATATTTTAATTCTTTTAATAAATCTGAAAGTTTTCTGGTTAGTTTTATATAGATATTTAATCTCTTTTTATCTTCAATCTTTTCATCTAAAATATATTCAAGTACTTCTTCAAGAAATACCTCTATTTCTTTTCCTTCTTCAAATATCTCTCGAGATATTTGAAGTAATAATTCAGAATCACCTTTTAATATTGCATTTATGAATTTATCCAAAATACTTTTATCAAATAATCCTAAAACATCTATCACAATCTGCTCAGTTATTACTTCTTCAGATGAAAATTTTAATACTTGTTCAAGCAGTGATAAAGAATCCCTAACTCCACCCTTTGCTTTTTTAGCTATAATCCCTGCCGCTTCTTCTGTAATTTTTTTATTTTCTTTTTCTGCTATTGAAATTATATGTTTTTTTAAATCTTTTTCTGTGATATTTTTAAACTGCAATACTTGAGCTCTCGAAACAATAGTTTCAGGAACTTTTTCAAGATTTGTTGTAGCTAAAATAAATATTACATGTTCCGGTGGTTCTTCTAAAGTTTTCAATAACGCATTAAAAGCTTCTTTAGTAAGCATATGAAATTCATCTATAATATATACTTTATATTTTCCATGGACAGGCCTAAAATTAGCTGAATCTCTTATTTTTCTAATTTCATCTATCCCTCTATTTGAAGCCGCATCAAGCTCTATAACATCCATAAATCTTCCTTCATTTATGGCTATACAATTATCACATTTATTACACGGATTATCATCAACCGGATTTGAACAATTTAAAATTTTACTAAGAATACGTGCTGTAGTTGTTTTTCCAGTTCCCCTTGGACCAGAGAATATATATGCATGTGAAAATTCATTATTACGCACTGTATTTTTGAAATATTTTTTTATATGTTCCTGACCTATTAGCTCATCAAAGGTTAAAGGTCTATATTTCCTATACAAGGTTATCATAAATAAAAATACCTCCCAAAAACGTATTATTATAAAATTCTATCTCTTCAATTATACCATATCACTATAAAAATAAAAAGGGGGAAAATCCCCCTTTTTATGCCATTACAGTTTCTTTTAAAGCTTCTACTATTTCACAATCAAATTTTTTTGGACAATCTTTTTCTAAGATTTTTAATACCTTTTCTTTAGGCCATGGTTCTTTATATATTCTTTTTGCTGTTAATGCGTCATATATATCAACTACAGCTAATATTTTACCAAATAACGAAATTTCATTACCTTTCTTACCAGTTGGATAACCACTTCCATCATTTTTTTCATGATGTTCCAGTGCTCCTAAAGGTATATTTTTAGATAAAAAGTCTATATCAGATAATAGATTGGCACCTATTATTGTGTGAGATTTTATAATTTCATACTCTTCATCTGTTAATTTAGATGGTTTATTTAAAATATTATCCGGAATTCCAATTTTTCCAACATCATGTAATAATCCAGCAATTTCAAGCTCTTCAATAAATGAGTCATTATATCCAAGCTTTTTAGCTATTTCAACTGCCAAAACAGAAACATTTTTTGAATGTGTATGGGTATAATTATCCCTTAAATCAATTGCAGTTGCAACAGCCTGAATTAATCCTTTTATTGTGCTACTTAAATCATCATATACTTTTGAGTTTTTTAACTTATTTGATATTAATGATGAAAATATTTCCATAATTTCTTTATCTTGATCTGTATATTTCCCTTTTTTCTTATTTACAGCTTCTAAAACTCCTATTACTTCGTTTTCAAAAAATAATGGTGTTGCAATTAAGTTTCTTGTATGATATTTTGATTTTTCATCTGTTTTTTTAAAATGTTTTTTGCTTTTGGTTGTGTCATTAATTATAATTGTTTCTTTCTTTAAAAAACATTCTCCGGCTATTGAATCATCTATTGGAACGTCAATGGTTTCAATTTTACCACTTGCGCCACCAGAAGTTACATAGAAATTTAAGACATCTTTTTCTTCATTATACAATAATATAGCTGCTCCATCTGAGTTTAAGAGATTCCTTATAGTTTCTTCTATTGATTTTAATATGCTTTCTAATTTAAAGTTTTCAGTAATTAGATTAACAGATTCCAAAATATTTTTATTATGACATTTTGTACTAAATATTTCTTCAGCTTTATCTTGAGAAATATTATAAAACATATTTTTCAAAGTTAAAATTTTTTCTAAATCTTTTATTTCTATTTCTGTATATATTTTTATATTATCATCTATGGTTATAGCTTTTTCATTTTTTTCTCCATATACTTCTTGTTTTATTTGTAGTCCTACAATTTTCATTTCTTTCATTAAACAGTTGATCATACAATCACCTTAGAATTCAATCGTTTCAAAGTTAATTGTATATTCAAATTCATCTTTTTCTACATCATAACTTATTGAATAAATAATTCCTGAATTTTCTAATACTGGATAATATATGAATCCTTGAACCCATGTATTTTTATTGAGGAATATACTATCAACTGTATCATCTTCAAGGAATTTCCACTGGATATAACTAAATCCTGCCGTTAATTCGGGAAGTCCTCCTAATGCCGGGATTTTAACAGTCATATTCCCTTTTAACAATCCATCTCTTGCATTGCTAAACGGCCTATTATAATCAAGAGTAATATTTAAATATGGAGCTATTGTTAAATATGATTTTCCTATTAAACCCATAGATTTTTCCTGATTTAAGTCCATATATTTCCCATTTGCAACATTATATTCGTAATATGGTCCGACATATTCCATATTAAAACCATCTGATAAGTAATCAAATCCAAACATAAACTGGAAATATGGAGGAAAATCTATCATAGGACCTATAAGCAATCCATAAGTTAGTGTATCATCACCTGAATAAACAACATCAGTTTCTACACCAAATTTTATAAAGAATATCTTTTTATATAATGTTGCTAATATAGCTTGTTTTAATTCATTGTCTTTAAGATCTTCTTCTGACATATTATAAATACCTGTTATTTCTGTATTAAATAATCCCAAATCCATATCAACATAGCCAAACATAAGATTTGATGTTTTTTGATAATTAAATGGCATTAATGATGTAACTTCATAAGGAATATGCATTCCTAACTTTAATCCTCCAAATCTTAATTCAGTATCAAAAACTCTTGAATAAGGTATTGAATAATTATTCATAAATAACCCTAATCCCTTTGTATATGAAGGACTTACACCGTATCTTATATAAAACATTGGGAAATCAAGTTTTAAATAATTAATTGATATTGCACTCCATAAATCCTGGGAAGTTGCTTCTTTTGAAGGTATTCCATAATATAATGGACCGTCTATGCTTTCCTGGTATGCATTGAAACCTATTCCTATTCCAAATGGACCTATATCAAAATTAGGTGCAAATGAATATACTAAATATGTACTATTACCCTTTGTTTGTTTCCCGAAGGATATGTTTCCTAAATTTGCTTTTGTTTTTACAGGTGCGGCAGCAGGTTCTTCTGCAACAGGTGTTTCCCTTTTTTCTTCAGCAACTTTTTCTTCTTTTTTCTCTTCAACTTTGGTTTCAGGTTTCTGTTCTTCCTGCTTTTTTTCAGGCATTAAATTTTTCTCATAATCTTCTATAGGCATGTCTAATTTTTCAAGTTGTGGATTTGGATTTTGTGGAGAATAATTAAACATATTTCCAGCTTTTACAGGGAATAGTTTATTATTTACCATTGTGTAAACTGTACCTTCAAATGTTCTTATATTTGTATTGTTACCCTTTTTTTCAAAACCAAATTCTGTACCTCTTACACCAGCAACTACTGAACCAGAACCCACTAAATATTTGGAACCTGGAGCTAAAATTTCGTTTATTTTATTTACTGTTGCACCTTTTTTAAGTTCATATTCAATATCAATATCTCCACTTTCTGAAGCTCTTAACTTTTTTATGTATAACTGTGTTTCAGGTGAAACTTTTATTTCTATATTTAATTCAGGTTCTTTTAGATGTATATATCCATCTTTTAAAGTTAATAATTCCGAATTTTCTTTTATAACCGTATCACTGTTTATAGAATCCCAAACATCTGAATCTGCTTCTTTATAAAGAACATTACCTTCTTTTTCAAGAATTATAAGCGATGTTTCTGGCATTTCTATTTTTTCTTCTAAAATGTCAAATTCTATCTTTTTCTCAAGTGTTTTATCTTCATTATAAAATACTAATTCTGCTTTTCCAGGCATTAATGGAGCTAAAAACACAAGATTTGCTGTTCCATCCACTAAATCAAAACCATCAAAAAGAATAAAAGGATCATCAAAACCACCATTGGTTACATCTACATATAAATGAGTTACTGCTGAATCATTTACACTTACTGTAATGTTAACACTTTCACCAACATAAATAGTTTGTGTTTCTGTTGTTACAGTAATTTCAGAAAAGAATGTAATTGACAACAACATAAACAAAAGAAATACTCCCCACTTTTTAAACATAACATCACCTCCATATGGATAAATAAGTTATAATTATACTTAAAGCTAAAGGTCCACTCTCTGATTTTATATTTTCTGTATTATTTCTTAAAAATATTACTATGGAAAACGTTATAAATATAATTGAAGCTATTAAGAAGTACATATCCCCATAATATTTTATAAAGGGTAACGAAAACCGAAAAAAGTATCCAAGATAATCTCTTGTATAAGGTTTTGAAAATCCATCAATCATATAGAACAATAAACTAACAAAATATGCATTAAATAATCCTACAGCTATGAGTTTTACATATTGTTGAGAGATGAGAAAATGATCAGTTTCGTAAAAAAAACTCGCCATTAATAAGGAAGAAAAATGCATAACTTGATCTATAATATAATATGTATGGGTATTAAATACTTTTTTAGTTCTATTTTTAAATTTTATTGTATCAATAGCAAAATGAATTATTGTCAAGGTTATAATTACTATCAAATTATTTATTTTCAATGAACTTGGATACATTAGAATAATCATTGATAAGAATATTATACAAACATGAAGTATTAAAACTTTAAGTTTAGAATTTTTATATTTTGCAATATATCCATTTTGAAAAACATAATCGCCTACAAGATGCGTCAGCAAAAAATAGAAAAATATCTCTTTATTCATATGATTCCACCTCTTTTAATAGCTCGACCAATTGTGAATTAAAAAATACGCCACTATAATCTTCAATTAATTCAATAGCTTTGGATTTCGGAATTTTAGTTCTATACGGTCTATCCTCTAACATCGAATAATACGCATCTAAAAGTCCTATTATCTGTGCTAGAATAGGTATTTCATCTCCTTTTAACCCATACGGATACCCTTCTCCATTCCATTTTTCATGATGATATAAAACTATTTCTTTTACTCCATCAGGAATTGTTGGAATTTTAGAAACTAATTCGTACCCATATATTACATGTTTTCTTATTTCTTCTTTTTCAGAATTGGTTAATTCTTCTTTTTTTAACAATATTTTTTCAGGAATACCTATTTTTCCTATATCAAAAATCATACTACCAAATTTTAAATCTTTGAGTTCTTTGGTGGTTAAATTCAATTTTTCGCCAATTTTTATTGCAGCTTTATAAACACTTTCACAATGTTTTTCTGCACCAGGCACTCTTGCCTCTAAAATCCTCGTTAAAACCTTTAAAGATTTATCCAATATTTTTTCAAATCTGGTTTCTAAATATGAGGTTTCTATGGTTTTTGATATATATTCATTTATATTCTTTACAACAATGTAATCGATAATATCATAAGATTTTTCTCTGGATTTTATCAATTCAAATAACAAAAAGTTCTTCCCATCGACTTTAAATGGAATATTCATTATATTATTATTTATTATGATTCCATCTTCTTTAAATTCTTCAATATATTTTATATTTAATGCTCTTTTTAATTCATCTACATTATTATTATCTTTGAATAAATAAATCTCGGTTTTTTTTAACTGGAATATATTTTCAAATATTCTTTTTAATTCCTCTATAGTATCTTTTAAATCTATCTCGGTTTTTACATATTTTAAGATTTCAAATATTATTTCTTCACTATCTTTAGAAGGTATTCCTGTATATTCCCTTAACAATTTATCAAAACTAATTAAAAAAGTATCTTTTAAATTATCTATATTATCATAAAATTCTATTAAGATATCACTTCCATAATGAACTTCAAAAATCTTTTTTGCATTTTTATTATTTAAATTTTCAAATATATCATTGTCTATTTTTATTTTATAATTAATATTTCTTGTTTTCAAAAAATTAATATTCTCAAGAATCAGATTCTTTATTGACGTCATCTAAATCTCCTTCCTTAATCTTGTATAATTTTAAAGGTTTTTCCTTACCTTTTACTTTAAAATCTCCAATGTATTCAAATTTATATTTTTTAGATCGCTTTACTATTTCTTCTGTTACTATTAACCATTCATTTAAATCTCTTGTTAAATGTTCTATACGCGAGGTTGTATTTACAGTATCTCCAATACATGTATAATCCATCCTGAAATCCGCTCCTATATTTCCGATAACTACTTCACCATAATGCATACCAATACCTGCATTTACTTCAAAATCAAATCCCATATTTTTTAATTCTTTATTTATATCTTTTAATTTTCTTCTCATATCTATTGCACAGGCTATAGCCCTATCAACTTCATCGCCAAATTCAATAGGAGCACCAAAAATTGCCATAATTAAATCACCAATGAATTTATCAATTGTTCCATAATATTTATTTCTTATGATATCTGCCATTTGTGATAAATAAAAATTGAGAAACTTAACAACTTCTTCTGGAGAAAGCTTTTCTGATTTTTCAGTAAATCCTACTATATCAGACATTATTAAAACTACATTCTTTTTCTCTCCACCAAGCTCCGTTTTTCCCTGTTCTAATAATTTCTGTGCAACAAAATCTGGTACATATTTAAAGAAGAATGATTTTATTTTTTTCTTTTCTCTTGATTCTTTTAAGAATGATTGTGCATTATCTACAACCGCTATAATCAAACTCGACATTACTGGATAAAATGTATCAACCCATATATGCTGTTTAAATAAGTAATACGAGATAAATATATAAGCAATTGGAATCACAAAGGATAATAACTTGGTGTATATCTTATTAAAAGATAATAATATTAGGGTTACTAATAAAATAGAAGTCAAAATAATCAAAGTATAAAAATAATTAACTCTTGTCATTCTTTCATTGTTTATCAAATTTTGAACAGCAGTCGCATGTAAATATACACCTGGTTCATCGTTGGAAAATGGTGTAACTCGCAAATCATATAATCCTTTTGCAGTGGCTGAATAACCTAAAATGGCAACCTTATCTTTAAAATCATAATTGTCATATTTATTGGTATACACTAAATCATAAAAAGAAATAGTATCAAAAACTTGAGGACCTTTTCCATAAAAACTTAAAAGAAAAAAACCATTTTTATCTGTTTTAATCTTTTCATTTTCAATTTCAATTGTATAATTTTTTGGATCATAAATAAAATTTTGAAGATTATAACCTTTATAATTTGCGTACAACATTAGATCCATATGCGGAAATAATCCTGTATTAAACCCATTATCTGCAGCCCATTCTTCTTTAAATAATAATGGAAGACTTCTTGCAACTCCGTCAGGATCGAGCTGCCCAATTTCATATGTTGAAGCAGGTACCAATGAAGAAAATTCTGGAATAGGAGGTATTATCTTATATGCAGTTAACGGAAAAAACAATGATAAATACTCTGGATTTTTTAATTTAAATGAATATTTTAAATAAAATTTATTTTCTTCTAATTGCTTTTTAAATTCAGGATTATATTCATCAAAATTGCTTTTTTCTACCGTTAAATACGTTCCTAAAACAACTTTATTGTATCTTCTTAAGATTGCTGCAAGCAACATATCGTCCTTAGATTTTCCATTACTCATTATATTACTTTCTGAAGGAGTAGTAAAAGACACATCAAATCCTATAGTTTTTATTCCAAGTTTAAAAAGTTTAGCTATCATTCTTGCATAATGTTCTCTATTCCAGGGCCATTCATCATTAAATCTTGTAGACATATTTACAAGAGAATTTTCATCTATAGCTATTACAACAACCTTTGGAGTTGTTTTTTCAATTCCTCTTATTCTATATCTTAAATCCAATGTTTTTAGTTCAAAAATTTCTATCCAGGGATTGTTTAAACTGTATGTAATAAAATATATCGCCAGAAAAAACAGTACTAATAAAAAGGTAATTCTTATTTTTATTTTTTTCATTGTATTAATCACCTTCATAAAAATAGTTTATTTATAGTTTAATTATAACATATTTTCATCATTTTTTACAACCAAATTAATAATAAACAAACAACTATGTTAATAAAAACTCCCTTCAAGAATTGAAGGGAGTTTTATGTTTGATGACTATACCCGTCTTTTATATATAATTATTTGTATTCTATCGGAAACATCTTCGGATGTATCGGATATATCAGCTATTCTGTGAACTAATTTTTTTAACTGCATTTTATGCGCTAGGCTAATATCAAGATCATAAATCTTCCTTATTGTATCTCTTTCTATTTCATCAGTTTCATGCTCAAAATGCTCTGTTTGAATTATTAAATCATTGGCCTTTTCAAAATTTTCAAACATTTCTTTTGCTGCACCTTTTACAGCAAGATAGGTATTATATGCCTTTTCACATAATCTAACAAGATTTTCTCTTATTTCTTCTGGCACTTCAAGACGCTGCAATTCAATTTCATCAGCTACACTTTCCGCTTTGTTTGCTATTCTATCCATAGCTTCTACCGTTCCCAATAAATCACCTCTAAAATTTGGTAAAAAAGCTCCTGAATACATTTCGGATTCAACATTTCTTCTTATGTTGTCTGCATAAGATTCTGAATTTCTTACATCATCTGCCAATTTTAAAACAATTGATGTATCTTTATCAAGATTTTTTATTAATTCTTTTAGTTTCTGGATAGTTGTATCCACAGCATCCAGATGTTGATTAAATAATTCTATTATTTTCTTTTCTTTTCTTCCAAAAAAAAGACCCATATTTTCACCCCCATTATATTAATTATACTATAAAATTATTATTATTTTTAAAGATTTATTTTAAATATCCCCTTTAAAATAAAATATATTAAAGCTGTTATTATTCCTGAGGAAACAGGGGTGTTTACCCATGCGCCAACTATTTTAAATAAAATTTTTTTATTAGTTAATCTTGAGCCTCTTGCATATCCTGCCCCTATAACCGCTCCAACTATAGCCTGAGATGTAGAAACAGGAATTCCTAATATTGCATAAATCCATACTGTTATAGATTCACCTAAAACAGCAATTGCAGCTGAAAAATAATCTAATTCCATTATTTGAGTACCAACAGTCATCATAACCTTATAACTATATGTTAATACACCAAATGATATGGCCAATCCTCCAACCAATGCCGCTGTATTTACTCCTATTGTACTTGCAAATACTCCTGTAATATTTGCAACATTATTTGCTCCTAATGAATAAGCTCCATAAGCTCCAATTAAAAGCGTTGCAATTTGGACCGTTCTTTCTTTTGCATAAATAGAATTAATTTTATTAAAAGGTATTGCTAACAATTTATAAGATAAAAAGCCAAATATTGCACCGCCAATAGGCGTTCCAACCCATGCTAAAACTAATTTTAAAATTATTGCCCAATTAACTCCACCTTCTATTAATCCCACAGCCATAATTGAACCAACTATGGCCTGCGAAGAAGATACCGGAACTCCTAAATATGTCATAACAGTCATTGTTAAAGCCGCTGAAAAAACGGAAATAGAACCTGAAATTAAACTTTGCGCAGTTACGCTACTTATAGTCTCAATTCCTTTTGCTCCACCAGTTAAAGCACCTATTAAAATGAAAATAGCTGAAATAATTGTCGCGGTTCTGTATTTTACTATCCTATTTGAAACAGCAGTACCAAAAATATTAGCAGCATCATTTGCACCAAGAGACCACCCAAAGAATATAGCTGGCAACAAGTATATAAACATATAACCCCTCCACTACTATAATATAATAAAAAAGACGTATCATTGATTGTACTACAAAATACGTCTTTTTTAAAATTCAATAATATGTAATCTAAAATAATTAAATTGTAATAGATTTAATTACTTTCTATTATTGCTTTAAATTAAAAAAAAGAGGATTTAAATCCTCTTTTAAAAACCTTTTATATCCGGAAGATCTTCTTTTCTATTGAAAAATTCTTTTAAATTTCTTAATTCGCTGTCTATAACATCGGGATTTGCAGCAACTTTAAAACTTAATCCTATTAAGAATGTTTTCATTAATTCTGCAGTGTTATCAATATTATTCATTCCAATTTCGTGCAATTTAAGAAATTCTTTTATAGTATTGGTAAACTGCATATCCAAAAATCTAGCTTTTTTTGATACCTCTTTTTGTCTATACGGATATGTCAAAATCTGTGAAAAGGCTATCATATATTTTGGAGGTGTAAAAATTTTTCTTATTTTTTCTTCTGCAGTCATTGTTTTCTTTTTAAATATTTCATTTATCCATTCTTCCAATATCCCTTCGCCTGTAGCAACAAGCGCTTCATCTTTAGATCCAAAGTAATAATGCAAAGAAGCAATAGTTAAATTTGACATTTCACATATATGTCTTGTTGTTGCTTCAGAAATAGATTCTTCATTAATTATTTTTATTATAGAATCCATTAAATTTTCTTTTCTTTTTGCTCTTAAGGTTGGATTCGGTCTTCTTGCCATAAAATTTAACCTCCTTTTTATCAACTCATACTTGAATTATATCATCATTTTACCTTATTGTCAAATCATTGATATAATAAAAAGGTTAATTTTTTGTAAAGCACATTTGTGTATAAAAAAGGTGGGCGATTTTAAATCACCCACCCTTAAAATTTTAATTATTTTGAATATTCTTCATTTTCCATTAAGAGATTTTTCATTTCATTAACCATTCTATTATATGCTTCTTCTGCTGTTATTTTATCGTATAAGAAATCAGCTGTTATAGTTCCTAATGCTTTTCTTATATCATACCATGCTGCTGGTTTTGGATCAGGAACAGCTGTTTTTAATGAATCTAATGCAATTGCCGGTTTATCATCATTTGCAACATATGCTTTCCATTGTGCTGTTTCAACTACGTCTTTTCTAACAGGTACATATCCTGTATTTACTGCCCAATATGCCTGATTTACTTTTGTTAATAAGAAGTTCATGAACATCCATGCTGCCTGCTTTTGTGCTGGTGATGCCCAAGCAAACATAATTAAATCAGTACCAGCAATTGGTGAATGTGGAACACCATCTACTGAAGGTAATGGAGCCCATGACCATTCATATTTTCCTTTAATTGATTTTTCTACATATGGTTTTCCTGCAATTGTTCCCATATACATTGCAATTTGTCCATTTCCAAATGGATCATTTAAGTATCCACCCTGAACAAATGCAACTTCATCTGATTTTAATTTATGCATATATTCTAAAGTTTTTATTGTTAAATCTTTGTCGAGAACAATTTTCCATTTTCCATTTCCAGCATAATCAAGAATTTTACCATTCATTGCATATAAGAATACCTGGAAATCATCTACTGTAGTTCTATAACCCAATCCATACTGATCAATCTGACCGTCACCATCAATATCATCTGTTAATTCTTTTGCTACTTCTGATAATTCATCTAATGTTTTTGGTGGTTCTACACCGTATAAATCAAATATATCTACATTGTAATATGTTGTATATACACTTTTGTTGAAAGGAATTGAGTAAATTTTATCTCCCCATGTACATAATTTCTTGAAAACATCATATATTTGATTATCCCAAACATTTTTAAATTCTGGATCACCGTAGATAAATTTGTTTAAAGGTTCAACTATTCCCTCACTCTGTAAGTACTTTGATGTCCAGTTTGAGTATGCCTGTGCTAATACAGGAAGATTATCTCTTGTACCTTCGTTGTATGCAACAACTGTACTCAATAATTTTCTTGATAATGCACCATAATTACCTACATATACAGGAACTACTTCAATTTCGGGATTTTCCCTGTTAAATGCAGCTACTAATTCTTCTAATGCCTTTCCATGGCCCCCACCCATAGCATGCCAGAATTCAACTTTGATCTTTTCACCAAAAGAAAAAACCATAAGTGATAATACCAATAATACTAATAAAAGCTTTTTCACAAAAGACACCTCCCATTAAGATTATTAAAAAACTTCAGCATTACATTATACTATAATTCACTTAGAAAAATCAAATTAAAAAATTTTAAGTATTTGAAATAATTCGTCTTTAATTGCATTTAGTTCCTTTTCTGTGTTGATTTTGTAATGATAATTTAATTTTAAACTTTTTTGAGCATTAATAATATTTTTAGCTTTTTCTGGATCCATTTTTCGAAATTCAGTTAATCTTTTAAAGCGTTCTTTATCAGAAGCTTCTACTAATAAAATTATATCACATATTTCATTTAAACCTATTTGATCAATTAAAGCACCATCTATTATTACATATTCATACTTATCCTTTTTATATTTCTCTATTAATTCTGAAACAAATTCTTTAATTTTTGGATGAACCACAGAATTTAAATAATCTAAATTTTTTTTATTTGTAAAAACTATCTGAGCTAATTTGCTCCTTTGAATTTCATTATTTTCTAAAATTTTATCACCAAATTTTTTTACCAGTTTTTCTTTTATATCTTTTTCAAACAACGCTTTATGACCAAGCTTGTCAAGATCAATTATTGGATATCCCTTTTCCTTTAAAAGACTGGCAATGGTACTTTTACCACTGCCAGCCAATCCTGTAATTCCTATTATTTTCATAATTCGAATTTTTCCTTTTTTGAAACTTTTTCATTTACTTCTTTTGCAAATTCTTCATATCCTTCTCTACCCATTAATGCGTATGTAACCTTCTTACCAAGTTCAACCCCTGGTTGATCATATGCGTTTATTTCAAGTAATTTTGCCATAATTGCTGTTTGGAATTCATAAAGGAAGAAGAATTCACCAACATTAAATGAATTTATTTCAGGGAATATAACCTTCATATTTGGTTTTCCGTGTTCTGTTAACGCATATTCAGTTCCAAATAATTCTGTATTCAACAATTCTGATAATGTTTTCCCACCTAAATAGGATAATGCGGAATATTCTTCATGCACTTTTGGTATTTTTATATCTCTTTCAAACTTTTCAAGTTTTAAGAATGTTACTACTTTATCATCTGGGCCTTCATTATATAATTGAACCTGTGAATGCTGATCAGTTGCTCCCAATGCCTTTACAGGAGTTTGACCAACATTTACAATTTCTCCATTTATATTATATTTCTTTCCCAAACTTTCTGCCCAGAGCTGTCTATACCAATCAGCAAGTAATAGTAGTTTATTTGAATATGGCATCATAACAGAAATATTATATCCTTTTTTATAATATAAGAAGTGTAAAAGTGCATTTAACGCTGCTGGATTTTCTTTTAAATTTTTATTTATCACTTTATCCAGCATGGATTTTGCACCATTTAATAAATCTATAATATCAATACCACCCGCTAATGCTGAAAGCAATCCAACTGGTGTTAATACACTAAATCTTCCGCCAACTTCTGGTGGAATTTCCAATGTTTTTATACCTTCTTCTTTGGAAATTTTTCTTAAAATTCCATTTTCAGGATCTGTTGTAAATATTATATGTTCTTTAGGATCAAGCCCATAACTCTCTATTATTCCTCTTGCTATAAGATAATTTGACATTGCTTCAGCTGTTGTTCCGGATTTTGATATAACATTAAATAATGTTGTATGAGGATCTATTTGATCTAAAATAGATGCAACAAAATCGGGATCTACATTATCAATAATAAATATTTTTGGTGTTTTTCTATTTTTCATATAATTATAATTTAATGGATTTAATGTTGTTTGTAAAGCAATATTTCCTAATGCTGAACCACCTATCCCAAGAACCACAAAACTTTCAAATGATTGTATCCAATCCTGTAAATCAAGAATTTTATCAAGAAATTTGGTATCTTGAGGAAGTTTTACAAACCCTGGCTTTTCATTTAATATCTCATCTATGATTTCAGCTATTTTTCCCTCATATTCAATCAACTCTTCTTGTTTTATACCTTTTTCAATATTAGGAAAAAACATATTTGTAAAATCAAATTTTAATCCTTTCATTTTACCCCTCCCATAATAAAATTTATAAAGATTTTAATATTTCAAAATACTTTCTACTCTAACATTATCTAACTTTTCTCTTGGATTTAAAAATTCTAATTCAATTAAACAAATAATCCCTGAAACTTCAGCTTCTAATTTTTCTACCAATGTTTGAATTGCTTTTATTGTTCCGCCAGTTGCTAAAACATCATCAACAATTAAAACCTTTTCTCCTTTTTCAAGTGCATCTTTATGCATTTGAATCTTAGCTTCACCATATTCTAACGCATATGAAACTTCAACTACTTCATAAGGTAATTTCCCAGGTTTTCTAACAGGAACTAATTTTTTTCCTAATTTATATGCTAATGCTGAACCAAATAAAAATCCTCTTGCTTCTGGAACAAGAATTGCATCAAATTCTATATCTTTAACTTTTTCAGCCATTTCATCTATTACACCTTTAAAAGCTTCTGGGTCTGCCAATAATGGTGTAATATCTTTAAAAATTATCCCCGGCTTTGGAAAATCTGGAATGTCTCTAATAAATTTTTCAAAGTTCATAATCAATTCCTCCTTAATTAATATAAAATATTGACAGCATTATTTTACCATATTTTTTTTAAAATACAACATCATTTTTTATATAAAATTAATCATGCCCCTTTTATGGGGCATGATTATTGTTTATACCTACTATTATATTTATATGAATAATTTAATAATATTGATATTTTCTTTTCTAATTCTATCAAAGTAACTTTATTTCCTTCTTTTAGAGTTTCAAACGCCGCTTTTATTACAAGAATTCTTGGATATTTATCTAAAGTGACCTTAATCGGGTCAACAATTTTAAAGTTTTTTTTACTTTCAACATCTAATGTTTTCATTTTTTTATCACTCCCTTCAAAAAAAATACTTGACAAAAATAATTTTAGATGTTATAATCTAAACGCATTAAGTGAGAAGGGCTCGTAGCTCAGTTGGTGAGAGCTTCCGGCTCATAACCGGGAGGTCGGTGGTTCGAATCCACCCGAGCCCACCAGATGCGAGGTTTTTAACCTCGCTTTTTTTTATACCTATATTAATTTTAATATATTTTATTTTTTTTGTCAAGTTTTTTTGTTTTTCAGGTTAATTTTTTAATCTTCCAATTTTCTTTTATATACATCGTTCCAGAACGTTACTTTTTGTTAATGAATTCTTATCATTTTCTTTTCACTTTTTTGATATTTTTTATTTTTTGTAATGAGTACTTTTATGATATAATAATTAATGTATCACTTGATATATTAATAGAATGAGGTGTTTTTATGAAAAAAATGTTAACTTTTTTATTTCTTATGTTTTATTCCCTGATATTTTCCATTACAATTGATACACTTGATAATCAAAATTATACAGGTACATTTCTTTCTATGAATCGGGCTCTTGTTTTTATAAAAGATCATAATAATAAGATTCAAAAAATTTCATTATCCATGATTAAAGATATGAATTTCACACGCGAAGAAAAAGAAAATATGTATTTTTCCCTTAATAACACCTATACTTTTAAGGGTGCTTTTGAAAGAATCGATGGGGATTATTTTATTTTTAAAAATGATAATGCTATTTTTTATATAAAGAACAGCGATTTAAAAATCGTCGTCGTTAAAAAAAGAGTTTTATCTTCTTATGTTGCCACGATATTCGGTGAATTTAGATTTAATTCTATAAAGATCATTTCTGATAAATTATGGAAGGTTTCTACAAATTATGGAATTATTGAAATTCCTTCAAATTATATTCTTTCTTATTTCAGACCCAATTTAAGTAGCAAAAATAAAAATATTGTATATTTTAAAAACGGGGATTTTCTTTTTTATGAAAATATAGAAATAAAAAATGGTCTTTTCATTTTTAAAGCTCTTGATTTTTCTTTTTATGCCTCTGCAGAAGATATTATTTTTCTAAAATCTAAGAATTACATTCCTCAAATTGATTCTTTTAAAGAGATGTATAAATTAACTATTAATGAAAAAGAGTTTTACACAAAAAGCTTTAAGATAGTGAATAATTCTCTGGTTTTTGATAATTATTCTTTTAAAAATCCAAAGATTGATTTTATTTCCAGGTCTATAGTTAATTTATTTGTTTCAGAAGATTCTTTTATTGGTGGTATTTCAGTAAACAATAACAGGATTTATGTTTCTGCACAATCAGGTTTATTTTATATTTTCGATTTTTATGGTAATTTAATTAAGAAATTTTCTTTAAAATCCTTTGCAGTTGATCCTCCAGTAATCTATAAAAATAAGGTTTTTGTTTCAACAATTAGAAAAAGTTTGTATGTTATATCCAATGATTCAACCATAACTAAATTTGATTTTGATACAATTAGTGCAGGAGTATCTATAAAATCTCAAAATACATTATTATTACCAACGTGGTACAGAGGTTTTTTTATATTGGATCAAAATCTCAAAGTGTTAAAATCTTTTGATACTAAAATGTCAAAATTTTCATCTATTATTGATCATGAAGGAAATATTATTTTTCTTGATGCTTATTCTAATATTATGAAATTGGATAAAGGTTTTAATATCCTTTTTTCAAAACAATTTGGCGACGAAGCATTAACAACATATTTTAATATTGATAAAGATAATAATATTTATGTTAACGGTCCATATGTCACTTTTACTGTATTTGACAAAAACGGCAATATTTTATGGAAAGTTGATTTGGATGATTTACCTTATTCATATCCATTAATTGATAAAGATAAAACCGTTTATGTTTCAAGTAAAGGAAAATATTTATATGCTTTAAAAAATGGAAAAATTTTATGGAAGAAATATATTGGTTATATTCCCGGAACAGGAATTCTAACAAAAAATATGATTATTCTAAATGCTCTTGATCATAATGTATATTTTATTGACAAAAAAACAGGAAATATTATTAAAAAATATCATTTAGGGTATTCAAAAATGCTATGTTCTGATGATAATAATAATATTTTCTTTGCCGGTTCAAATGGAGTTATTGCAATTTTATATTTAAATGAAGATATAATTTCACAATACAAGTTTTCTTGCAAACATACTAATAATCCTTATATAAAATAATTAAAAGCCCTGATTTTCAGGGCTTTTGTATTTACAAATTAATAATATTTTCTGCCATTTCAGAAAAAGTGCCATCATGTGTAACTATAAAAGCTTGCTCAATATTTTTTAACATTTTCTTCAAATTCTCTGCTAATAGATTTTTTCTTTCCTCATCTAAATTACTTGTAGGTTCGTCTAATATATAGAAATTTGCATTTGACAAAAAGGTTGCCAATGCTATCCTGATTGAAATAGCTACACTTACCTGTTCTCCGCCTGATAATATTGAAAAATCTCTATCTCCTTTTATCTCGTCACGTAATATGACTAAATAATCCCTCGATGAATCCCAGATTATTACTTCATTTTTTCCAGTAATTTCTCTATAGTTATTAGTTGCATATGTAGAGATAATATTTGTAACCCTCTCACTAACATACTTTCCCATAGCTTTTATATTTTCTCTAAATTCCTTTGTTAATTTTAATTTTTTCTTAAAATACTGAACTTTATCTATATATTCCTTTCTTTCTTTTTCTTTTTTATTCAACTCGTTTAAAATATTTATTAGATTTTCTCTTTCATTTCTTTTTCCACCAAGTATTTTATTCATTTCCGATATATCAGTATATAATATTTTTATTTTTTGATTTAACTCTTTTAATTCCGCTTCTAACTTCTCATCTTTTTCAAAAGATAGTATTTTTTCTTTTACTTCTTGTATTGTATTTTTTAAATTTTCTAAATTTTCTTCTTCTATTTGTTTTGCTACTTTTAATTCTTCAATTTTATTTGATAATTCTTTATTTTTCAAATAATTATCATAATCTATTTTGTATCTTTTTCTCTCTGTTTTTAATCTCTCTATTATTTCCCTAATTTCTTCTATTTCTATTTCAATATCACCATATGCTTTCAATTCGTCTATCAATGAAATCCTTTTTGATTTTATATTTAATATTTTACTTTTATACTCTTCTGTTTTTCTAGTTATTTCCAGTATAAAATTCTGTTTTTCATTAATTTCATTTCTATATTTTTTTATATTTTTAAAAATGTTATTGAGTTCATTTTTTAATTCCGCATTTTTAGCTGAAATTTCATTTATTTCAGCAGTAATTTTTCCTCTTTTTTCACGTATATCGCCATATTTTTCCTTTATTTCATTTATCTGATTTTCTATTGTTTTGTTTTCTAATTCAATATTTTCAATATTTTCAATCTCTTTTTTTATTGCAGAAATATTCGATTTTATTTCTATTACATTACCATCATTTTCAGCTATTTCATTTTCTATATTTTTATGTAATTCTAATTGTTTAACATATTCATTCACTGTTTTATTTAATCTTTCAATTTCAACATCAAAATAATTATTACCTTCTTTTTTTTGTTCCAAATTTAGACACTTTTCATTTAATATTGGACAAATTCCATCTTTCAATTCTTCTTTTGAATTTTTTAGATTTTCAATTTTTATTTGAATTTCCCTAATTTTATTTTTTAGTTCTTCCTTTTCTTTTAGCTTATTTGTCAGATATTCTTTATTTTTTTCATATTCTAATAATTTTACTTTTAACTCTTCTAATTTTTGTAATTTCTTTTCCTTCTCAGTAATAATTTCTAAATTATTCTTTCTTTTTTCCAATAATATATTGTAACTATCATATTCATTATCTATTTTTTCCTTTATGTTCATTTGTTCCTTTAATTGTTTCTCTGTTTCTACCAACTCAACATTTATCTTTTGATATATTTCATTTAATTTTTCTAATTCATCTTTTTTATTATTAATGATCTCTTTTTCTTCTCCAACTCTTTTTTCTGCAGTTTTTAATTTTTCAGATAACAGCTCTTCAGAACTTTCCAACCTTTTTATTTTCTCTTGAATTTCTCTTTTTTTCTTTTCTCTCAGTATTAACTCTTTTTCCTTTTGTGAGTTATTTTCTATTTCATATTCTAATTCTTTATACTTCCTATAGCCTTCTTCACTTTTCATTACTATTTCCTTTGCTTTTAAAGATTGATCAATATCTTTTTCCAACTTTAAAATTTTTTCTTGCAAAACTTCTTCTTTTAATTTTAATGAATCCAACTTATGTTCATATTCTTTCAGTCTATTGATTTTTTCTTCAAGAGATTTCTTTTTTTCGTCATATCGAGCCGCTTTTTCTTTCAATTTTGATAATTCATTTTCCAAATTTTCTATTTCCTTTTTTACTTTTTCCAATTCCAAATCTTTTCCTGCATATTCTTCTATTTGCTTTTCCAATATTTCTACTTTACTTTCAAAAGACAATATTTGTTCATTATATTTTTTTTCTGAAAGCTGCAAAATCGAATACAATTGCTCATAAACTTCCGTATCAAAGATTTTATTAAACAACTCCTTTCTCGATGATGGTGTTTCATTAAAAACTCCTATAATATCATTTTGATTTGCACTAATTACATTTCTGAATATCTCTTTTATATTTTTACCTTTTATTCCTGCAAGAACACCTATTTTTCTAATTACATCATCTTTTCTTTCCGAAAGAACCATCCCATTTTTCTCTTTCAAAATCACTTTGCTTTGTCCGCCTATCTTGCGTTCTACAATATATTCATTATCATCATTACCAATAAATTCAACTGTAATTGTAGCTGTTTTAGCCCCTTTATTTACCGCATTTTTAAGACTTTTATCCCTCGGTTCTATATCAAACATAGCTATCCCCAATGCTTCAAATATTGAGCTTTTCCCCGTTCCGTTTTTACCCAACAATAGATTTATTCCTTCCCTGAACTCAACGATTTTTTCTCTATGATTTCTATAATTTTTTAATTGTATTCTATTTATTTTCATTATTTTCACCTTCTAAAATACCGCTTAAAAAATTATCAAATATTTCGTTTATAAATTCCTGATTACCTAAATTTTCTTTCATTAAACCTATATTTTTAATCACCTTATCGCTATTTGAAGAAAAAATATTCCCCCAGGATTCTATAACCCTTTTTTCTATTTCCTCTTTGTTTATATTTTTTATATTATCTACTCCACTGATATAAGATGTATATTCAACATTTATAAATACCTTTAAAACGCCCTTGTTTTCAAGTATTTTCTCTATTTTTTCGGTATCCACTATTTTATTGTTCAAATTCTTGATCTTTAATTTTACAATATCTCCCTCATTTATTTGAATATTTTCTAATTCATCATATATTTCATCTGACATATCAAATGCATATGTTTTAACTTCACGCTTATTGGAAGGAAAAAATTCATATTTATTTGTTTCAGTATCAAATATAATAAATCCTTTTTCATCTCCTTCACCAAAATCCCAGTATTCTGGTGAACCAGGAACAAAGAAATATGGATTTTCTTTTGGAAACTTTCTATATGTATGCAAATGCCCACCAGCCATATACAATACTTTTCCTTTAAACTTTTCTATTGTTTCAGCTTTTACACAACCAGGAAGTATCTCTCCACCTATTCCAGTATGAACAATCACTATATTTTTTTTGTTGCTATCAAGCTTTTGGGCTAAATCATCTAAAATTTCATCTATTATAACTCCTTGATATGGAATACCATAAAAATTAATATCTTCAATTGTTATGGGATTACATATACATTCTCCATCTTTTCTTTCAAATTCCGGAATTTTTACCAATTTTCTCTTTTCAAAATATTTTATCCATGAATCATTATCGGAATATATCCTGTCGTGATTACCCTCTATTAAAAAAGTAACTATATTATTTTCTTTCAATTTTTCTAATAACTTTTCAGTTTTATATAAAATAGCCGGTAATAAAGAACTTCTATCAAAAATATCTCCAGCTATTATAAATACATCAACATTTTTTTCTATTCCCTGTTCTATTATATATTCTGCTGCTTTAAAATAATCATCATACCTAACCTTTGAAAAATTTCCAATTCCTCCTGCCGGTCTTCTTCCAAGATGCCAATCAGCTGTGTGTAATATTTTCATATTCCATTCCCCCTAAAACTCTTTGCTTAATTGATTTATAAGTTGAAAAAATTCTGGAAAGGATATTTCAACATCTTTTTCGTTTTCAATGTATATACCCTCTTCGCTAATTAATCCCGCTATACCAAACATCATAGCTATTCTGTGGTCGCCAAATGTTTCAATCTTTCCACCTTTTATTCTCTGTTTTCCAGATATTTCAAAACCGTCAGGATATTCTTTAATTCTAATTCCTAAATTCTTGAAATTATCAACTATTGATTTTATCCTATCGCTTTCTTTTACCCTCAACTCTGTTGCATTTCTTAAAATTATTTTCCCATCAACATTTGTTCCAACCAAAGCTAAAAGTGGCAATTCATCTATTGCCGCAGGAATTAATTCTTTAGAAACTTCAATTCCTCGCAATTTTTTTGATGTTTCAACATAAATATTTCCATATGGTTCCGGTTCATTTTCAATAATTTCATATTCAATATTAGCCCCCATTGATTTTAATATTTCAATATATCCCATTCTTGTATTATTTAATCCAACATTTTCTATTGTGATTTTAGCATTTTCATGCAATATTCCAAGGGTTATAAAAAATGCTGCTGAAGATATATCACCAGGAATATAAAAATTTTTTAATGGATATAATTCCGATTTTTGAATTTCTACATAATTCTTACTAACCTTTATATTAGCTCCCATATATTCTAACATTCTTTCAGTATGATCCCTTGAACTCTTATCTCCTCTAATTATTGTTTTTCCTTCCGCATCTAATCCTGCTATTATTATCGCTGATTTAACCTGAGCACTTGGAATAGGTAAAGTATAATCTATCCCTTTTAATTTTCCTCCTATTATTTTTAATGGCAATTTATTATTCCGAGTCTCAATATTCGCTCCCATTTGTCTTAATGGTTCTACAACTCGTTTCATAGGCCTTTTGGAAAGGGATTGATCCCCAGTTAACAAAAACAGCCCGTTTTTTGACGTAAAGTATCCACTCAGCAAACGGGCTGTTGTTCCTGAATTACCACAATATAATTCATATTTATCTTCTTTTATTTTTTGAGGTATTATCTTAAGTTTATTAAAATCTCCTGAAAAACGCATTCCTATTTTCTTCAATATTTCAAATGTCCTTTTTGTATCCTCTGATAATAATAAATTATTGATAATACTTTCATCTTTTGCCAGTGAAGATAATATCAACGCTCTATGTGTAATGGACTTATCAGCTGGCATACTCAATTTAGCCCTTATCTTTTTTATTGGCATTATCCTCATATAATTTCAACTCCGAAAGCCTTTGATAATTCTCTTAATTCTTTCACAACCTCTTCAAATTCTTTGAAAGTTAAACTTTGCTTCCCATCGGAAAGGGCTTTTTCTGGTTTAGGATGTACTTCAACCATTATTCCCATTGCTCCAACAGCAAGTGAAGCTCTTATGAGATCAGGAATTATATCCCTTCTTCCAGCCGCATGGCTTGGATCAATTATAATTGGTAAAAAAGTTTCGTTTTTCAATACTGGCACAGCAGATATATCCAGAGTATTTCTTGTCTGTGTTTCAAAGGTTCTAATACCTCTTTCGCACAATATTATATTTTTATTTCCTTCAAGGGCTATATATTCCGCAGAATATAGAAACTCTTTAATTGTCATCATAAAACCACGTTTTAACAACACCGGCTTAGACATTTGACCAACTTTTTTTAAAAGTCCATAATTCTGAGAATTTCTTGAGCCTATTTGAATTATATCTGCGCATTTATTTACAATTTCAAGACTCTCTTCCTCAAGAGCTTCTGTTATTATTTTCAAATTATATTTTTCAGAGGCAGACTTTAAATATTCCAATCCTTTTTTGCCAAGCCCCTGAAAAGAATATGGAGAAGTCCTTGGTTTGAAAACTCCTCCACGCATTATTTTTATTTCCAGTTCTGAAAGGAAATGCGCAGTTTCTTCAACAATCTCCTTGCTTTCTACAGAACATGGTCCAGCAATTATTGTAAAATAACCTTTTCCAAAAAATACATCTTCTGATATATTTACTTTATAATCATCCAAGATATTCTCTTTTGAAATTATTTTTATGTCCATATCTTCCTCCTGGAATCTATTTAATACTGCTTATAATTAATTATAACATTTTTTGTTGAATTTTCTGATATATTGCGTATTAAAAATCTTTCATAATACTTAATATATTAATTTAAAAAAGGGCATATTTAAATGCCCTTTACTTATTTTTGAGAATATCAATTACTTCATCTAATGTTATATCAAATATATTTTCAGCCAGATTATTTAATTCATCTAGATTCATGTTTTCAAGTTTATCCAGATAAATTTTTATATCTTCTCCAAATTTTTTTAACAATTGAACCCGTAATAGCGTTATCGCTTTTCTTCTTTCACCTTCTAATATTCCCTGTTGAATTCCCTGTTGAATTCCCTGTTGAATTCCCTGTTGAATTCCTTCTTGAATTCCTTCTTGAATTCCTTGTTGAAATCCATCTTTTTTACCTTTTTCCATTCCTTCTTCATATCCCTTTTCTAGAGCATCATGAATCGCTTCATTTACCGCTTTTACAAAATTCTCAAACATATTTTCCACCTCCTCTTCAAAAACTTCTTCAGGAAGTTCCAATTCCCCATTCCTTTTGACGAGAGTTTTTATCACTCCGTTCACATAATTTCTAAATTTTTCCTTTTCTTTATCAGGCAATTTTTCCAACTCTTCTTTTATTTCATATATTATTTTCTGAATTTTATTTCGTTCTGCTTTATTTAAAGCTAATAATAAACCTAATGCATTTTTTATATTTATTAATTGTTCCTCAGAAATTTGGCTTAAATCAATTACTTCATATTTGAATTTTGGCGTATATTCATCAAACATTTCCCAATTTTCTACTTTTTTCATAAACCAATTTTCAGCCGTCCATTTTCTTTTTCCTGTATAAAATACTATAGGCATTATTGGTATTAATTTAAATCCTTTTGTTCTTGATTCTTTTTTATGTTCATTTATATAATTTTTCCATATTCGTACCATATATTCGAGTATTCTAAATTGCATTAAATAATCTACAGTTGATTGATGTTCTATCAATAAATATAGATATACTTCATTTTCAAAATATTTTACTTTAAATAGTAAATCACTTTCCTTATCTCCGTATTTTATATCTGTAAATTTTGTATGTTCTATTGTTATATCTTCTACTGAAATCCCATAACTTTTTAATTTAGGAATAAACATATTTATAAATTCAAGTACCATTTCTTTATCGGAAAATATTTCCTTGAATAATTGATCGTATATTCCCATCTTTCCTTTTCCCCCTTATTCTTTCATATATATTATATCATAATCAGATTTTTGGATTAAATTTATTATGTTATAGATTCCTTAATGCTTGTTTTTATAATTTTTTCAAGTGCCTTTACTATATTTTCCAATGACATACTTGGAAGATTTCCTTTTTTATCAATAATTTGTTCAGGAAGATAAGGAACATGAATAAATCCACCTAAAGTTTTTTTAAAATCCCTTTCAATATAATACATCAATCCATACAATAAATGGTTGCAAACAAAGGTTCCTGCGCTGTTTGATATCTCTGCTGGAATACCTATACCTTCCAACTCCTTTTTTATCTTTTTTATAGGAAGATTGGAAAAATATGCATTTTCACCATCAAAGAATATAGGCTTATCCTCTGGTTTTTGCCCTTCATTATCCGGAATTTTGGCATCATCGATATTTATTGCCACTCTTTCTATTGATATTCTTGCCCTTCCACCAGCTTGACCAACACATATTACTATATCCGGTTTCTCCTCACACATTTTACTTCTTAATGTTTCTATGGATTTATAAAATACCGTTGGGATTTCTAACCTTATTATCTCAGCACCATAAATACTGCTTGATAATCGCTTTACCGCTTCAAAAGATGGATTAATCTTTTCACCATCAAATGGTTCAAAACCTGTCACTAATACTTTCATTATTTCACCCTTCCTTTAAATTATTCATTAAATTATATCATAACAATATCCCCTTCCAGAAAAACGGAAGGGGATATTAACTAAAAATGGCTGTCTTGTGGTATTTTAAATATTTATTTTACCTTTAATATACTTTGAGGTTGTAATGTTTTGTCTATTCTTTTTACAAGGCCTGTCAAAACCTTTCCAGGTCCAACTTCATATACTTTTTCAACACCTATTTCCTTCATCTTCTTTATTGATTCAACCCATCTTACAGTACCGGTTATCTGTTTTATGAGATTCTCCTTTATTTTTTCCGGATCTTCCTCAACCTCTGCGGAATAATTCTGAATCACCTTATACTTTGGTGTTTTGAACTCTATTTTTGCCAATTCATCTGCCATTTTTTCCTGGGCTGGTGCAACTAATTTTGAATGGAAAGGACCACTAACATTTAATTCAACTACCTTTTTCGCACCTTTTTCTTTCATTAATTCTAAAGCCTTTTGTACTTCCTTTTTATCTCCGCTTATTACTATCTGTTCAGGAGAATTATGATTTGCTACATTTATATTTTCAAATTCCTTTAAAACTTCATTTATTTTTTCTATATCAAGTCCTATTATTGCCCCCATACCTCCTACACCTGGAGGACATGCTTCACTCATGTATTTTCCTCTCAACCTAACCAATTTTACTGCATCCTCAAAAGATAATACTCCAGCTCCTGCTAACGCTGTCCATTCCCCTAACGAATGTCCAGCTACTACATCTGGAACAATATTTAATTTTTCAATTGCATATAAATACATTATATAAGATATAGTTAATAATGAAGGTTGAGTATTTTCTGTCAAAGTTAATAATTGTTCATCATCACCAAATATTATCCCTTTTAAATCAACACTTATGCTTTCTGATGCTATATCTAAATATTTCTCATATTCAGGATATTTTTCAAGTATTTCTTTTCCCATTCCAAGTGTTTGTGAACCCTGGCCAGGAAATACAAATGCTATCATTTTTCAGCACCTCTCTCTTTTAAAATTTTCTCAAATTCCATACCAAATTCTTCTACAATTTCTTTTACACTTCTTATTTCATTTATTAATCCAGCACTTTGCCCAGCCATGAAAGAACCATTTTCTAAATCCCCATCAACAAATGCTTTTCTTAAACTACCAACCATCAATTCTTCTGCTTCCTCCGGTGATGCAACTTCAAGTTTCTTTATTTTCTTTGCAAACTTTGTTTTTAAAACTCTTGCTGGATGTCCCATTGTCGCACCTGTTACAATAGCATCTCTAATTCCAGCTTTTAAAATAAGATTTTTGTAATTTTCATGTGCCTCACATTCATGAGTAGCGACAAAACGTGTCCCCATTTGTATTCCTTCGGCACCAAGTTCTATTACGGCCTTCATTCCCCTAATATCCGCTATTCCGCCAGCTGCAACTACAGGAATATCAAGAACTTCAACTAATTTTGGTATAAGAACCATCGTAGTAACATCACCTATATGGCCACCACATTCCATTCCTTCTCCAATTATTATGTCCACACCAGCTTTTTGAAGTCTCAAAGCGAGGTTTTCAGAAGAAACTACAGCCATAACCTTTATATTGTTTTCTTTTAATTCTGGAATATATTTCCCTGGATTTCCAGCACCGAAAACCAATACAGGTACTTTCTTTTTTATTGCTATTTCAACTAATTGATCAGCATATGGATTAACGAGAATTATATTAACCGCATATGTTTTATCGGTTAATGTATTTATTTCATCTATTGCTTTTTCCAATATTTCCGGTGTCATACTTCCTGCACCAATAGTTCCCAAACCACCTGCATTTGATACAGCTGCTGCAAGTTTTGGCGTTCCTACCCAGGCCATACCGCCTTCAAAAATTGGATATTTTATATTTAGTATTTCTGTAACTCTATTCATTACCACACCTCCATGCAATTCCTGATGCCGTCATCCCACCACCAACCGATATAAATAAATAATCCTTTAACGATATTTCATTATTGCCATATTTTACAAATAAAGATACCGGTATACTGGCTGCTCCCGTATTTCCATAACCTTCTATTATATCTATAAATTCAGTGTTTTTATAATATTTTTTTACACTTTCCAGTATCCTTTTGTTTGCCTGATGAGGAACTACTATCTTTTCTCCATATTCCTTAAAATACGCATCTATCATTTTTCTCATATTATTGACTGCAAATTTATATACCCTTTTACCATCCATTTTTATCTTTTTATTTTCATTTATATTTAATGCATCAAGATATTCTGGATCATAATGAACCCTATGATCACATACACAATTGTCATGATTTTCCAAAATCATGGCTACAGCCGCATCAGAAAATAAGATGGCAGTATTTATATCATCAGGTTCAACAAGATCCGACAATTTTTCCGATATAATCATCAATATTTTATTGGCTATATTTTCTCTAAACATTGAATTTGCAATATGCAAAGAAGTAATGAAACCAACAAATCCGTTTGATATATCTATTCCGTATCTTGGCGTTGCTATTTTCAATTCTTCAAATGCTCTTACATAATAAGGAACATAATGTGCTCCTACTGAAGATACAAATAATACAGTATCAACACCATTTAAATTTAAACCTTCTGTTGCCTTCATTCCCATTTGAAATATATCCAGTTCGGATACAAACCTTTTTTTTATTCCTGTTCTTTTATATATCCATTCTTCAGAAACATTAAACCTTTCTGCAAGTTCTTTATTATCCAACACTCTTTCAGGAATATATGCATTAATTTCTTTAATTTTCATGTTATCCCTTCTTTATTCCAACAAGTATTTCAGCACTTGTTACTACTTTTCCATTCACCTTTCCTTTTCCACTTAATTTATACATACCCATTTTCTCCTGAATCAATTCAACTTCATATACAAGCTTATCTCCAGGACGAACCTCTTTTTTAAATCTTGCCTTGTCTATACCTAAAAACAATGGTATTGCATCATCTTTTAAATCCTTCATCAATAATAATCCGGAAGTTTGTGCGAGGCCTTCTATAATAAGTACCCCCGGCATTATTGGATATTGTGGAAAATGCCCCTGAAAAAACGGTTCATTTACCGACACATTTTTATATGCAATTATTTTATTTTCTGAAACTTCTTCCACACCATCAACCAACAAAAAAGGATATCTATGTGGTAATATTTTCATTATTTCATCAATATTCATTACTCCCATTGTGTTATCACCCCTACCGCTTCAGGTCCTAAATGAGTTCCTATTACTGTATCCAACATTGAATAAACTATATCTTCATCTTTTATTCCCCTGTTTCTTAATTCTTCTAACAATTGGCCACCATATTTTAAATTGCCAGTATGAATCACTGCCAATCTCTTTAATCTCATGGAATCAATTCTTTCAAGTCCTAAATTTGCCAATTCCTTTACCATCTTACCAATACCTCTCACATTTTTTACAGGTATAATTTCCCCTTCAGTCAATGAAAGGACTGGCTTCATATTAAGCAATCCACCCATTAATGCCTTTGCTTTACCAATTCTACCACCCTTGTATAAATAATCTAAATTGGTAACGCTAAAATATATTCTTGTAGACTTGTAAAATTCCCTTGCATATTCAACAAGTTGTTCGACGCTATACATTCCACTTTTTATTCTTTCCATTAATTCCAAAACAAGAAAACCTAAACCGTAACTGGTTAATTTTGAATCCAGTAAAAATATTCTTTTTTCATCAACCATAGAAGCTGCTAATCTTGCAGAATTTAATGTCCCACTTAATTTTTCAGAAATTGTAACTGTAATAAGATAATCATATCTTTTTAACATATCCCTGTATACCTCTTCAAAATCCTTTACAGAAGGTTGAGAGGTTAAAGGTACGTATGATCCAACTTTTAAGTCCTCATAAAAAGTTGTCTGGCATAAATCAATTGCTTTTACATGATTTCCGTTTCTTAAAATATATAATGAAGCATATCCAATATCGTTTTTTTCCATAAATTCCTGTGTTAAATTACACGTATTATCGGTAACTATACCTATTTTCATATAAAATCACTCCTCTTACAAACTTTTATACACTATCGATGCATTATGTCCTCCAAATCCAAATGAATTCTTTATGGCATATTCTACCTTTTCTTCTATAGTTTCTTTTGGGAAATTCAAATCTTTTAATTCATCATTGGGTTCAAATAAACTTGGCATTCCATGAATAAATCCTTCTTTCATCTGCAATACCATACCTATAAATTCTATTGCTGCTGCTGCACCTAATCCATGTCCTACCAATGATTTTGTTCCCTGGATATATATTTTTTTAGCATGTTCTCCAAATGCACTTCTTAGAGCTCGTGTTTCAGCAATATCTCCAGCAGGTGTTGAAGTAGCATGACAATTTGCAAGTTTTACCTTTTCTGGATCAACCTTTGCATCTTCAAGAGCTAATTCCACAGCTTTAGCTGCACCAGTCCCATTTTCATCAGGAGCACTTATATGATAAGCATCACCTGTCATACCAAATCCTTCTACATATCCATAAATATTTGCATTTCTCTTTTTAGCGTGTTCTTCAGATTCAAGCACAATAACCCCTGCACCTTCAGCCATTACAAAACCATCTCTATCTTTATCAAATGGTCTTGATGCAGTCTTAGGATCATCATTTCTTGTTGATAATGCCATCATATTAGCAAATGCAGCTATTGGCATTGGATCTATTGTTGCTTCAGTTCCTCCAACTATTGCAACATCTACATAACCATGTCTTATTAACATACTTCCCATAATTATTGCATGTAATGATGATGCACAGGCACTTACTGTATTAAAATTAGGACCTTTTAATCCAAATTCTATTGAAACAACACCTGAAGCCATATCAGAAATCATCATTGGTATCAAGAAAGGACTAACAACTCTTGGACCTTTCTTTTCCATTTTCAAAAATTCCTTATATAATGTTTTAAATCCACCTATTCCTGATGCAACAATTACTGCTGCATTTTCCTTCCAATCTTCTCCTTCAAGATTACTATCTTCCAATGCTTCTTTTGTTGCTGCAATTGCAAACTGTAAAAATCTGTCATATCTTCTTGCAAGCTTTTTATCCATATATAACGTTGGTTCAAAATCTTTAACCTCTGCTGCAATCTTTACCTTATGATCTGTTGTGTCAAATTGAGTTATGTGATCAATACCTATAGTCATCTTTTTTAATTCTTCCTTAAATTCCTTTGTGTTTTTTGCTATTGAATTAATAGTTCCTAATCCTGTTACTGCTACTTTTCTCATTTTCATACCTCCCACTGTATTTTTTATTCCATTATTATTATTAGCAACACCGTGCCAACTTATTTTTATACGAACATTTGTTTGCAGTTTTAAAAATTTTTATACCCTGAATACATAAACTATATAAAACATATACAAATCTTATACCCTTTTATAAAAAAATCCCTTCCGAAAAATTCGGAAGGGATTTGTTCATATACTAATTATTTTCCCATGTAAGGAAATGTAGTTTATAAGTTCATCAAATAGTGGATAATTTTTCAGTGTTGAGATATCACCTATTATTATCAGTTTTTTACGGGCTCTGGTTATTGCTACATTTAATCTTCTTTCGTCTTTTAAGAATCCTATTGTTCCTTCATCGTTGCTTCTGGTTAACGAAAGGATTATTACGTCATTTTCTCTTCCCTGAAAACCATCGACGGTATTGACATAAAAATCTGTCTTTTCTTTTAAATATTTCATCTGGTCTTTGTAAGGTGTGATTATTCCAAAATCGACATTTTGTTCTTTTAATATGGTTGCCAGTTCAATTACTATTTTTGCTTCCAATGGATTGTATTTTGATTTTGAACCTTTTTTATATATTTCAAACCTTTCTGGATTTGAGGAGGTATCTACAAAAACAATTGGTGTTGTATCAAGAATTTCCTTTGTTTTTTCATCATTTACTTCTGAAAGATCAAGAGTTAAGGTTTGATTATAGACATTATCTGCACTTCTTAATATTCCGTTATAGAACTTTTGATTTGAGAATTGCATTATTTTGTCATTCATCCTATATTGAACCTTTAATATCGCGGAATGCGATGGATATTTGTTAATCATTCTTTCAAAAAGCGTTTTTGAAAGAATATTTTCTACATCTTTATTTAATATTGTTGGTGGCAATTGTCTGTGGTCTCCGCCCATAATTACTTTTTTACCATGTGTAATTGCTATATAACATGAAGGTTCTGTTGATTGGGATGCTTCATCTATTACCACAACATCAAAGGTTATATTTTCTAACTCATCTATTCCTGATGTACTGTTTGTGCTTACTATAATTTGATATTCTTCAATTATTTTTTTTATTAACTCTTCTTCCATTTCCCTGGCTTTGTCAAAGAGTTTTTGAACTTCATTGTTTATTTTTATCCATTCGTACATTTTTTTCATTACATCTGGAAATATTCCTCTTGTTCCTCTGTCTTTTAAAGCATATTTTTCAATTTGTTCATCTGTTAACCCCCTTCTGTTTTGTGGAGTTGGTTTTATTCCTGTTTTGTCTCTTTTTTCAGATAATTGCATAGCTTCATCTCTGATTTTTACAATTTCTTTGTATTCTTCATGGTTTTCTGCTATGTAATATAATGAATGTTTTTTTAAGTCTTCGTCTACACGCCCTGGATGTCCAAGCCGGCAGATTTTAAAGGTTTCATATTTTATTAGATTTCCAAGTATATTATCTGTTGCAGCGTTTGAGTCAGCAGTTACAAGCACTTTCTTTTCTTTTTTAGCTTCCTGGACTATAATTTCTGTTAATGTTCTTGTTTTTCCTGTTCCAGGTGGTCCATGAATTAAAAATATTTCTTTGCTTCCAATTGCTTTTTCTACTGCTTCTTTCTGAGATTTGTTCAATGAGTTATCAAAAAACTTTATTTTTTCTTTTTTAATGGGTGTTGGTTTATATTTCCCGGTAAATATGTTTTTTAATATTTTTAATTCATTTTCAGCATAATTCATTTTTAAAATGGCTTTTTGCATTCTTTTAAAGGTTATTTCATTTAAGAATAAATCAAGTCTTATGTTTTTGCTTTTATATACCCAAACAGGAATTTTTTCAGAAAAGGATACGATAATATACTTTTTCCCAACTTCTGTAACCGTCGCTGTTAAATCACTTTTTAATGGATCGCCTTTACTTACCAATACAATATCTCCAGAAGAAATCTCTGTTTTTATATCCTTTTTTCTGCCAAATTTTACTATGTATAAGTTACCTATTTCCCTTCCAAGATATTTTCCAGAAAGGCCTGTTATAGCCCTTCCCATTTTTTCCCTTTCTTTTTTGTACAATTTTATTTCATTTTTCATAGCCTGTATTTCTGCTTCTTTTTCCAGTTCTATTGCTTCATACAGTTTTTCAAAAAAGTTCATCGCATCACCTCATAATTGATTATATATTTAAATTTTATGTTATAATATTTCTGAAAAAAATAAAGGAGTTGAAATTTTGATTGGTGAATATCCTGAAAAGTCATGGTCTCTTTCAAAACATAAAATTTTGAATAAATGCCCTCGTGAATTCTATTTCACAAAGTTTTATAAATGGCGTGGTTGGGAAGATACTGTTGAGTACAGAAAAAAACTTGCGTATAGGCTGGATAAAATCACTACAATTGAAAAATATCTTGGTAATGTAGTTCATGATTTTATCACAATAAATATTACTACATCTTCTTTAAATAACAAAAGAGATGCTGTTAATTTCATAGGAAATAAATTTAATATTGCCATAAAAGATTCGTATAAACATAAAAAGCAATGGTTTGAAAGACCTAAGGATTATGTTATGTTCCATTCTGTTTATTATAACACGAGAAAATTATTTGATGATAATTTTGGAAGAAATTTAAAAGAAAAAACTGAAAAAATAATTAATAATTACTTTTCTTCTGATACTTATCAGCGATTAAAAGAGGAACATATTAAATATGAAGTTGATGAAACTAATTTCCCTCATTTTTTTATAAATGATTATAAGATTTACAGCATTATCGATTTAATGTTCGAACAAAATGGAAAGATTTATATTGTTGATTGGAAAACAGGAAAGCCTTCTAAAGATGATGAATTTCAATTAAGGTTATATGCATTATATGCTTCTTTAAAGTATGGATTCCCACTTGAGGACATTATCTTGATTAATGAATATCTTCTTTATGGTTATGCAGAAGAAAGAGTATTTAAAAATGAGGATATTATAGAAGTTGAAGAGTTTATAAAAGAACAGATAAAGGTTTTAGAAGGTTATCTTAAGGATTCATATTTAAATATTCCAAAAGATGAAGAATATTTTGTAGCAAATCCATCTATAAATAATTGTAAATGGTGTAATTTCAAAGAAATATGTCCTGCATATAAGGAAATGAGGGAAAAGAACAAAATTTAAAATGGATTTCTTGACAATTTAAACTTTATATTATATAATAATTTGTGATGTGGGGTCGTGGCGCAGCTGGGAGCGCGCTACCATGGCACGGTAGAGGTCGTGGGTTCAAGTCCCATCGACTCCACCAGAAAATGGGGAATTTATCCCCATTTTTTTGTTTTTTTGTTAAATGTATGATATAATTTAAGGGGTGAGAAACTTGCATAATAAAACATTTATCTTCGATCTTGATGGAACATTATTAAATTCAAATGAGTCCATTTCCCAAAGAACTGTTGAAAGTATTAAAAAAATATTTGAAATGGGAAGTTTTATAATTATTGCAAGTGGTCGAATGTATAAATCTACAAGATTAATTGTAGAAAAATATATGCCTTTTTTACATAATAACATCCCTATTGTTTCATATAATGGTGCATATGTTGTAAGTCATACAGGGGAAGTTGTTTTTGAATCTGATATTTTAAAGGATTTAGCTATTAAGGTTATTGAGGATTTAAAAAAACACGATACACATGTGCAAATATATTTAAATGATGATTTAATTACCGATAAAGACAATGATGAAATAAAACAATATGCCAAACATTCAGGTGTTGAATATAAGATTGTAAAAGATATTGTTGAGCATATAAAACAACATGGAGAACCAACAAAAATTCTCGCTATAAATCAACCAGAGAAACTTGATATTATTCAAAAATCCATGACAGAAAAATATGGAAATACCTTAAATATAGTTAGATCATTTAGTATTTATCTTGATTTTTTAAATAAGGATTCATCCAAAGGTCTTGCTTTAAAGAAATTAAAGGAAATTTACAGATTTAATCTGGAAGAAGCATATATATTCGGAGATAGTGAAAATGATATATCTATGCTTTCTCTGTCAAAGAATTCTTATGCAATGGCCAATGCAAATGAACATGTTAAAGAATCTGCAAGAAATATAACCCTATCAAATGATGAAGAGGGTGTTGCTATTGTCCTTGAAAAGATTATTTCTAATTTTAGTAATAGTAATTAATTTTATTTATGTTTTTTCTGAAAAAATACCAATTGAAAAAGAAAAAGTAATAATAGGTTATTTAAATACCTCTTTAGAAGATTCAGTCAATAAAGAGGCTTTTTATGGTTATTTGCTAAATTTACATGAATTAGATAAAGAATTGGATTATTTTGTTTTAGGCACATTAAACTCTTATGACTTGATATTTGAATTTTCAAAAAGTATAGGCTCTTTTTTAAAAAGAAAAGGATATGATTTTGTTGTATTTGGTAATTTAGCCACATTAAAAAAAGGAACAGAAAATTTTTTAGAATATATTGCAAGCTCCCCATATATAGTATCCCAGGTTCTTTATACTATGATACGCGGGTTTGAAACATCAGGCATTTTTCCTGTTATCTACCTCAGACAGGATTTTGATTCAGATGTAAAGAATTCCTTAGAACAAAAGGCTGGAAAAGTTTTTTATTATTCTAATACATATGATAAAACCTTTATGTTTTATGATAAAATAGAAAAAAAGGTATTTTTAAATAATGATATTTATCCAGAATTAAACTGGGAAATTTTTAATTCTGAAAATTATAAAGAAATAATAAAAGAAATATATGAAAATTCTATTATTGTTACAGGCTGGATAGGAAAAAACTATAAAAAATACTATAGAAAACTTCCTGAAAACAGTAAAGAAAAAAGTATAGTTTATTTTTCAAAAAGCGTTGAAAATCTTATAAACGATTTTATCAACAATAAAACTCCTATATATTCTGCAAAGAAAAATTGGAGTTGGTAAAAAATAAGGGGGGAATAAAATGGATTTTGAAAATAAGGTAAATCAATTAGAAAAAGAGAATAATCAATTGAAGGAAAAAGTTGATCAACTTGAAAGTACAATTGATAATATGAATAAACTTATTGAAGAATATAATACTTTTACTAAAGAAGAGATAGATGCATATAGTGATTTTGTAGATGATATTATCACACGTGATTTTATTGATCCATCAACAAGGGTATATTCAAGAAAATTTTTTGATAAGATTTTTTACCTGTTACTTGAAAAGGCTTTCGAAAGCCAGAAAAATTATGGTCTTATTATTCTAAAATTACCGGAATTAGCTGAAATAAAATACGAAGGTGAATTGTATAAAGGTCCTGAAATGGAAATAGGAAAAATATTAAGAAGCAATGTAAGATTGCCGTTGGACTTAGTGTTGAGATATTCAAAAACAACATTTGCCATAATTATACCAGACATTACAGAAGATGTATTGTTTAAAGTTTCCGACAGAATAAAAAGTCAAATTGAAAAACTTGATTTTATAAACAATTTAGAGATATACAAATTTTATTTACCTCAAGATTTAACATCTACGGGAGATTTAATAAAATATTTTGAATAGCGCTATTCATATGAATGGAGGAAATAGAATGAAACATAGATTGGAGATTGAAACCATGGGTAAAATGAAAGTTGCCGGACCTCAATATGCAAACGGTGAAATCACCATATCCGGTTCAAAAAATTCGGCATTACCTATATTAGCTGCAACAATTCTAACCGATGAAAAGGTTATATTGCATAATATACCAAATCTTGCTGACGTTAATACAATGATTGAAATATTAGAAAACACAGGTAAAAAGGTTACGTGGGAAAACTCAACATTAGTTATAGAAAAAGGCGAAGAAAAAATCAATTCTATTTTACCCTATGGTCCTGTAAGAAAAATGCGAGCTTCATTTAACGTACTTGGCCCACTTACCATAAGAAATGGTTATGCAAAAGTTGCATTACCTGGAGGTTGTTCAATAGGTGTAAGACCTGTTAATTTTCATTTAGAAGGTTTAAAAAAATTAGGAATTGAATCAAAAATCGAACATGGTTATACAAATTCAAAATTTACAGAAAATAATCATCAGAAAAAAATACATATTTCATTGCCTTTCCCAAGTGTTGGTGCAACTGAACATTTAATTACAACAGCAGTAATGTTAAAAGATACTGAAACAATATTGACCAATTGTGCCCAAGAACCCGAAATTGTAGATTTATGTAATTTCCTAATTTCAATGGGAGCTAGAATCGAAGGTCAGGGATCATCTAATATCAAAATTTATGGCACCGATAGATTATACGGAACAGAATATACTATTATTCCAGATAGAATTGAAGCTGGAACTTATGCTATATTAGGAGCTATACTCGGGGGAAAAGTTACTTTAAACAATGTAATAGAAGATCATCTTTTCTCCTTACTTGATATTTTTGAAAAACTCGGAATTCATTATGAATTTAAAAATAATACGTTAATTGTTAGCGGTATTTCAAAAATGGAATTAACTCCTGTTGATGTTGAAACCTCGACATTCCCTGGATTTCCAACAGATTTACAACCTCAACTAATGGTATTGCTTAGCTTAATTCCTGGAAGATCATCTATAACAGAAAATGTTTTTAAAACAAGATTTAATCATGTTGATGAACTTAACAGAATGGGTGCAAAAATTTTTGTTGAAAGTAATACGGCAATTATTACAGGAGTAACAAAGTTATCAGGCGCTCCACTTGAAGCAACAGATTTAAGAGCATCAGCAGCATTATTAATTGCTGCGTTAGCAGCTGAAGGGGAAACTGTAATTAATAATGTTGATCATATATTTAGAGGATATGAAAAATTATTTGACAAATTAGAAAAACTAAATTTAAGTGTTGAATACTTTGAATAAGGCAGTTCTTTTAAAGAACTGCCTTATTTTTAATTTATAAGATTAATGGAAAATAAATGAGTATAATTATCATCTTGCCATTTTCTTAACATAAATACAGCATAATTGATATTGAAATTTTTTTCATAAAGCGTTAGAATACAAATGACACAATATTTTATTTTGGAGGGATTATTTTGATATCAAAAATTATAAAAAGTATTCAACCATCTATTACTCTAGAATTAAATGCAAAAGCTATAGAGCTTGAAAAAAGTGGAGAAGATGTAGTTAAATTAACTGCTGGAGAACCGGATTTTATAACTCCTAAAGAAATTATTGAAAGTGCTTATAAAGCTATGCTTGAAGGAAAAACAAAATATACTGACTCAGCTGGTATTTTGGAATTGAGAGAAAAAATTGCTGATTTTATTAATAGTAGAAGAAACACAACATATACTCCAGATAATATTGTTGTATCCAATGGCGGAAAACAGGCATTGTACAATACGTTATTGGCATTATTAAACCCTGCAGATGAAGTTATAATGCTTGATCCTGCATGGGTAAGTTATGAAGCTCAAATAAAAATGGCCCGTGGAATTCCTGTTCATGTTCCATTAAAATTCAAAAATAATTTTATTCCAAAAGCTTCTGATATAGAACCTTATTTAAGCGAAAGAACAAAAGCTATAATTATTAATTCTCCAAATAATCCAACTGGTGCCGTATATCCCGAAGAAACATTTAAAGAAATTTATGAATTAATAAAAGATAGAGAAATTTATATTATAAGTGATGAAGTATATGAAAAATTAGTATTTGAAGGTGATTTTTTCTCACCTACACAATTAGAAGAATTAAGAGAAAGAACTATAATAATTAATGCTTTTTCAAAAACATGGTCAATGACAGGGTGGAGAGTTGGTTACTCAGTAGCTCCAAAAGAAATTTCAAAAGAAATTAAGAAAATACAGAGTCATCTTTCTTCAAATATCAATACTCCTGCTCAATATGGTGCATTATCAGCATTTGATGTAGATATTGATTATTATATAGAAAAATTTGATGAAAGAAGAAAATTTGTTTTGAACAAATTCAATCAAACAGATTTACCTTATGTTTATCCAAAAGGAGCATTTTATCTATTTATAGATGTTTCAAAATACGATACTAATGACTTAAATTTCTGTAATCAACTATTAAAAACAAAAAAATTAGCTGTTATACCTGGTAGTGGTTTTGGAGCTAAAGGGTTCATAAGAATTTCTTATGCAAACTCTATAGAAAATCTTGAAAAAGGAATCAATAGACTTATTGAATATATCAATGAGGTGAGATAATGAAAATTGATTTAGTTACTGCAGAAATTGGCAGTACAACAACTATAGTAACCTTATTTGATAAAATAGATACTAAAAAGCCTATTATTCTTTCTCAAGGAGAACATTACACAACTATTAATGAAGGGGATATAACAATAGGTATAGAACGAGCATTGAAAATTGCCGAGGAGCGTTTAGGAGAAAAGGTTGAATGGAATAAATTCCTTGCAACGTCCTCAGCCGCCGGCGGTTTGAAGATGACCGTTCATGGACTTGTATATGATATGACTGTAAAAGCTTCAAGAGAAGCTGCTCTTGGCGCTGGTGGTGTAATAAAATATATCACCGCTGGCAAAATGAGAAAATCTCATTTAAAAAAGATTCTTGAAATAAAACCAAATGTAATTTTTCTTGCTGGTGGTGTTGATTATGGTGAAGAAGAAACTGTATTACATAATGCCGAATTATTAAGGAATTTACCTATAAATGTTCCTGTAATTTACGCAGGAAATGTTGCTGTTGTTGATGAAATTAGAGAAATTTTCGAAGGTAGCGGAAAAAAATTATATATTACCGAAAACGTATATCCAAAGGTTGATCAATTAAATGTTGAACCGGCAAGAAAGGTAATTCAAGAGGTTTTTTCTGAACATATTATCCACGCGCCAGGAATGGAAAAAATAGAGAAATATGTAGATGAAAAAATTATTCCTACACCTGCAGCTGTAATGAGAACTACACAACTATTAAGTGAATTATATAAAGATGTTTTAACAGTAGATATTGGAGGAGCAACTACAGACGTTGACTCTGTTACTGAAGGCGATCCAGAAATTCAAAGTATTATGATTAATCCTGAACCAGTTGCCAAAAGAACCGTAGAAGGGGATATGGGAGTATTTGTGAATGCACATACAGTAATAGAACTTATTGGCGAAAAAGAATTAAGAAAAAGATTTGAAAATTTTGATAAACTTGTTGAAGAAATTTCTCCATACCCCAAAACCATTGAAAATGAAAAGTTTATGGCAGCATTAGCTGAATATTGTTTTGTTGAAGGAATAAGAAGACACGCTGGAAGGAAAAAACATATCTATACACCTTTAGGGAGAAAAACTATTGCTCAGGGAAAGGATTTAACAGCTATAAAATATATTTTTGGAACTGGTGGTGTTCTTACAAGATCAAAATTCAATAAAACTATAATAAAATCAATTATCGGCCAACATAAACATCATCCTGATGAATTGTTGCCAAAAGAAATCAAAAAAATTGGTTATGATAAAAATTATATTTTCGCTCCTATTGGAGTAATTTCAACTATTGACAAAGAAATTGCTATTAATATATTAAAAGAAGATATAGAATTTTTTAATATTGATTGAAAAAACGCAAATACCCTGATATAATATAAATATAATAAAAATTCTATCAGGGGGCGAAATTATGAAGAAATTTCTTTTCTTATTTTTTGTTTTTGTATTATCGTTATTAGTATTTTCCGAAAAATTCTATCTTTTAAATGGTAAAGTTATTGAAGGTAAATTAGTACACTATTACAATGGTATATACGATGTGCAATTGAAAGATTCTTTAATTCAACTTAATGAAAAAGATATCGTAAAAATTATAATTCCAAAGCACATTGAAAAATATGTTTATCCTTTTATTGAAAAATCAAATGAATGGAAAATAGGAGGAAGAAGACAGGGCGGTAGCTTAATATATGTAGATACTGTGGATGGTAAAAAATGGTTAAGAATACATAAAGACGGTTTTTCTGAAAACAATTTATATAAAGATTTCAAACTTCCATATGGAAATAGAACACATGTTAATTTATCTGTTGATATGATGGGATTCACTTCAAGTACAAAAAGTACTGATGAAAAAGAATATTCTTTAGCAGGATTATTAATTGTTTTTATGGATAAAGATGGATATGAAGTTGGAAAAACATCATATGTATGGGGAAATAATTCCTATCCTTTTGAAAAACATAAATGGATTAATCGATTATATGCTACAATGTATACGCCATTTGAATTAAACTTTGATGTATCTAAATTTGCAAATGAAAAAGCTGATAAAATGAGAATTGTATTCTGGACATATTGTAGTAGTAATAAAAAGGATTTGGTTGCCGATTTATGGATTAAAAATTTCAACTTGATTTTATCGTATCCAACATTTGAAAAATAATCTCAAGTCTCCCTAACGGGAGGCTTTATTTTTAGAATATTATATTGAAGGGGGATAATATGAAAAATATCGAAAAATTTTTTAACACCATAAAAATTAACTTTGACATTAATAGATTACTTAAAAATGAAAATCAAAAAATAGCTGTAATGTGTTATGCTGAAAATGAATATGGTGAAGTTTTAATGCTTGAAAGATATAAAGAACCATTTGCAGGAAAATTAGTTCCGCCTGGTGGAAAAGTAAAGGATAATGAAGAGATTATTGAAGCAATGAAAAGAGAGTATATGGAAGAAACAGGTTTTAATTTAGAAAATATTGAACTAAAAGCATTTACTTCCGAAGAAGGTCCAGAACATTATAACTGGATATTATTTATATTTTTAGCGAAAATAAAGAAAGAACCTCTGCCAGAATGTAATGAAGGTATTTTAAAATGGATAAATAAAAAGCATTTTCAAAAAGAAAACTTAACGGATATAGATAAAAAGATTATTCCATATCTTTATGATGAAAAAGACTTTATTTATTTCTTTGAAATCAATTATGATGAAAATAAAAAAGCTCAAATAATAAATATTCAGGAAATAAAAAAGCCTTATTCTCCTTAGCTCTGGAATAAGGCTTTTTTTTTATTTTCCATATTTTTTAAATAAATAATTCATTATTATCCCGCTAAAAAACGCAAATAATATTATAAAGAAGTTTAACAACAAGACATATTTTACATCTAATAAGCTCAATGCAAGCGGCATCCATTGAATCTTAACTGACCATGCAGCAATTGTTGCTGCAACTACCCCAACACTTGCTCCTTCTTTTATTAGTTCAGCAAAGAAAGGATAAAATGCAAATGCTGGTCCAACCATCATTGTTCCAAAAACTACTCCTAATGACATTCCTTTTAATCCACTTTCATGGCCAATAAACTTTGATATAGTTTTCTTGGTTACTACTTCTGAAATGTATCCAGTTAAAAATGCAACACCAATTATTACCAATGAAAGATTTAATAATGTTTTTAACGCATAAATAACTCCATTTATCGCTTTATCTGGATTAATTATTATAAGAACAATTGCAATTATTAAAAGAATAAATTCCATCATGAAATTTTTTATAAATTGCTTCATATTATCATCTCCATAATAATGGAAATTATAATAATAGAAATAACTGCAAGAGTATTTCTAATCAATGTAAATTTTTTACCCAAATATTGAAATTCATAAGTTATAAACATTATCCCAAGCATAACCCAGGATAATAAAAACGCTGTTACAAGAGATACAGTTGCATTATTCTGGAAAAGATATTGGGCTATTGGATAGCCGCTGGCAGGTGGCCCCATCATAATTGAACCTGTAATTAATCCTGCTACTACTCCTTTTATACCTGAAAAATTCAATAAAAATTGTCCAACTTTGTCTGGAGCAAGAAAATTCTGCAACATTCCTATAATCAAAAATATTATGAATAACCTTAAAACATTTTGAATTAAGTTCTTCTTACCTTTCTTCAATGCCTTTTTAAACTTTTGTTTTTCATTTTTCCTCAATAAAGAAATATATAACCCCATAACAAATAAAACAAAAATTCCACCACTAATTATTGTACTCATACTATCATAACCCCTTAAAATATTTATTTATTATATCTATAGTTTTATCTATATCCTCTTTTTTAATCCAATAATGGGTTACAAACCTCCATATTCCCTCTTCTGGAGGATTAATTTTTATACCGTTTTTTCTCATATAATCAATAAAATCTATATTTTCAAAATCCCTGTTAATTTTAAAAAAGGCCATGTTAATATGAACCTCTTCAACTATATTGATAAAATCAAATTCTTCAAGCTTTGATTTTAAATATTTGGCATTTTCATGATCTTCATCCAGTCTTAATCGCATTTTTTCAAGTGCAACAATTCCTGCTGCAGCAAGAATCCCCGCCTGTCTTAATCCACCACCCATAATTTTTCTTCTTTTTTTAGCTTTTTCAATAAAATCTTTGCTTCCAACTACTACAGATCCAACTGGAGCACATAATCCTTTAGAAAGGCAAAAGCTAACAGAATCGGCATATTTGGCAATTTCTGACGCTTCGACTTTTAAATAGGTCGCTGCATTAAAAATCCTTGCACCATCAAGATGAATGGGAATACTATATTCATCAGCTATTTTCCTTATTTCTTTAAAATTTTCCAGAAGTATTACTCTTCCATTGGAATGTGCATTCTCAAGACATATTAAACCCGTTTTTGGATAATGTATATCTTCTTCTTTTCTAATCTTTCTTAAAACCTCTTCAGGTGGTAAAGCACCTTTATCAGAATTCACAGTTCTTAACTGAACTCCTGCTATTATAGATGCTGCACCTGCTTCGTGCTGAACAATATGACAATCATCACCAACAATTACTTCATTACCGCGTTCACAATGTGTAAATAAAGAAAGTTGATTTCCAAAAGTACCGCTTGGCACAAAAAGCCCTGCTTCTTTTCCTAATATATGCGCTGCCATTTCTTCTAATTTTTTTATTGTAGGATCTTCTTCGTAAACATCGTCACCAACCTCAGCTTTACACATTGCTTCTCTCATTTCTTCTGTTGGTTCAGTTACTGTATCGCTCCTTAAATCTATAAACTTCACAAAAATTCCCCCTCAAAGTTATAAATGATTAACTAAATTATACTATAATTCTTATTGAAATGTCAAAAAATGGAGGTAATGGATTATGGTCGAAACACCGCCAATTGAAATAATTGAATATTTTAATGCTCCAATAGAAAAAGTATGGAATGTTTTTGTTAATGAAAATGGTTGGAGTCCATGGTTTACTGATAAAATGTATATGGAATTAAGAAATGAAGGTAAAATCACATTTTTATGGAAGCAATTAACCCTTGGTGAAATTGTGGAAGATGAAGGATATATTGAAGAAATAATAGATAAGCGGTTAATAATATTCTGGTGGTATAAAGAAGAAAGAGGATATCGTTCAAAGGTTGAAATGTCTTTTTCTAAAGACGAAAATAACGGAACCTGGCTTAAAATAATTGATTATACACAGGTATATACTCTCGATGAATTACAAATAAAATATGGTTGTGCATTAGGTTGGGGGCAAATGCTAACCCTTGCAAAATTATGGATAGAAAAAGGAATTACAATTATATAAGAAATTCCAGCTGAATTCTCAGCCAGAATTATTAAATTTTAAATATTAAGTTTAATTCCCTTTCCAGTCCTTCCACAAAATTTTTAATAATTTTATTTTTTTCTTCTGCCATTTTTTTAGCGGTTTTTGTGTGCATTAAATCTCCTAACTTTAGTATTTTTTCATAAAAATGGTTTAATCTTTCCTTCATATCGCCACCATTTTTATGCATAAATACCCTTGCTATACCGATATTGCCTAAAGCATCAAGTCTATCTGCATCCTGTAAAATTTTTGCTTCAAGTGTTTCAGGAATTAAACCTTTGCTAAATCTGTGAACTTCTATACAATATTTTACTTCATTAACATATGGATAATTTATTTCTTTTAAAAACCTTTCTGCTCTCAAGGCCCCTTCTATTGCATGATCTTCAATTAATCCTTTTAATTCATCTGCTCTTGCAATATCATGTAAAAGAGCAGAAATTATCACAATTTCTTTATTGGCATTTTCATTTTCTGCTATAATTTCAGCATTTTTCGTTACCCTTAATATATGCCCAAAATCATGCGAATGTTCGTGCTCTAAGTTTAATACATATTCATATATCTTTTTTATATAATCCATTTATCTTCCTCCATAATATCTAACTCTTTTTTATAGATTATCCATTCATCTTGAAATTCAAACAATAACGGATGAACTTTTACCCCTTTATTAATTGCTTTATAGAATGTTTTAGCAAATAATTTATCGGTTTTAAAATTTGGAGAAAAAACTTCTGCTTTTGAAAATACTAAAATATAAACTTCTGTTTCATAGCCTTTTTCTTTTAATTCAATTAATTCATTTAGATGTTTAGTTCCTCTTTTTGTTGGAGCATCTGGGAATAATGCAATTCCATTTATAGATAAAGTACATCCTTTTACTTCAATCCATGTTTTCTCATTACCTAAAAAATCTATTCTGCTATTATTGTACTTTACTTCTGCCTGTAATTTCTCAAACCTTTTTTCAAGCATTTTTTGAGCAATATATCTATGATACATTGAATTAACAAGTACATATTTATTATCTTTTTTAGCAGCAATTAAATCCCACTTTGTTTTTCTTTTTTTATTTGAGACAGATTTTATCAAAACCTCATTTCCAGAATATAATAACTCCTTTAATCTTCCTGGATCATGAACGTGAACTTCATGAATTTCATTGTTAATTTCAATTTTTGCAAGATACCTATTTGGTCTGTCAATAAAAGTTCCTGTTTGAAGATTTTCTATTTTTATTACTTTCATAAATTCCTCCTAACCGCTTTTTATAATATTATATCAAGAAAATATTTTTGTCCAAAATTAATATATTCATATTAATAAAAAAACACTATTTTATTAATAATCAAGAAAAGAAATTTTTTTATTATTATTGTAGAATGAATATGAAAACATATAGAAAGTGAGATGATTAAAAATGTCTAAAAAATTAACTCTTCACGAACTCTTTAAAACTATTTCAAATCAAACAAGAATTGAAATATTAATATCTATCCTTGATAATCATTTAACTACTTCAGATATAGCCAATAGGTTAGGCTATGATATTTCGACAGTGTATAGACATCTCACACATATGAAAAAAATTGGAATTCTAACTTCTTCAAGAAAAAAAGGTATTGAATATTTTGATTTTGCATCAACTAAAATATTTCGTATTTTAGAGTATGCCATTGAATTTGTTTCCGAAATAAATGGAACGGGAATAATTGATTGTTCTGATTCTACAATATGTCCATTTGATCAAAATAAATTAAATATAAAACCTGATATTATTCTTGATATGCGTGGAGAAATATGCCCTATCCCTGACATAAAAACAAGAAAAGTGCTTGAAAATATGGATAAAGATAAAATCTTATTGGTAATTGTAGATTATCCATTATCTGCAGAAAGGATTCCTATTTCGGTAACTAAAGAGGGCAATACTGTTTTGGGAAAAATTAGTGAATTTCCTGGTGAAATAAAGATATATATAAAAAAGTCCTGACAACCTTTAAATATATGTCAGGACTTTTTATTATTGGATATCTTTAAATATGTAAAGCCATTCCTTCAGCGTCTTCAAATGCTCCAAGTATTGTTTCTGTTAGAGTTGGATGTGGATGTATATCATTTTCAATTTCTTCAACAGTCAATCCATGTTTAACAGCAAGCACACCTTCCATTATCATATCAGTTGCTGATGGCGATACCACTGCAAAACCAAGTACTTTACCTGTTTCTTTATCGGCAATAACCTTTGCAAATCCTTCCCTTTCTTCCATTGTTCTTGCTCTTCCATTTGCAGAAACAGGGAATTTCCCTATAACGATTTTTTCTGGATCGAGATCTTTTTCTTTTAAACCTGTTGAGGCTACTTCTGGTGATGAGAAGATTATTGATGGAACTGCTGAATAATCCATTTTCATTTCTTCGTCAGCTATATTATGAGCAGCAACAATTCCTTCAAACATTGCAACATGTGCAAGCATTATCTGTGCTCTTATATCTCCAATTGCATATACATTTTCTATATTTGTTCTCATTCTTTTGTCTGTAACAACACCTTTTTCTATTTTAACTCCAAGTGCTTTTACATCTTCTGGAATATATGGTCTTCTTCCAACTGCAAGTAATACTTTTTCACCTTCGATGATTTCCTCGCCTTTTTCTGATTCTATTGTTACTTTATATATTTCTTCTTTTGAAACTCCCTTTACCTTTGTCTTTTCAAGAACTTTTACACCTTTTTTGGTTAAAGCTTTTTTTACTTCCTGTGCAATATCTGCATCTTCAAATGGCAATATATGGTCTGCAAGTTCAACAATATATACCTTTTTTCCAAGCGAAGAGAAGAATGTAGCAAATTCAACACCAATAACTCCTCCACCAACAATAACTATACTTTCTGGCAATTCTTTCATATTATTAAATACATCATCACTTGTCCATATTCCTTCAACTTCGCTAAATGGTGGAAATATAGCTGGTACTGAACCATGGGCTAATACTAAATTTTTTCCTTCAATAACTTCTCCACTTTCTTCGATTTCTACATGATTTTTATCTTTTATAATAGCATTTCCTTTCATTACATCTATATTATTCTTTTTCATAAGATATTCTATACCTTTTCTTGACATTGTAATGGATTTATTCATGTGTTTTAGAATTCCTGCAAGATCATAAGACACATTATCTACTTTTATACCAAACTTTTTTGATTTACCTATAATATCTGAATAAAGATGTGCAGCAGTCAATATAGCTTTTGTAGGAATACACCCCTGATTTGTACATGTTCCCCCAAGATTATTTTTCTCAATAAGGGCAACCTTTTTCTCAAGTTGTGCCAATCTAATTGCTGCAACATATCCTCCTGGTCCTCCACCTATTACAATTGCATCATACATCCTTACCCCTCCTAACCTTTTATATTCAGATATAATTTTATCCTTTTAAAAAAAATACTTATTAACCTTTAGATTAACAAAAAATAAACTCTTAAAAAAATAGGGGAGTTATTAGCTCCCCAAAAATTACTTTACTTATCCAATAAACTTTTCCTGTTTTTCTATAACTTCAATCAAACCGTTATAATCTACCAGCTTTACATTTGCATCTTCATCAGAATATCCTCTCGCATTAAAATCTTCTTTTAATAATACTACTTCTGCATCTGTTAATTTTTTTAAATTTTCAAAATTCCAGTATATTCCGTTTTGTATTAAAACTATTGTATCATCGTTTTTTGCACTTTGAATCTTAAGTCTTTCTACAGGATGATCTATACCATATTTAACCATAATTAAGGCCACAATAACCACCTCACATAAATATTACGTAATCAAAATCATGAAGGAAATCAGATAAATCTTTTTCTGATATCATTTGAACCTGATAATTTTCATCTATATTTTTCACATGATATCTTTCAACATCTTCTTTTAATGCATATACAGGTGTTTCATATCTTTTTATAAATCGTTGAACAATTTTTATTGGCAATAACCCCAGTGATTCTGGTTTAGTGTCGGCAGATATACCTGTTACTGCTTCTTTCATAACCATTACAGCTGGTTCTATATCTTCACCATACATACCAAATGCTGTTCTAAATGCTTCGTTTATCCATATACTTCCTACAGGAGATTGATAGACTACAAACAATACTTTTTTATCCATTATTTTCACCTCACGCCATAAAGCTTATGAATCTATCGCTTTCATATATTAATTCAGCAAGTTCTGGCAATCCACTTGGATTAGAACCTTCAACAATCATATCCTTTGTAATGCCTCTATAATCCATACAAATTCCACAAATTTCAACTCTTCCACCCATATCTACAACTTCTTTTAATAATGAAGGTATTTTCCTATCACTTCTAACGGGTTTTATTTTATCGTTTGAAGCTATTGCAGAATCACAGAATAAGAAAATTGTCACCTCATGCCCTTTATTCAAAGCAGCTTTTGCTATATTTATAGCAGAATCTATATCCTGATAAGTATATGGTTGAACCATAACCTGTATAGCTATTTTCATATTATTGCCTCCTATATCTATATTCTTATAATCAAGAGCAGCCTCCACCAGTTGTTCCAGGTAATCCTCTTCTAATTGGATATCTTTTGTTTTTCCATGCAGTAAATCCACCTGAAACGCTTAATACATTGTATCCCATTTCTTTCAATGTTTTAGCTGCTAAAATTGACCTTCCTCCGGATTTACAATATACAACTATAATCTTATCTTCTGTATTTTTCACAAGCGATGCAATTTTAAATTCCAATAATCCTCTAGGTATCCAATGTGCATTTGGAATATGTCCAGCTTCAACTTCATTTGCTTCTCTAACATCAAGGAATATATATTTTGAATCTTTTGATTTATATATCTTAAATGCTTCTTCAACACTTATTTCCTTTACAACAGCTTTTGCATCAGCAATAAAATCTTTAGCTGTTTTTACCTTAATTTCTGCTGTTAATGTTGTTATCAATAATATCAATACCAATAATGCCAATAAACCCTTTCTTAATTTCATAATTCCACCTCCATAGATTTATAATAATTTATAAAAATAATTAATCCCTTTCATAAAGCCAGTAATAACCAGCCCAGTTTCCAAGAAAAAAGAATATTGTTGTTAAAATAGAACCTATAGCAAGGTGTGAAAATCCTGTAAGGAAATGTCCAATATTACAGCCACCTGCCAAAACAGCTCCAAATCCCATTAAAATTCCACCAAGAGCTACCTGTCCAAACACTTTTGGATCTCTTGGTGCTCTAAATTTGAATTCTTTGCGAATTAATGCGCTTACTAAAGAACCAAAAATAATTCCAAGAATAAACATTCCAGACCAGCCTATATATTTACCGCCTATAAGATAATTCATTAAACTTACCCAGCCACCAGTAATTCCAAGACCATATGTTTGTTTTGTTAAATATCCTAATGCAGAAACAATTACTGTAAGGATACCCAACAATTTCCAGTTCCATGCTGAATCTGGCCTTTCAGTAGTTTTTGTTTTCCAGAGAATATACCATACAATTACCGCAAAAATTATTGCTGGTATCCATGGATTCACCTTTAAAACAGTTGCAATTGTTGGTCCAACAGCGTCATATGCATAATATTTCCCATCACCTTCAACAGTATATACCGGACCTTTTAATAACGAAATTAAAGGTTTTAAAAAGCTTGCTTTAGATGCTGATGCAAATATTGCATAAAATAATGCAGCAATCCACGCGCTTATCATTCCTTCTCCGGTTCTATATGTAACACCACTTGCACATCCACCTGCTAAAACCATTCCAAACCCAAAAATTAAACCTCCAAGTATATTTCCAAGTGGTGCAAATGCGAGCGGATGTAATTGTATTAAACCAAATTGAGCCATTGCAACAAACACAAGTGAATTAATAGAAATTGCCAAAAAAATAGCTTTCATCAAATAATTGTCACCAAAAAACTTAACATCTCTAATTGCTGAGTTAAAACATAAACGCCCTCTTTGTAAAATATAACCAAATAAAAGTCCTACTCCCAATCCAAAATAAATTTCATATTGATAAAGAATATCAAGGAATCCGTCCATTTTTAATCATCCTCCTATAAGGAATTATTTCACTTTTATATAAATTTTCCATTCGCTATTACCAGCTTCTTTAACCTCTAATACTTCATGCCCTAGTTTTTTCACAGTTTCCGGAATCCTTTCAACTGACATTGCATAATCAATTAAAACCTCTAAAATTTCACCTGATTTCATTTTTTTTAATGCCCTTTTTGTTTCTACATCTGGCACCGGACAAACTTCTCCTCTTACATCAATTGTTTTTGTTACTTCATAATTTGCCATAGTAACTCCCTCCTTATTTTTAGTGATTTTATTCACTTTATATATAAAATACACTTTCATTTTTTACCAAATTTTAAAATTACTTTTTTCACATTTATTATATCTATTTATTGTTAAATAAAAATTTCTATTTTTTTACAAGTTGGTAATAATGAAAAATATTATTTAGATATCTTATTTATCCTTCCTAATTTTTTATTTTTATTTTTCCTTCATTTTACATTAACATTATTAATTTATAATATATCCGGATATCCGGATATTTGGAAAGAGGTGTTTTAATGTTAGAAGAGTTAATGAAAATTCTTGCCGATAAAACCCGTTTACGTATTTTAAATCTTTTATTTTATAGGCCACATTGCGTTTGTGAATTAACTAAAATTCTTGATTTACCTCAATCTACTGTTTCAAGGCATATTTCAAAGATGCGACTAATTGGAATTATTATGCCAGAAAAAATGGGAACTCTTACAAAGTATTCTATTAATGATAAAATAGCAAATAAATTCATTTTTTTTAATTACTTAAAACATGATCTTTTTAACGAATACTCTGAAGATATAGAAAGAAGTAAAGAATATGTTGTCTTAGATAATAATTGCAATCTTTAATATTTCAAGGAGGTAGTTATATGAAAGCTAAAGAATTTCAACCATCATGGTTTGCTGGCATTATGGGAACAGGTATTTTTTCTATCACTTCTTTGATTTTTTCACAATACTTTTCCTTTCTAAGATCGTTTTCTTATTTCCTTTTCTATCTCAATATTCTCTTGTTTATCATTTTTTTATCTTTATGGATTGTGAAATTTTTTATTTTTAAAAAGGATTTTTTAAAAGATTTTTATCATCCGCTTGTTTCCAACTTTTTCTCAGCTTTTGGTGCTGCAATGCTTGTTATATCAGCAAATATACAAATGTTGTTTAATAATTCTTTTTCATTTTCGTTTGGATTCTGGATTGCAGGTACATTTTTTACTATTTTATTCGGCATCATAACTCCATTTATTATGTTTAAAGAAAACCATATAAAACTTGATCACATTTGTCCTGCGTTTTTTATTCCGCCAGTTGCTTTTATTGTTATTCCAATTCCAGGAAGTTTTTTTATTAATCATTTTCAGGGTTGGGTAAATGATTTTATTATTTTTATCAATTACTTTAGCTGGGGAACAGGTTTTTTTCTATTTTTAATAATGTCTGCAATTTCAATGTACAGATTTATTTTACATCATCCATTACCAAATATTATGGCACCAACTATATGGGTTAATCTTGGTCCTATCGGTGCTGGAACAACAGCGTTAATTAAACTAACAAAAGCATCTAATTTTATTATTTCAAAAGATGTTTTTTATGGATTTTCATTTTTATTGTGGGGTTACGGTATCTGGTGGTTGCTAATGGCTATTTCTTTAACTATATATTATTCTAAAAAAATGAAGATACCTTTTACTTTATCCTGGTTTGCTTTTATCTTCCCTACTGGGGCTTACATAACAGCAACTCATACAATATCATTAATATTTAAATTTAAATTTATAGATTATTTTGGATTTATTATTTATTTCCTTTTAGTATTTTTCTGGTTTGCAACTTTCTTTAATTTATTGAACAAAAAAACGGGCAATTCATAACGAATTGCCCGTTTTTTTTATTATATTTCGTGAATTAATAATCCTGATCTTAGTTTTGGTTCAAACCATGTTGATTTGGGTGGCATTGTTTTATTATCATCAGCAACAGCCATTAATTCTTCTATTGATGTTGGATACATGGAGAATGCAATTTTCCAATTTTTACCGTCAATCCAATCTTCTAAAGCTTTTACTCCTCTAATTCCACCAAGGAAGTGAATTCTTGGATCTTTTCTTGGATTTTCAATTCCAAGTATTGGATCTAATAAATAATTTTGAAGAATATAAACATCTAACTGTTCCACAGGATCATTTTCATTAACTATTTCTGGTTTTGCTTTTAATACATACCATTTTTTATTAATATACATTCCAAATTCGTGTCTTGATTTTGGTTTATATGGTGATTCTGGTGCTTCTGAAATTTCGAATTTTTCTTCTACTTTTTTCATAAATTCTTCGTCATTTAATCCGTTCAAATCTTTAACTACTCTATTATAATCAAGGATTTTTAATTCGTCATGCGGGAATACAACAGCCATAAAGAAGTTGTATTCTTCATTTCCTGTATGCGCAGGATTTTTTGATTTTAATATTTCCTTTGTTCTTGAAGCTGCAGCTGCTCTGTGATGACCATCAGCAATATATAATGCTTCAACGCTTTCAAATGCTTTTTGTAATTTTTCTATTAATTCTTCATCTGTTAATACCCATAATTCATGATGAACTTCCTTTTCATCTGTAAAGTCATATATTTTTCTTGCTGCTTCAATCCCTTTGTTTATTAAATCCTTTATTTCTTCTTTTGATTTAAATGTAAGGAATACTGGACCTGTTTGTGCTTCTAAAATCATTATGTGCTTTGTTCTATCGTCTTCTTTATCCTGTCTTGTTAATTCATGCTTTTTAATTAAACCTTTTTGATATTCATCAACAGAAAATGTTGCAAAAATTCCTGTTTGAGAATGCCCCTGCCATGTTTCTCTGTATAAATATAATGCAGGTTTTTCTTCTTCCATTAAAACTCCTGTTTCTTTAAATTTATCAAGATTTTCTTTTGCTTTTTTATACACAACTTCACTGTGTGGATCTATATCTTCATTGAATTCTACTTCTGCCCTTGTAACTCTTAAAAAACTGTTTGGATGTTTTGAAACTATTTCTTTTACTTCTTCTTCTTCTAAAACATCATATGGGGGACAGGAAAATTCCTCTACCATATTTTCTACAGGTCTTAAACCTTTAAATGGTCTAATCACTGACATTTTGACTCCTCCTTTAATAAATTTTGTTTTAAAATCGTCTTTATTATAACAATTCTAATGATTATAAACAACCTGATTATTTTAAAAAACGCTATTTTAAAGAAGGAATATGGGGAATTATTAACTAAAATCTTTCAGTTGCATAAGTATGAAAAATTTTTCAATTAGATAATTCCTTTTTCTTTCAACTCTTGAAAATATTTATCCTGTTTTGGAAACATTATTTTTTTATCTTCTTCATTTATATGATCATATCCACATATGTGCAATATTCCATGAACTAAAATATAAAAAAATTCTTCTTCAAAGGTATTATTAAAGTCTGGAGCCTGTTCTTCAATCCTTTCAACAGATATCATTATATCTCCAATTATTTCTTCATCTAATCCATATTCAAAGGATAATACATCTGTTGGTCCTTTCTTGTTTCTATATTCTTCATTATACTTAGCAATTTCATTATTATCTGTAATTACTATATTTAATTCATAATCTCCTTCGCCTATTTCCTTTAATAATACATATTTTGACACTTCTTCAACTTTTTTTTCATCAATTTTTTTTAAATCTTGATTGTTAATTACATTAATTTTCATTTTTATTCCCTTCCTTCAATAATTCCTGCGGAATTTCCGGATAACTAATTCTGGAATGATTCATATTCAGTATTGTTTCTATCATTGAGTCCTTTATTTTGTTTATTTCAGACAAGGTTAAACCGCAATCATCAAGTTGCCCTTCAAAAAAGAGGTCCTGTATCAGTTTATCAAACCTTTCCGATAAAGTCTTTTTATTTAACTCTTTCATGCTTCTTGTAATTGCTTCTATATTATCCGCAATCATTAAAATAGCAGATTCTTTAAATTGTGGAATTGGTCCTGGATATCTGAACTCCTCTGCTGGAATACTCAATTCCTGTTCAAGATTCTTATGGAAGAAATATCTTTTTATTCTTGTTCCGTGATGTTGTGCTATTAAATCTTCAATGAGTATAGGTAATCTATATTTTCTTGCCAGTTCAATTCCATCTGTAACATGTTTATTCAAGATAATAGCACTAAGTTTCGGATTTATTTTATCATGCGGGTTTATACCTTTTTGATTTTCGGTAAAAAACAATGGTCTTAAAGATTTACCTATATCGTGAAAATATGATCCAACTCTTAACAAAACAGGATTTGCATTTATCGATTCAGAAGCACTTTCAACAAGATTTGCAATAATCAAACTATGATAATATGTTCCTGACGCATTAAATGATAATTTTCTTAATAATGGATGATTCAAATTCCCCAATTCCAACAATCCAATATCGGAATATATTCTTGTTATATATTCAAGATATGGCAACACTCCAAGAATTAATAACATTTGTATAAAATTAGAAAAACTTATTACAGGAATAGCCTCATAGTCAAATTGATAATATAACAGATAAGAAATGATCTGGACTATTATAGCCGAAAAAGCGGGAATTATAATCCTTACCCTCGAATAAAGATTTTTGCTAAAATATGCTGCTACATTCCCTGTAATAAATAGAATAATAAATAACTTAAACGATGAACCAAGTAAAAGTGCAAAATAAAAAGAAAAACCTAAAGATATTAATAATCCCATATAAAAATCCATCATCAAGGTTATCATTACAGTAACAAAAACAGGTGAAATTGCCGGATCCGAATAATATTTTAAAGCTATTATATTTAACACTATACCTATATCAAGTACAGTTAAAAATGTTGCCCAATAATTTTTAGGATGTAATTTGAATTTTTTATTTTTATTCATAAAAAACTCTATTATCCCAAACCAGAAAGGGATAAGTATCAAAAGGGAATTATACAAAAATTCTATGGATACATTTTTCCATAAAAATATTTCAGAAAATATAGATAATATTGAAAAATTAAGTACTATTATCACTATTTTTAACTTATTAAATTTTTTCATTTTTCTTCACCTTGATTTTCTCAAAATTATCATAGGCTTTTATAATTTCTTTAACCAATGGATTTCTAACAACATCATTTTCAGTTAATTCTATAAATGAAATCCCATTTATATTTTTTAATATTTTTTGAACAGCTAAAAGTCCTGAATCCTTTTTGTTTTCAAGATCTATTTGTGTAATATCTCCTGTAATAACAGCTTTTGAATTAAATCCTATCCTGGTCAAAAACATTTTCATTTGATAATATGTAGTATTCTGCGCTTCATCAAGAATAATATATGCATTATTCAAAGTTCTTCCTCTCATATATGCCAATGGTACCACTTCTATAATTCCTTTTTCTTTATATTCAACTATTCTATCTGCTGGCATAAAATCCATTAACGAATCATAAAGCGGCCTTAAATAAGGATCAACTTTTTCGTATAACGTTCCTGGCAAAAAACCTAATTTTTCACCTGCTTCAACTGCAGGTCTTGTTAATATAATTCTCTGTATTTGACCTGTTTTTAAAAATTCAACCGCCATAGCTACTGCAAGATATGTTTTCCCCGTTCCGGCTGGTCCTATACAAAAGACTATATCATTTTTTTTCATTGTGTTTATATATAACGACTGTCCGTGTGTTTTTGCCTGAACTCTCATTCCACTTACTGTAGTATTTACAACACTTTTATATGATTTAGATTCATTTTTTTGAATTGTATTTTTATTATTTTCATATAATGAAGTTATATATTGAAATTCTGTCCAATCAAGCAAATGTCCATTTGAGGTTATATCTATTATTTCCTTTAAAATGCTTTTTACCCTTTCAATATTGTTTTTTTTATTTCCTACTATAACAATTCGATTATTTAAATAGCTAATCTCAACATCAAATTTGTTCTTTAAATATTTTACCCTATTATTATAAGTACCGAAAAGTTCTATAATTTCTATGTCATCCGGTATATTAATAAACTCTTTAATAAAATATCACCTCACAATTAGCTTAATATTTATGTTCATAATCAACTATTGACAATGGTTTTCCTGTTTTCAAATATGATTTAATACTTTCAATAGTATAATCTATACCTGCTGTTGTTGCATGAAATGAATAGCCACCTACATGCGGAGATAAAACAACATTATCAAATTCCCATATAGGATATTTTGAAGGATACACATTTTTATTTTCTTTTGTTGGATAATTAAACCATACATCCAAAGCTACACCTTTTAAAATTCCTTCTTTAAGAGATAAATATAACCCTTCTTCATCAATTAATTTCCCTCTTCCAATATTTATTATATACTTATCTTTCATTTTCATAATCCGTTCCTTGCTCAAAATATTAAATGTTTTTTCAGTTAACGGAAGAGTTAAAAACAACATTTCGCTTTGTTCAATTATTTCATCAACATCATAATAAACTTTATCAACATTTTCTGGAATATAATCAATCTTTTTGTTTTTTAATATATGAATTTCAGTATCAAAAGGTTTTAAAAACCTGGCTATATTTTTACCAATTTCTCCAAATCCAAGTATTCCTATTTTCATTCCTTGAATTGAGTGCCATGATTCAAAAATCGATTCTCCAACTGTAAAACCATGCCATACTCCATTTTTTAAATCTTCATGAAATGGAATAACTTTTCCAAGAAGAGCTAAAGCTAAGGCTACAGCTCTTTCAGCGACATATTTCCCATTCCCATGAGCATTTGAAACAATAATATTCTTTTCTTTTAATATTTCCAAAGGTAATTGTTCAACACCAGCAAAAGGAACAAAAATTATTTTAAGCTTTTCTGCTATTTCTAATTCTGTTTCATTTATAAATCCACCTATTATTGCTTCAGCATTTTTTAATAATATTTCTTTATTTTTTTGAGGAAATATTATTTCTATTTCCGGGAATTCCTTTTTTAATTCTTTCAATTTTTCATCCCAGTAACTATTAAATTGATGCAAAAACAGGATTTTCAAAAGAATTCCTCCTTTTTTAGAAGTACTTTATTCTTTTTCCAATAATATTTTCTATATCCTTTTTATATATTCTTATAACAACCCATGCCATTCCTTCATTCATATCAAATCCCTGATTTATTTCCTGGGCACCTTTTATTAAACCATATAATTTTGATTCAATTTCTTTGTTTTGCATAACGAAATCTTTTACAGTTGTACTGGAATCAATATATGTCCCATAAACATATTCCACTGCTTTTGTATATGCATCCTGCCTTGCAGCCTCAAGAGCTGCAAGTTTTGCCTGTGCTTCATGAGGAAAAGTTTTGTAATCAATAATTCCAAATCCTTTAAAATCATGATATGAAGTATTCTTTTCCATATCAGGTTGAGCAAATATACCACTATTCGTAGCTCCACATGAATTAAATGTAATTACTATAATAAATAATGCCAGAATAAAATATAATCTTCTTTTCATACCAACACCTCCCATTTTCCATATACAGTACATATTATACCATATATTTTTCATATAAAAATGGCTAATCTCAGACGAGATTAGCCATTTTATTATTCTTTTAACTTTTCAATTTCCTCTTCAACCTCTTTGGCACCCTCTTCATAATACTTTTCTTCATCAGGTGCAAGTTCTTTCAATAACCTTAAAAATTCTCCTGCGTGTACTCTTTCTTCATTGGCAATATCAATAAGAACTTCTTTTGCCAATTTGTTATCTATAGATTCTGCAAGCTGCATATACATTTGAACTGCTTCATATTCAGCCGCAACCATGAATCTAATAGCCCTTACCAATTCTTCATGAGATAATTTCTTATCCTTTTTTAATCCAGAAAATGGATTTGCAAATTCAGGCATATTATCCCCCCCATCATGTAATAACCCATAGATTTTTCTATAAAAATCATTTATAATAATTCACTATTTTTTCAATATCATCTGTAATTACAGCATCTATATAACCATCTAAATTTTCTAATGTTTTAATATCATTTAATGTCCATATTACAATATGCAACCCAATCTCAGAATATTTTGATATTAATGTTTTAAAATTATCTAACCCCAACATTTCAATTCCTTCAACTGGAAGGTTTAAAGAATAAAAATTAAGCTCTTTGTGTAAGTCCATTATTTTTTCTATTCTCTCTTTATCTTCAATTAATAGTCCAAGATCTATATCTTTATCAAGATTTCTTAAACGTCTCAAACTTTCAATTTCAAATGAAGAAAATAGAACTCTATCAAACGCATTAAAACTTTTAACAACATTATATGCAAGCTCAGAGGCATCTGGATCTTTTATTTCAACATTAATATATGCATATTCTGGTAATTTTACAAAAACCTCTTCAAGCGTAGGAACTGGCTCTCCGTCTATTTTTATTTTCATTATTTCTTTCGAAGTCATTTCTCTAATTTTTCTTTTATCACCTGTGATCTTTTCAAAGTTATCATCATGATGAATTATTAAAACATTATCTGAAGAAAGGTGAACATCAAGCTCCACACCATCTCCACCATATTCTATAGCTTTTAAATAAGCTAAAATTGTGTTTTCTGGATATTTACTCCTATATCCTCTATGACCAAGTATTACAGGTCTATCTTTCATCTTTCTTCCTCCTTTAATTTTATGTGTTGCTTTATATTTTTCAATATCTGAAAATATTTTATTATAATTAATTTCATCGTTAAATTTATCATATACCATTGATAATGAAATAATTATAGAAAAAACAATAGTTATGATCTTTAAAAATCTCACAATTTCACATCCTCATATATATTATACTATATATTACTTGATTTTTAATGAAGATTTATTGTAAAATAGAATATATAAATATTTTTATATGAAATAATCAAATAAAATAGATTGAGGAGGAATAAAAATGATTTATAAGCTAGAAGTTACAAGAAACAAGCTCTTAAACCTTATGGATATGGCATCAAAAGCTGTGGCTAAAAAAACAACAAACCCTGTATTATCTGGATTTAAGTTTTCTGTTAAGGATAACAATTTACACCTTTACGCAACAGATTTACAAACTTCTTTTCATGGTGTTTTAAGTAACATATTATTTGAAGAGGTTGAAAAAATAGACAATGAATTATTCGGAGAAGAAAGCGTTTCAGCTGATGCTGTTGAAAATGAAAATTTTGAAGTTATTGAAACCGAAGAAGAAAACAACACATTATTTTCCCCTGAAGAAATAAAGACTGATTCAACTTCTTTAAAACCTGAATTTGTAGTTGATGCTACAAACTTTGTAGATATTATAAGAAATTTAAATTATGAAAATATTAATATCTATATTGAAGGAAAAAACATTAAAATTATTGCTGGAAAATCTGAATTTGTAGTTCCAACAATGGATCCTGAAGATTTTCCGGAAATAGTACCAAATAAAGTTGAAGAAGGAATATTTACATTTGAAAAAACTAAATTATTAGCTATGATTGAAAAGGTTATTTTTTGTGCATTAAAAAGCTCTGAAAATATTTCAAAAAATTTAAATGGTGTTTATTGGGACTTTAGAGAAGGTGGTTATTTAACTCTTGTTGCTGCAGATGGTTATAGATTAGCACTTGCTGAACTTTCATTAGATACAGTAAATATGCCACCATCATTTTTATTATCTCTAAAAAGTATGGAAGAACTCGTAAATGTTTTAAAGAGCTCAAAAACCGAAAACATAGAACTTTTCTTTGATGGTTCCAGGGTTCTAATATTCCTAGAAGACGATAAGGTAGAAATAATCTTAAATGTCGTTGATGCACCTTTCCCGGATTATATAAATATAATTCCTCAGGCATTTAAAACAAAAGTTATTGCGTCAACAGATTTATTCCTTAATGTTTTAAAAAGAGTTTCAATTGCTGCAAAAAATGATCAGGTAAAAATAGAAATAAAAGATAGTATTATGGAATTATCAGCGAAATCACCTGATGTAGGTCTTGCTGTTGAAGAATTAGAAGTTGATAAAGAAGGTGAAGATATATTAATAGCTTATTCTCCAAAATATCTAAGAGAGGCTATTGACCATATTGCAACCGCTGAGGTTGAATTTAATATTACAAGTGAAAGCTCACAAACAATGATAAAACCTGTTGGCGATGATTCATACATGTATATAGTTATGCCAGTGAGGTTACAATAATGTTCAGAGTTGGTTTTGGATATGATGTACATCCTTTTGAAAAAGGCAAAAAATTATATCTTGGCGGCATTGAGATAAATTCTGATTTAGGATTAAAAGGGCATTCCGATGGGGATGTCCTTATTCATTCTATAATTGATGCATTACTTGGTGCATGTGGATATGAAAATATAGGAGAGCTTTTCCCTGAAACTGAAGAATATAAAAATATAGACAGCAAAATTCTATTAAAAAAAACTATGGAAAAACTTTCAAATATCAAAATAATCAATATAGATACCACCGTTGTTACTTCTTATGTAAAGATAAACAAATATAAAACGGAAATGAAAGAGCTTTTATCAAAATTAATGAGAATTTCACCTTCCCAAGTTAATATAAAAGGAAAATCAGGAAATTCGCTTGGAATCGGCGGCAAAAATGAAGGTATAGAAGCTTATTGTGTTGTATTAATTGAGTGTGGTGAATAAATTGGATTATAATCATATTCATGATTTTATAGATTTAGATTATAAAAAGTGCATAAATATACAAAAATCTTTAATAAATCAAATTTCACTAATTCCTTTGTCAAAGGAAGTTAATGTGGTTGCAGGAGTCGATCTTTCGTTTTATAAAGAATTTGGATTGGCAATTATAGTAATAATAGATAAAAATTTCAATGAGTTAGAAGTAAAATATCATTATCAGGAAATTGAATTTCCATATATACCTGGATTATTGGCTTTTAGAGAATTACCTGTCTTTTTAAACGCATGGAAAAAAGTCACTATAAGACCTGATATTGTTTTTTTTGACGGTCATGGAATTGCTCACCCAAGAAAAATGGGAATTGCTACTCACGCTTCATTTTTTATAGAAATTCCGACTATTGGTATAGCAAAATCAAAATTATATGGTAACTTTGATGAACCTGGAAATAATAAAGGTGATTATTCATATATTTATGATAAAAAAGACAAAAAAATTGGCTGTGTTATTAGAACGCGTGAAAAAACAAAACCTGTTTTTGTTTCACCGGGGAATTTCATTACAATAGATGAAGCCAGATATTTTGCTTTAAAATTTTCTACAAGGTATAAACTCCCTGAACCAACAAGATTAGCACATTATTACTCTCAAAAAATTAAAAATGAAATCTTTCCAAGGAGGAATGCAAATGGAAAAATTTGAACTTGAAGTGCTTGAAGTAAAAGGTGAAAAAATTGAAACATGGAAATTCAAAGTTAATACTGACGATAAAGAGTCAATTTCTGCTTTAAAAGAAATTGTGAATTATATAAATGGGACTGATAAAAAAATGGTTATAGACCCTATTGATACAGTATGGACTTATATCTATTTATATCCAACCAATGTATTTACCAAAGAAGATAAAGACTTCTTTAAAGAAAAAATAAATGTAATAGTAAAATAGCAGCCGTTTCAGGCTGCTATTTTTATTAAATTTTACCTATTGGTGCAAGATAAACCACAAACTCATCTTTACCATCTACTTCAATTAATTTATCCATTAAATCCTGATCATACGCAGCAACTGCACATGTCCCACAATTTATTGATTCAGCAAGTAAATATAAATTTTGACATACATGTCCTGCATCAATAGAAATTGTCTTATGAGCCTCATTTTTGTACTTCCATTCTGTTCTATAAGGGATTGCACTCCAAACAAATACAACAGCACTCTCTCCTATAAACCTTTGGCCTAATGTAGCTTCTATAATCTCTTCTCTTAAGTTTCCAGATTTTATTGGAAGCAATTTATGTTCTGTTGGTATATATCTATAAATTCCTTTTTCTAATCCTTTAACATTAAACACAACAATATATGTTTCAAGAGGATGTGTAGCTCCTGCAGATGGAACAGTTCTAAAGGTTACTTTATCCTTTACCACTTTTTTTACACCTTGCGTATAAAACAACATATAGGATAATTCTTCCAAACTAATAGGTTTATCTTTATATCTTCTGCGACTCTGCCTATTAAACAATAAAGAAATGAAATCATTATTTATCGGTTTAAAGCCTTTTATGTCTGGTAAATTTATTAATTCCGTATCCTGAGGATATGGTTTTATATATGGAGGATTTTTAATTCCCTTTTTTCTATCTGGCAAATCCACTTCAAGATTCTTCCAATTCGATTTTAAAACCTCTCTTCCGCATTTCATCTTTCTTCCCTCCCTTAACAAATTCATTGTTGTTATTTATATTATATCAGATTATTATAATATAAAAAAGTTGTTTGTTTTCCTAATTTTATGGTAAAATAATATATATACATTTTCTGGAGGTGAAAATATGAAAAAAACAATTTATCTTGCTGCTGGTTGCTTTTGGGGAGTAGAAGATTTATTTAAAAAATTAGATGGTGTAATGGATACTGAGGTTGGATATATGGGTGGAAAAACAGAAAATCCCACATATGAAGAAGTATGTACAGGAAGAACAGGACATGCAGAAACTGTAAAAGTTATATATGATAATGAAATTATCTCAACAGAAGAATTATTAAAATATTTTTTTGAAATACATGATTTCACTGAAATAAATAGGCAAGGACCTGACATCGGGACACAATATAGAAGTGTTATATTTTACACCGAAGATGAACAAAGGGAATTGGCTGAAAAAATTATATCTATTTTACAGTCAAAATATGATGTAGCTACAAAAATAGAACAGGCGAAAGAATTTTATCCTGCTGAAGATTACCATCAGGACTATTATGAAAAAACAGGGAAAAAACCTTATTGTCATTATAAAAGAGAAGAAATTACAAAATTTTTTATTTCTTTATAATAAATAAAAAACTGTACCCTGAAATATAAGGGTACAGTTTAACTTGCTGTTTGATCATGAATCTTTTCTGCTTCTTCAAAAACTCTTCTTATATCATCAATTCTTCTTTTTAAGACAAGATTCCCTGTAGTTAATTCCTTTTCTATTTTCTTTATAGCCTGACTTACAGTGGAATGATTCTTACCAACAAAAGACGAAATTTCCTTTACTTTCATCTTTCCATAATTTTTTAATAAAAAGGTTAAAACCTGACGCGCTTCAGATATTTCCTTTTTTCTGGTAGTGCTAAACAATTGATCTCTTGTAAGATTATATTCTTTTAATACAGACTCCAAAATAAGATTTTTCTTTAATACAGCCAAACTCTCTTTATTTTCCATAGCAATTTTCTTATGTCTTTTTAATGAGCTATACAATTTCTTCACAGTTTCAACATTTATAGGCTCCCCAGTAACCTTGCTATGGAAAAAGAGATTTAAAATTAAACCTCTTAATTTTCTTAAATTATTATCTATGTTATCTACCAAATATGTAACAACATCATCGGAAATATATAAAGAACTCATCTCTGCCATTTTCTTAGCAATTCTTAACTTTGTTTTTTTATCAGGCTCATTTACATTAACAACCAATCCCATTTCAAATCTACTTATTAACCTTGGATGAAAGGTTGCCAATTCTTCAGGCGTTCTATCAGAACAGATAATAATTTGTTTTCCGAGATTAAATAATGTATTAAATGTATGGAAGAGTTCTCCCTGAGCCATGTCCTTTCCTATTAAAAATTGAACATCATCAATTAATAAGATATCAACCTTTTTTCTATAACGTTCTCTAAAATCATCCATCTGTTCTTCTCTTAAAGAACGCATCATATCATTCATAAACTCTTCTGCTGTTACATACATAACCTTTAAATTTGGAGATGTTTCCATAACTTTATTACCAATAGCATGTAATAAATGCGTTTTTCCTAAGGCAACATCGCCATATATAAACAATGGATTGTATTTCCCTGGATTATTCGCTACCTCTAACGCAGAATAATATGCCACTCTGTTAGATTCTCCAACAACAAAATTTTCAAATGTATATTCAGGATTAAAGTCGGATAATTTTAAAGGTCTTTCCTTGATTAATTTTCCAGCTGGTTTATTCTTATTTTGGTCAGCTGGTATAAATGTAAATTCAACCTTTACTTTTTTAGAAAGAATTTCAGAAAGCGTATCCGACACAAGATTACCATATTTCTTTGCTACGAAATCTTTTATAAAAAGATTTCCCATTCCTATTATTACCCTATCTCCCTGTATATCGAGAATCTTGGCAGAGGTAAACCATTGATCCCAGGTAAGTCTATTTATTTTCGATTTCAATTGCTCCAACAGTTCTTCCTTCGACACAACAATTACCCCCTGACCAAAAAATAAAAATAATAAAACGAGGTGCACTATATAGGATATCAGATTTAACATACTTAATCAAGAAAAAATTTCATGAACTTTGTTGAGATTTA
>NZ_LBEZ01000025.1:0-189225 GCF_013363245.1 Marinitoga sp. 1135 | reverse complement strand
AAACTTAGTGAACTTAGGAATTATCAAAAAGAAATATGCACCCCATGACAATTAGAAAAAAATCCTAAAAATTTACACTTTAATATTTTTTTACTTTCATTAAGAATTGTATCTATTAAATAAGCTTTTTTTCTCGATTTTGTGAATAGGTTAAAAAACTAAATATTAATTAAATTAAACATATTTTTTAACAAATAAATTAATAATTTCTTCTAAAAATTGGGAATCTTCAATAGTAAATGGTTCCAACTTATGACTGTCTATATCCAGCTCTCCATATACATTTCCGTTATTATCAATAATAGGAATAACTATTTCTGATTTTGTTTTTTCACTACATGAAAGATAATTTTCTGCTTTAGAAACATCCTGAACAACAAAGGTATTTTTTGTTGCAGCAGCCTGACCACAAATTCCTTCACCAAAAGGTATCTTTACATGTTCTGTTGGTTCGCCAAGATATGGACCAAGTTTTAATATATTTTTTTCATTTTTGTCAGTTAAATAAAAACCTACCCAATTATAATAATCCACATTGTCATATAATACTTTTACAATTTTTTCCATAGCTTTATTAATGTCTTTTGTATCATATATAATCTTTTCTATTTGTGATAGCAATTTACCAAAAAGCGCTTTTTTAGTATCCACCGGCCTATTATTAATAAATTCTAAAATCGCCTTATCAACAGTTTCTCTAATATCTACGTTATTTAAAAAATGATAAAATGAATCAACCATAATAACAGTTCCATAGTAAGTATCGATATAATAATGAGAATTTAAACCCAACATTCCCATAATAAATACAACAAAATCACCACGTTTTAATTGATAATGTTCAGCGTTTCTCGAAAGTTTTTGAACCATTTCTTTTTTTACACTGAGAAAATTGTTCTCCCAATCCTGCTTAAATAAATCAAAATCTTTTCTTCTAATATCTTGTAACCTTTCTTTTATTTTTTCTTTGTTTAAATCTTCTTTCTTTTCATATTCACTAATTAATCTGGGATGTTTTTGTTTATATTCCTTCCATCCTTCATACCAATATATTTTATCCATATTTAATATTTTCAAAAATTCTGGTGTTAAATCTTGTAAAATACTTCTCATTTTTTCAACCTCCTTCCAGTTTATTTAATTTTACCATTTTTATCTTACAGAATTTTTGAGAAATAACATTTGATATTAAATGTTAAAAATAGTATAATAGTATCACATAAAATGGTAGGGGGGATAAAGTTGAGTATTGCAAAAAAACTTTATAACAAAGCTCTTGAAAATTTAGTAGATGATGTTATTATTGAAGATTTTATTATTGGTATTGGAGAAACAGCTGTAAAATTAAGCGATGGTAGAGTAGGTTTTGTTGCTACAAATCGCGAAGATACTTTAGGTAAATGTGAAGAATTTTACAAATGTATGGGATTAGACGGAAAACCAGAGAGTAAAGCTAATATTGGAATGAAAGCAAAAGATTTATTAGAAGTAGGATTATTTTCTGGTGATCCATTATTAAGATCTGTATCTTACGCTGCATTAAATGCTGTCTTTAATAAAAATCCAGAACGATTTGTTGGTGGAGATACTTTAGAATTAATGGAATTTAAGAAAAACGATGTTGTTGGAATGATTGGCGAAATTACGCCCTTTGTTGAAACATTAAAACCCAAAGTCTGGGATGTTCTTGTTTTTGATAGACAAAGGAGAAGTGATGAAGTACTTCCAGATTGGGCAATTATAGAGATGCTCCCAAAATGCAGTGCTGTTATTATCACTGGAACTTCAATTGTGAATGGAACTATAGATTGGATATTAAATTATGTTAACACAGATAGAGTTGCAATAGCCGGACCATCAACTATGATGGTGGAAGATGTATTTCCTGTAAAGATTTTATCAGGTGCATATGTTGAAAATAGCGATTTATTATTTGATCTGATAAAAAAAGGAGCAGGAACCAGAACGTTATTTAGATCTGGTGCTGCTCGCAAGGTAAATTTATTATTTTAAATATCTATCCAATTCATATAATGATTTTATAGTTTCTGAATATTCATATTGACGATTTAACCTATTTATAAGAATTGATTTTATCCCAAAATTATTGCCGCCGAGAATATCAACATTGTAATTATCTCCAACAAATATCACATCATCTTTTGATAATCGCATTTCATTTAATGCATATTCAAATATTTTAGGATCCGGTTTATATAACTTCGTGGCATATGAGGTAATAAGATAATCAAATGGAAAATGATTTTTGTTTAAAGTTGGAATTACAAAATCATCATCAGCATTTGAAAGTATTGCTATTTTCATGCCATTTTCTTTTAAATATTTTAAATAATCGACATCTTCGTATGGTGGCAGGTTAATAAATGTTTTATACATTTCATCTATATAATATTCTGGTGAATTTTTTAATTCAAAAACATCTATTATTTTTTCAAACATTATTTTATAATATTCCCTTTCAGGTTTAAACGGTTTTAAATGATAGTCCTTAAATATCTCTTTATATGTTTCATTAATCTTTTTTTCGATTATCTTTGATGGATAATTACATTCCTTTGAAATAATCTTAGCGATTGGTAAAAATAAGTGATTTGCATTTATAAGCGTTCCGTAGAGATCAAATATTATACCTTTTTTCATTTTAAAAACCTCCTTGTTAAATTTTCAAATTAATTATACCAGTGTATTATTATCAAAAAGATAACGTCTTTAAAATTTTACTCAAATATTATAATTGCCAAAAGAAAATATGCTATAATTTTTATGAAATCAATTATTTGTTGGGGAGGGAGTAACATATGATGGTAGATAGACAGGAATTTTTACAAAAGCTTATTACAAAAACAGATTCAAAAATAGTAATGCTTGTAATGGATGGAATAGGAGACACAGTTATTAATGGAAAAACTCCTTTACAAGCTGCAAAAACTCCAAATCTCGATAAAGTAGCAACAGAATCAGACCTTGGTCAAACAATACCTGTTTTACCAGGAATAACTCCAGGTTCAGGACCTGGACATCTTGGTATTTTCGGATATGATCCTATTAAATACCAAATTGGAAGAGGTATCCTCGAAGCACTTGGTATTAATGTTGAAGTAGGAGAAAAAGACGTTGTTGCAAGAGCTAATTTCGCAACATTAGACGGTGATATTGTTGTTGACAGAAGAGCTGGAAGACCTGCATCAGAAGAATCAGCAAGAGTAGTAAAAATCTTACAGGAACACATAAAAGAAATCGATGGTGTTAAAATCACTTTCTATCCTGGAAAAGAACATAGATTCGTTGTAAAACTAACAGGAGAAGGATTAGATGACAGAATTGAAGATGCTGACCCACAGAAGGAAGGATTGCCAATTAAATGGGCACACGCATATGATCCTGCTGCAAAAAAAACTGCAGAAATAGTTACAAAATTAATGAAGGAAATTAGAGAAGTATTAAAAGACGAACCAAAAATCAATTTTGCATTAATTAGAGGATTTTCAAAATACCCTGCAATTCCAAAATTCCCAGAAGTTTATAAAATGAGAGCAGCTGCTATTGCTGTTTACCCAATGTATAAAGGTTTAGCTAAATTGGTTGGAATGGATATTTTAGATGTTGACGGAGAAACACCTGCAGATGAATTTGAAACTTTGAAAAAACACTGGGATGAATATGACTTCTTCTATGTACATATTAAGAAAACAGATTCATACGGAGAAGACGGAAACTTTGATGCTAAGGTTCACGTAATCGAAATGGTTGATGAAGCATTACCAAAATTACTTGAATTAAATCCTGATGTTTTAGTGGTAACAGGAGATCATTCAACACCTGTAGCAATGAGCGGACACAGCTGGCATCCAGTTCCATTTATGATAAAATCCCCATATACAAGAGCTGGCTTATCAAAAGCATTTGATGAATTTGAAGCAGCAAGGGGCTCTATGGGAACAATATATGCTGTTGATCTTATGGGATTGCTTCTCGGTAATGCAAGAAAATTAGAAAAATTTGGAGCATAATGCCATTTTTTGTAACACTTTTTTCAGTAGCAATTACAATAATCCTTTTAATAAAAGTAAAAATGATAACTACAGCCATAATATTTATGGCTGTAGTCTTTTTTATTAACAAATATTCCTTAAAAACTAAAGTTCTTTTTTTAATTATAATAGGATTAATCGTATTCAGGACACTTTTTATTACTAATGTTTTACCCGATAATCTTAATAACATTGACCTGGGAATTTTAGGATATATTACAGATAAAAACTATAATCAATTTAAAGTAAAAACAGAAAAAATTTTCTTTGAAAACAAATGGGTTGATTATAATAAAACATTATATTTTAACTATAATAAGTTTTCTGTTGATCCATTTGAAATTGGAAATAAAGTATATATCTATGGGAGTTACCTGAATGGAAGGTTTAATGCGGAGTATATGGCAAATTCAAATGAAGGAAGCATATACTCTATTAGAAATTATTTCAAAAAACGTATTTATAATCATTATGATTATTCAACAAATAATATTTTATTTTCCATTCTTTTTGGTGGCATAAGCCCTACATACTCTAAAATTTACAAGGAAGCTGGACTTTTGCATTTATTTGCTGTTTCTGGTTTTCACGTATATCTTCTTTATTTTGCCATATATTATATATTTTCAAAGACCTTAATTCATATACATTATAGGCGCATTTTTACTATAATAATATTGCTTTTTTATCTTGCAGCTTCAGGTTTTTCTCCTTCAGCAACAAGGGCTGTGCTTTTGCTAATTTTTGTTGAATTATCAAAAATCTTTGGCTTTAATATAGACACATTAAATCTCCTTGGAATAGTTGGAATAATAAATTTATTATATAATCCATATAGTATATTATCACCAGGATTTTTAATGAGTTACTTTGCTTCATTTTCAATATTATTTTCTCTAAAATATACTAAAAACCCGTTTATAATTACATTATCAGCATATCTTGCTGTTGCACCATGGAGTATTATATTTTTTAATGGAATTTCATTACTTGGAATCTTTTTATCGATAATTATTACACCGATAATATATGCAATAATGTTTTTTGGAGTTATAGCAATCTTATTCCCAATACCACATTTTTTAGGGATATGGATTGATTATTCATTAAAAGGATTCAATGAATTTTTGATTTTTCTAAATTCTAAAATCCCATATATTATCTTTAATGATAATTCTGCAAAATTCATTTCATATTTTATCAGTATAATAATACTGTTCTTGTTTCATATGATAAAACCCAAAATTTTCTCAAATAGATTACAGGAGGTAATATAATGTCAGGAAAATTCATTTTAATTGTAGGTCCTATGTATTCAGGAAAAACTTCAGAATTAATTTCATTTATAGAAATCTATACACTTGGAAAGAAAAAAATCAAAGTATTTAAACCTATTATAGATACAAGATATGCTTCAGAATATGTTGTTTCACATACCGGTACAAAAGTAGAAGCAATTCCTATTAAAGAATCAAAAGAAATGTATAATTATCTTGATTATGATGAAAAAGCAGTATTTGTTGATGAAGTTCAATTTTTTGATGAAGGCTTAAAGGATGTTATAAATGATTTATTAAAAAAAGGAATAAATGTTTATTGTTCTGGATTAGACCTTACATATAAAAACAACCCATTTCAGACTACAATTTTGCTTTCAGCATATGCTGATGAAATTATTAAAAAGAAGGCTGTATGTCATGAATGTGGAGAATACAACGGAACTATTTCATTTAAATTAGTTGGAAATGGTGATGAAATAGATGTTGGAGGATTTGAGAAGTATATTGCAGTATGTAGAGACTGCTATGAAAAATTAAATGCAGAGAAGTAATTCTCTGCATTTAATTTATTACATCCATTTTTTACTTTTAAATAATAAGGCTGTTAGAATCATTATTATTATAGAAGAAATAATTATATTTACATATGTTAATGGATTTTCCTGAAACGGCAACTTTACATTCATTCCATAAAAACTGGTAATAATAGTTGGTATTTGCATTAATATAGTAACAACAGTTAAGATTTTCATTACTATATTAAGGTTATTGGAAATAACAGAGGCATATGCATCCATCATTCCTGAAAGAATGTTACTATATATATTTGTAACTTCTATAGCCTGTCTGTTTTCAATTAATGTATCTTCAAGCAAATCTTCATCATCTTCATATAATTCCAGAATTTTACCTTTTAACAGTTTTTCCATCATTATTTCATTCGATCTCAAAGAAGTAGTGAAGTACACTAAACTTTTCTCAAGATACATCAGTGTTTCTAATTCGTTGTTTTTCATAGATCTGTGTAGTTCTTCCTCAATTAAATCTATAGTTTTATTTATTTCTTTTAGATAATCCAAAAATAGTTTTGCATTTTTAAAGAATATCTGAAAAATCATTCTGCTTTTTTTGTGTGGATTTAATAAATGTGTTTCTATCATTTTTTCAATAAATGCAATTTCCTGTTTCATTGCAAGCAATGTATAATTTTTTCCAATTATTATGCCTAAAGAAACAGTTTTATATGGTATTTTATCGTCTTCTTCATTTTTCATTGGAACTTTTAAGATAAGCAATATTGTATCTTCATCTATTTCAATACGTGCTCTTTCATCTTCGTCCATTGAATCGGTAATAAAATCAGGATCAAAGTTCAAAAGGCTGGATAACATGTGTATTTCATCCTGTGAAGGATTTACTACCTTAATTAATGCATCTTGAGAAAAGCTTTTTGCCTCCACTAATTTGTGCTCAATTCTTTTGTAAAATTTTACCATTTTTATCTCCTCCTTTTTTTATTTTGTTATGGCGGTCTAGATAAAGGATCTTCGCTACAACTAAGATAATCCATAAAATTCACCCCTTTCGATTTTTAAATTGAAATACATTTAATTATAACATATTTTCTTACTAAAAAACTATTTCTTTTGTATTATAATCCTTTCTGTTAATTTCTTCAATAAATAACTGATTACAAAAATGGTGAATAATGTTACAACTATTGATGGTCCTGGCGGAATATTCAAATAATATGCAATTACTATCCCAAAAAATCCAGAGAATATTCCGATTATAGAAGAAATAATTAACATCTGGTTTAGTGTTTTAGCAAAAAGTTTGGCAATTACGCCAGGTGTTATAAGCAATGAAGTCACAAGGATTATCCCTATAATTTTAACGGTAGTAACAACTACAATTGATACTGTTATTAAAAATATATAACCAATTAAGTCAATAGGCACTCCATATATCTTGGCAATCCTCGGATTAAACGCATAATATTTAAGTTCTTTATTAAACAATATTACAAGGGATAAAATCAATATAGCCACAACGGATAAAATAATTACATCTTTCTGGGTTACCATTAATATGTCTCCAAATAGATAACTGGTAATTTCAGGTGTATATCCTGGTTTTAAATATAAGAATATAACTCCCAATGCCATTGAAAATGAAAGAAGCATACCAATTACACTATTTTCATTTATTTTTCCTTTTTTACCAATAAAAAATATAGTCGTTCCAAAAAGAAGTGCTACAATTATATTCATAATATCAATATTAAATCCAATTAAAATAGCTAAAGCAATTCCTCCAAAGGCTGTATGAGCAGCACCTTCGCCTATAAACTCCATTTTTTTCAAAACAATATAATTCGATAATAATGATGCACTAAAACCTGCCAAAACTGCAGATAAAATTGCATATACCATAAAATCATAACTGAATAATTCAATCATTTTTGCTCACCACTTTCAACGGCTGATTAATATGTACAAGTATTTCCATCTCTTCAGCGTATATATTCTTTAAATCATCAGCAGTTACATCAATTGCATTCTTATGACAATGTAAGGTTCTATTTAAACACATAACTTTATTTGTCTTTTTTACAACCATTGAAATATCATGACTCACAAGTATTATCGTTAAGCCGAGTTCATCATTTAATCGTTCAAGAATATCATAAATCATATTTTGTCCTTTTTTATCTACTCCTGCTTCTGGTTCATCAAGTATTAATATATCTGGATCGCTTACCAGTGCTCTTGCAAGAGATACTTTTTGATATTCACCACCAGATAACTTTCCAACATTTCTATCAAAAAGATACTCTATATTTAACTTTTTCATGGTTTCTCTAACCTTTTCAATATCGCTTTTTTTGTATCTTTTTAATAATCCAACGCTTTTGTACATTCCCATTAATACAACTTCATATGCCTTTATTGGAAAAGTCCTATCAAATTCATCTTTTTGGGGAACATATCCAATTTTTCCATTAATCTCTACTTTACCCTGATAATTTTCAATTTCTCCAATTAAAATTTTTATGAGTGTAGATTTTCCTGCACCATTAGGACCTATAATTCCAACAAAATCTTTTTTATATATATCAAAGGTAATGAATTTTAGTATCTCATTATCTTCAACAGAATAATTAAGGTTATTAACGCTTATAACCTTTTCCTTTTTCATTGCTTACCCTCCCCCTCATGCTGGCAATTAGAACATATGCCTTCAAAATAAAGAATATGATCTGTGATTTTAAATTTCAGTATTTCTTCAATATATTTACTGTATTCTTTTTCAAAACACATATCAAGCTTTTCAAACTTTTTGCATTTTATGCAGTAAATATAGTGAATATGACCATTTGGACGATAATAATAGGTTATTTTATCGGAAAATACTATGGACTTTAAAATATGATTTTTTTCAAAAAAATTAAGGTTTCTATATATTGTTGAAAGATCATATTTTTTGTTGAGTAAATTATATATTTCTTCTGCATTTAATGGATAATCTATATTTTCATATAATTTAAGTATATCTTTTCTGGGTTTTGTGAGTTTCATAAAAATCACCTAATAGTATTTAAGATATTTAAAAAGTTAATAAGATATAACTCATCTATGCTATTAAAGGAATTCCCTAAAGGATCGAGCATTCCTAAGTTTACTTTAAGTGTCCTGGCAACTTTTTCTGCAATTTTTTGATTTAATTGTGGTTCAGAAAAAACACCTTTTATATTGTTTTTTCTCGCAGAATCATATAATTTTTTCATATCTGCAATCGATGGCTCTACACCCGGTGATTTTTCAATAACTCCAGCTATTTTTATATTATAATGTCTTGCAAAATATGGAAATGAGTTATGGAATGTAATAATACTTCCGTTTATTTCAGAGGATTTAATCTTCAAGTATTCATCCATTAATTCTAATTTTTTTATAAGTTTTTTAGAATTTTCGGAATATAATTCCTTTTTTTCAGGATTTAACAAAATGAGTTTATTGGTAATCTCCGGAATTATATATTTATACATTAATTCTGGATCTAACCAGATGTGAGGATTACTGTCTATAATCATATCCCTTGGAATAACCTCACCAGCAAAAATATAACTGATATTCTTTTTTTTGATATTAGTTATAACCTTATTTAAGAACACTTCTGAATTAAGCCCGTTAAAAACTACAAGATCACTTTTATATATCTTTATTAAATCCTTCGAGGAAACAGAATAAGTATGGGGACTTTTACCTGCTGGTACAATGATGTTAATTTGATCCTCATTGGATACAATATCTTTCAAAACAAGATAATATGGATATATTGAAACGGAAATATTTAAAGAATATCCTAAAACACCAATAATTAAAATAACTGCCAAAAATAGGCTTTTTTTCATTACTACACCACCTCCATATTTTGTAATTGCAAACCATTTGCAATTATACATTGAAAATGTTAAGCAAATATAAAAATAGAAGAACTTAATATATAGCAATTGTGAATATCTGGTATAATAATAGAGGCTATTATTTTTAAAAAGGAGGTAAGGGATGAAGTATTCAAGAGTTAAAAGTGCTTTTGTAAGCGGTTTTGAAGTAAAAACTATACTTGTAGAAGTGGATATTAACTCTCGTTCAACACAACAGGTTTTTAAAATAGTTGGAATGCCAAATACTGCCATTCTTGAAAGTCAAAAAAGAGTTTTTAGTGCTATTAGAAATTCCGGTTTTAATTTTCCAAATGGAAACGTAACAGTAAATCTGGCACCAAGTAATTTAAAAAAACAGGGAACGCATTTTGATTTACCTATTTCTGTTGGAATATTATTAGCCTCTAAACAAATTAATTTTGATATAGATGATTATTATATTTTTGGTGAAATCGGATTAAATGGGGAAATAAGAGGAATACCCGGAATTACTTTATTGTTACTTGAATTAGCTCAAAAAGAAAAAAACGCTAAATTCATCATCCCTAAAGAGAATGAAGAGGAAGCTTTATTTTTAGAGGAAAACAATGAAGTTTATGTTATATCTCATTTATCTGAAATAATCTATATTTTCGATAATGAAAAAAAAGAAAAATATAAGGCTGCACCTGGGGAAAAATTTTATGAAGAAAATGAAGAACAAATTGATTTTTCTGATATTAAAGGGCAATATTTTGCCAAAAGGGCTGCTGAAATTGCTGCAGCGGGATTTCACAACCTTTTAATGAAAGGAAGCCCAGGATCCGGAAAAACAATGATTGCAAGAAGAATCCCAACTATACTTCCAGAAATGACACGAGAAGAAATAATTGAATCAACAAAAATATATTCTATATATGGTTATCTCAATAAGATTATCAGGAAACGTCCATTTAGAGCGCCTCATCATTCGGCATCAACAGCCTCAATTATTGGTGGCGGTTCTGATTCCAAACCTGGTGAAATAAGTTTGGCACATAATGGTGTTTTGTTTTTAGATGAATTTCCAGAATTTAGAACAGATGTTATAGAAGCTTTAAGACAACCACTTGAAGATGGCATTGTCACTATCTCTCGTGCAAAGGTTGTCGCAACATATCCAGCGAAGTTTATGCTTGTCGCTGCCCAAAATCCATGCCCTTGTGGTTATTATGGCGATCCTGAACATGAATGTACATGTTCTATAAATCAAATAATAAATTATAATAGAAAGATTTCAGGACCAATTTCAGATAGAATTGACATAAAAATCACTGTTCCTCGTGTAAAAATAGACGAATTATTAAATGACTTTTCAGAAGAATCATCTGAAGCTATTAAAGAACGAGTAGAACGTGCAAGCAAAATCCAGATAAAGAGGCAAAACAAATTAAATGGAAAACTTACACAAAAAGAAGTTAAGAAATATATAAAACTTGATGAAAAAGCTGAAGAATTTTTAAAAGAAGGTGCAAAAGCCTTTAAAATGACTGGCAGAGGAATAAATAGAGTTTTAAAGGTTTCAAGAACTATAGCTGATTTAAATGATTCAAAATATGTAACTGTTGAACATGTATCAGAGGCATTTCAATATAGAGGTGAGGAAAATTTATAGAAATGATTATGGTGATTTTTTCTTCCATGTAAAGGATAATACAGAAATAATAAATATTTTAGAAAATACTATTAATATCCCTAAAAGAAATATCTACTTCTTTTCAGAAGTAAAAAATGACACATTGTATATTAACAATATTGGTAAATTTTCTGTTTTCAAAATGAAAAATAAATATGTTCAAGGTAATACACAGACATTCCTCGATTTTATTATTGAAAATGAAATAATATATTCTATTCTGAAATTACTTAAAAAAATAAATATTCCATTTACAGTATGGGATCTTATAAACTTTTATAAAAGCGGTTATACTTTTAGATTTTTAGGAAATGAAAATGAAATCCTGGCATTTTATATTGTAAAAAATAACAAAGTCGAATTAATGGAATTCTCAGTATATAATCCGTCTCTTATTCTTCAGGCTTTAAATGATATAAAAAATTATACAGCAGATGAATATCTTATAAGCTTATATCCTTCACAGGAAAAACTAAAAAATGCCTTAAAAAAATATGGTGCTATTTTACAAAAGGAATATTATGTTTTTGTAAAAGGTAATCATGGAATTCATATTGATTATCCAAATAAAAATGACTCAAAGAATTTATTGGATTTTTTCAACACAATATTTGAAAATTCTGAAACACTTTTAACAACAGCTGATGAATTTGATCTTTCGGAAAAAGAAATAAAAACCTTAATTGATTTTTCAAATAAAAATTTTGGATTTAGAACATTAATTGCAAGATATAATGAAAATATTATAGCTAATTGTGATATTCAATGGAATTTAAAAAGAAGAAGAATTCAAAAAACGGCAAAACTGGGAGTTTCTGTTTTAGAGCGGTTTAGGGGTATTGGAATTGGCAGATTATTAATAAAAAATCATATTACGTGGTGTTTGGAAAATCCAAAAATACACAGACTTGAATTGGAGGTTTTTTCCAACAATCCAAAAGCATATGAGTTATATAAAAAACTTGGTTTTATAGAAGAGGGAAAACGAAGAGAAGCAGTTTACATAAAAAATAAATATTATGATATTATTATGATGGGAATAATTACAGAACCTAAAAATATTTTTTTAGAAAATAAAAGGGGATAACCTTCTCAGTTATCCCTTTTTATTATCCACTTTTTCTTCTTATAAACTTAGTATAAACGGAAATTCGCGTAGGATGAATATTTTCATTTAACATTAATTCATATAACCTTTTAAATGCTATACTTCCCATCTCCTGTTTAAATACCTTTACTGTTGTAAGAGGGGGATTAAACTTTTTAGCCATAGGAATATCATCAAATCCTATTATTTTAACTTTATCTGGAATCCCTATTTTATATTTTTTTAATTCACTTATTATTCTCATTGCAGTTATATCATTAGAAGCAAAAATAGCTTCTGGTATTTTACCTTTTATGATTTTTTGTATTACAACGTCAATATTATTTTTCACATCATCATATTCATAACATTGACTTTTAAGTTTCGCGTTTTTCATTGCATCAATATATCCATCATGTCTTCGTTTAAAACTATAAGATGTTAATGGTCCATGAATATGTATAATATCTTTATATCCTTTATTAATCAAATAATTCACAGCACAGAAAGCTCCATTATAATTATCTGAAAGTACGCTATCTATTTCTTCACCTGTAATATAATGGTCCAATAACACGATAGGTTTTTCTGTATCCTTAAATTTTTTCAATATTTCCCTCGTTACATCAAGGCCTACAAGAATAAAGCCATCAAATTTTTCATACAAATCATCTTCCAACCATAACTCCTTTACAATTGCTCCATGCATCATTGCCAATGCTTTTATTTCTCTAACAATTATTCCATAAAATTGTCCTCCAAGTTCATCACTTTCATCTCTCAATAGTTGCATTCTTTTCCCAAGCCCTAATCCTATTTTAAATCTTTTTTTGCTTTTTGCCAGAGCCTTCGCAGAAAATTTTGGTTTAAAATTCAATTTTTCTATAGCATATAATACTTTTGCACGAGTTTCTTCACTAACATTAGCAGTATTATTTAATACCCTTGAAACTGTTGCCGTAGAAACACCGGCTAATTTGGCAACATCGTCAATAGTTGCCATATTTTTTGCCCCCCTCATTTAAGTAAATTACGAATAATATTTTCTAACGTATTAAAACTAAAATATTTTTTCCCTACTTCAAAGTTTCTTTCTATTATACCATAATATTTCTCTTTGTTAAATAGAATTTCTATTAATTCATCTGCTGCTTTTTCTAAAATCTCCCTATTTACTGTCACAAAACCATCAATCATTTCATATTCATTTCCAAGATTAATATATTCAAGCCCTGAATTTTTAATATCGCTTAAAAATATTTCATATTCAAAGAGAACAACAGGTTTTTTGGCAACAATTGCTTCTAACAACTGATTCCCCCAACCTTCAAGAATTGATGGATATGTAATTATATCAGAAATATTGTACAAATCCCAAAAGCTCCATATTCCTTTTTCAACTGCATTATACATATCAAGAATCTTTACATTAAGCTCTTTTGCCTTTTTTTTCAATTCGTCAAAATATACATCATCTTCACACATTCCTGAAAATGCAAGAAGTATTTCACCATTAAACCTTTCTCCATTATACAAAATTTCACCTTTTTTATCTTTAACCTTTTTATTGAACACTTCAATTAAATCTATTGCCAATTCAATTGCTTTTCTTCTTGTTACACGAGTTGCTTGCAAAAAGATAATGCTATTCTTTGGAATATCATAATATTCCCTAATTTTTTTATTCAATCCCTCTATAATAAATGATTTTTCTTCAAAATCCATCACATTAGGAACTACAGTTGCTTCAACATTTTTTCTCTTTTTTAATTCTTCTTTTGCAATTGAATTAATTACCATATGTTTGATATTTTTTCCAACGGGAGGGCAATAATATTCCAACAATTTTTCAATTTTTTTAGAGGTTGAATTGAGAAAATACTCTCTTTCCCACCAGAAATCATGATGGTGAGCTATAAATAATTTTTCAGGATGTAAATCTGCATATCTTTTTAAAGCAATTGCTGTTGGAAGGAATGCTCCTAAAGACCATATATTATTTGGAAAAATAACATCATATTTTTCAAGTCCTTTTTCAAAATTTTTTAATAACTTATCACTTTCTAATTCTATAGCCTTTACTAGTTCATCTTCTGTAAAATCTTCTAATTTCTCAAATGCATTTTTATTTATAATTCTATATAATTTATTTTCAAAACCTATATCTTCAATGTAATTATCAACACCTTCCTTTTTATTGCCAGCCACAATATCGGCATTATGCCCAAGCTTTTCCAATACCTTTTTCCATTTATCCATCTCTAAAGATACTCCATCCATTAATCCACCACGATAATGCAATAATGCCATATTCATTTTTTTTCACTCCCTTATTCTCTTTTCTGTTTCTATATCAAATAACATTACCCTTTCTTCATCAAATGAAATATGTATAGTTTCACCAGAACTATATTTTGGGAACGATGGTGAAACAATTTTTATTATTTGCTCTCCAATTTCAATCGCTATAATTTGATGGGAACCTTGTGGTTCCACAACAAGTATATCCCTGCTAAATATAGCCTCATCTTTTGAAACTATTTTAAAACTTTCTGGTCTTATTCCAAGAATAATTTCATCTTTATTATAATTTTTTAGTAATTGCTTAATTTTATCTGACAAACTAAATTTTAATTCTTCATTATAGAAAACTATTTTATCCCCTTCATTTTTGATATTCATTTTAAAGAAATTTGTAGGTGGAGTTCCTATAAATCCTGCCACAAAAACATTTTCACTATCAAAATAAACTTCATCAGGTGTTCCAACCTGTTCTATATTACCATCTTTCATAATAACTATTCTGTCTGCCATTGAAAGAGCTTCTGATTGGTCATGAGTAACGAATATTGTTGTTGCACCGGTTTTATTATGTATAGCCTTTAATTCTGTTCTCATCTTTATTCTGAGCTTAGCATCTAAATTTGATAATGGTTCATCCATAAGGAATATCTTTGGTTTTACCGCCAATGCTCTGGCGAGAGCAACTCTTTGTCTCTGTCCTCCAGAAAGTTGTCTGGGATATCTTTTTAAATATTCCTGTATTTTCACCATTTCTGAAACTTCCTGAACTATATTATCTATCTCCTTTTCAGGCAACTTTCTTAATTTTAAAGGAAAAGCTATATTCTCATATACGGTCATATGAGGCCATACAGCATAACTCTGAAAAACCATACTTACTTCTCGTTTTCTTGGTTCTAAATAAGTTACATCATTATTATCAATTAAAATTGTTCCTTCTGTAACTTCTTCAAGACCTGCTATCATTCTTAAAGTGGTTGTTTTCCCACAACCTGATGGACCTAAAAATACTATAAATTCACCGTTATCTACTTTTAAACTAATATCTTTTGCACCCCATACACTCTTTCCATAACGTTTTGATAAATTTATAAGTTCAAGTGTAGCCATATTAATCTCTCCTTATATTTAAGATTTTAAACTCTAACGCCACCCCACATTTGAAGTATATATCTTCTTATTATTAAGGTGAATATTATAGCTGGTAATGCTAATGAAACACCTCCTGCAGCACTTAAGTTTATCAATCCCTTAGCTCCTACAAGAGTTTGATAAACAACAACTGGAAATGTAGGGTTAAATTGTGTAAGAACTATAGCCTGTGCAGTTTCTGCCCAACTTCCTATAAAAGCATACATAGCGCTTGCGGCTAATCCAGGTAATGCCAGAGGCAGAGTTACTTTCATAAACGCGCCAAACCTCGTGGTACCAAAAATCATAGCTGCTTCTTCCAGCTCAACAGATATACCCATAAATATACTTGCGGTAATCCATATTGTCATTCCAATTTGACCAACCGAATATACAAGAGACAATCCAATAGGTTTATCATAAAAACCCATATTTATCAATATAATTACCATTGGCATTGCTATTGAAATACCAGGAAACATTCTAACAAACAATACGCTTAATTTAAGCCAATTTTTACCTTTAAATGTATATCTTGCAAAAGCATATCCTGCCATTCCACCAATAATTAAAGAAATAAAAACCGTTAAAAATGCAACTTCTATACTTCTCAGTAATGCTGGTAATGCATCACTTGTAACTCTAAAAAAGGTCACATAATTATCAAAAAGTTTTTTGGGCACACTAAAATGAACCGTAGCTATTTGATCGTATTTTTCTTCTATTTTAGACAATTCTGATTCTATTTCATTTATTCTAGTATTTTTATTATTTATCTCTTCCTTTATCTGAGATATTAAATCTTCCATACCTCCAATTTTTTCTGCCATCGATATTTTATCCATTAATCTTCCAACATCTACATTCAATTGATTTAATTCCCGTTCTAACAACTTCCTTTGTTGAACAAGACTATCTATTTCACTTTTATTTTTCTCTATAATTTCATTTAATTTAACTATTTGAGCATCAAACTTTTCTTTTTTTATTTCACTATTTGTTTTTCTTCTTATAAACGTTTTTATATCTTCAAACTTACTTTCTTCAATAATTGTAATATATCTTTTTTTTGCCGGACTATATACGCTAATAAGCAATTTATCAGGATTATCCCATGAACGTTCTATTCTAAAATGATTATAAAATGATGGAACCAGTCTTGTTGGCCAATCATAAGCTTCCTGATCTGACATAAGAGAAATAGTAACAAGAAAATAAATTGGAGTAAGTATTACAAGAATTATTCCCGCTACAACAATATAAAATAATGTTGAATAAAGAATTTTTTTATACGTGTATTTAGAGGATTTCATTTAGGATTCCTCCTTTTCAAAGGCACCGGAAACCTTCAAATATATTATTGAAACTATAGAAACTATAACCGAAACTATTACAGAATATGCAAGTGCTACTCTATAAAAACCAAGAATTTGTTCTTTATAAAATACAACCTCTTCCAATAATACTGGTATTCTTCTGTATCCATATATCATAACAACTATCAACCATACCTGAATAGCTGAAATTATTCTCAAAATTAATGCTGTTTGAATACTCGGTTTTAACATGGGAATTGTAATTTTTCTCAAAACAGTAAACTTTGTCCCGCCGAATATATATCCTGCTTCTATTGAATCCTTCGGTATCCCTTGAAGTCCTGCTAATAAAATAACCATCATAAAAGGAATAACCTGCCATGCATCAATTAATATTATTAACATAAGTGATTGAAAATCATTCCCTGCAAGAAATACAATTTTTTGATTTGCATCTATTATACCAAGATGATAAAGAATACTATTCATCCAACCATATGACGCAAATCCACTTGACCACATAGCTCCAACTGCAACAGCAGGTAAAGCCATAGGAATTAAAGCAATAGATAAAAGCACCTGCGAACCTCTAAATTTTTTATTTATTATTAATGCAAGCATTAATGCGATTACAAATTCTAAAGTAACTGACACTATTACAAAAAATGATGTGTTAAAAACTGCCTGTTTAAAATATGGATCTTTAAATATAGTAATATAATTATTCAAAGTAAATATATTATTTTCATCAAAAAAACTATATACAATAGCAGTTATAACCGGTCTTACCCAGAAGATTAAATAATATATAATTGTTGGAGCAATTAAAATGTAAGGTATCCATCTTTTTTCAAGTCTTTGTGTACTCAAAGGTATCACTCCTTTACTAAAGGGGCGTCCCGAGAACGCCCCATCATCAATAAATAATATTTATTTTCTCATTGCATCAATCTTAAATTGATATAATTCCATTAAATCAGGCTCAAACTTTTTATCTTCAAGAATCATCTTTTTGAATAAATCATCATATACTAATTTTACCTGTCCCCAGTCTTTCCAGATAGGTGCAATGTATGATAATACACCTGTATTCATAACTGTTACAGCATTCTTGATAATTTCATCCTGTGCATCATTCCCAAGATATTTTATAGCTTCGTCAACTGGAGGTATAAATCCACCTGTACCTTTACTTGCTTTAAGCATTATATCTGGTCTTGTCATATATTCTAAGAATTTCAAAGCAAGATTAAAGTGTTTTGTTCCTTTTACAATTGCAAATCCGCTTGTACCTGCTACAGAACCTCTTCCTGCTGGTCCTTTTGGTGCAGGTGCAACTATAAACTGTGTAGGATTGCTGTTATATACCTCTCCAACCCTTGCACAATGTGCAACTGTCATCCATGTTTCTCCTCTTTTCATTGGAGGTCTTGTATCATCATATGTTTTTATTGCAGGTGAAAATGCATCTTTCATCTTATAAATAAGATACCATGCTGCCATTGAACCTGGATTGTCTAAATTTGGCCAGTCTGCGCCATAAGATAATGCAATAGCACCAATTTGATAAATCAATGATTTCATAGGAACACCAGTAACAGCAAATTTTCCTTCACCTTCTGCTTTTGCTACAAGATTAGCCCATTCTGCAAGTTGTTCCCATGTCATATTGTTAATATCAATATTCTCTGGTTTGTACTTTAATGCTTTTTTATTAATAAGTGTAAGATATACATCAGCTCCTACAGGTAAGAAATACCTTCTTCCATTAAACATGGTCATTGAATCAAAACCTTTAGAAAATGTTCTATCTGTCCATTTTTCAACATAAGGAGTTAAATCATATACATATCCTTTATCTACCATTTTAGGCATGTTTGAAGCATATAATATTATTACATCTGTAGTTACCTTATTTGTTCTAACCTGAACATCTACTTGATCCATTATACTTTGATCGTCCATTGTCTGGAATTTAACCTTACAATTATACATATCTTCAAATGGTTTAATAATCTCGTTAATAATAAACTCCTTTTCTGTTGGTGGAGTCCATAATCTTGAAGATACTACTAATGTTTCAATAGCAAAAGAAAAAACAACAATTGAAATAATCAAAGATACCAAAATAATCTTCTTCATGTCTAACCCTCCCCTAAAATTTTTAGGCATAAATGCCCACTATATAAAATAATATCACTTTATGTAAGCGGTTACAAATACCAAAAATAATGATTATATACAATTACAGTTGATAATCCATCTTAAATATTAATTATTCATATAATATTCATATTATCGTGTATAAGGTTTAATGGTTAAATATGATAATATTTAATTAGAGAGAATGGAGGCGATTTTATGGAATATAATGATTATATAAACGAGCTTAATAAGATAAAAAAAGATTCTATAAATGGTTTAAACAAAGATTGGAAAGTATTAGAAAGTGTTTATTTAAAAGTAAATGAAAATGGTGAATATAAAAAGTTTATAGGAAATACAGTTGTTATTCCATTGAATAATGAAGACAAAAAAAAGGTTCAAATTATTCAAAAATTATTATACAGCGAATTAAATGGAATATTGGCTAATGAACTACCTGAAGAAACCTTTCATTTAACCATTCATGATTTGTGTAATTATTTTACTGCTGATAATCTGGAAAAATGCATGAAAAATTCTGAAAATAAGGTAAAGGAAGTCTTCCGAGAATTAAAGGAGATATATGAAAATACAACAATAACATTAAATTCCAATGGATTATTCAATGGTGGTGCTGCAATAGGAATACAATTTTATCCAAAGGATTTCCCAGATTTTAATGCACTCATAAATATGTACAATATTTTTGAAAAGGTATTACCTTTGAAAAAAATACTCATTCCTCATGTTACTCTTGGCTATTATTTGCCCAAAGAATATACCTATGATGAAATTCAAACAATTAAAAAAGTTTTAAATGACATTGAGTTTTCATTTGAAATTACACTCAGTTTAAATGCCTTAACTTTCCAGAGGTTTGAAAATATGATAAAATATATTGATCTCTTTTCATTAAAAGATATTTAATAATTTTTATACAGGGGGATTTGTATATGAATACAGACAATTATCTCATTATCGATGCACATTTTGATTTACTTACATATGTAACTGAAAAAAGGAAAGAAGGAAAAAACAAGGTAATAATGAATAGATTTTATGATGATTTTAAAAAAGGAAAGGTTAATATTATAGTGTCTTCATTATTTATTTCAGAAAAATACATTCCTGAAATGGCATTGAGAAACGCTTTAGACCAAATAGCATCTTTACATTATGAAATTGAGGAATCTGAAGGAAAAATAATGCTATGCAGAAATATGAAGGATATTCAATACGCAATTGATAATCAAAAGCTTGGAATATTACTTTCATTCGAAGGTTTAGATCCCATTGGAAATGATTTATATTTATTAAAAGTGTTCTATGAATTAGGAGTAAGATTTGCTGGTTTAGTCTGGAGTCGAAGAAATTACGTTGCAGACGGTGCTTTTTTCTCTGAAGTAGAAACTGGTACAGAAGGAGGATTAAGCAGTTTCGGAGTTAAAATAGTGAAAGAAGCGGAACGATTGGGAATGTTGATTGATGTAAGCCATTTAAACGATAGTGGTTTTTGGGATGTAATTAAATTTGCTACAAAACCTATTATTGCATCACACTCCAATGTCAGAAAACTTTTTAATTCAAAAAGAAATTTAACAGATGAACAAATAAAGGCTATTGCAGATAGCGGTGGAGTAATTGGAATAAATGCAAATGGTATGTTTGTAACAGATAATAACTCTGAAAATAATATTAATGGCTTAATTAAGCATATAGATTACATTGCAAACCTTGTAGGAGTAGAACATGTGGGATTTGGTTTTGATTTATGTGATATGTTTAGAGATGAGCAAGTAGATTCTTTAAACACTCATAAAGAAATACCTGTATTAATTGAGAAATTAAAAGAACATGGATATACTGAAACCGAAATAAAGAAAATAACAGGTGAGAATTTCTTACGTGTATATAAATCTATTTTATAAACTATTCTAAAGGGAGTGATAAAAATTAATTTAAAGCAAATATCCTTACTCTCCGGTATTTTGTTGATATTATTTTCAGTTTTGATTTTGGTAAAAGTGTTATTAAGTCCAACAAATGGAGGAGGACTTTATCTGAGTTTAATGATAGCTTTTACCTTTCTCGGAATAGCTTCTTCATTAATATATTATTATATAAAAAAAGAAAAATAGATTTTTAACCTAAATTTATTTAATACTATATAATTAATTACTTTGAAAGATTTTTATCATCTTTTATCTTATAACACAGAAATAGATCACTAAAAGCTAAAATAAATGCTATATCAAATCTTACTTTCAAGGAAATGCCTATTATATATCCAAAACCAAAAACTATTATTGTAGTTATTAAAATTTTAAAAAAAGTAGTTTTCCATTGGAAATCAACTCTCCTTCCAATTTCAAAAATTATAATGAACATAAGATAGACCAAAATAAAATTGACAATATTATTGTTATTATTTTCTATTGAATTTTTTATAGAAAAAAACCAAAAAATACTACTTATAATCAATATATATAATAGACTTTCTATTGATTTTAACATTTTTCTCAAGTGTTTCACCTTTATTTCCTCCATAATCTTGAATATATGAAATTCATAAACAATTTTACTTTGTTCATATCTATCCCTTTTCAAAATAATAAAAAATAATCATTTATAATAATATCTTACTTATTTTCTCCACAGCATTTTTTTCTCTACCATATAAAATAACAAGTTTGTTCTTATTTTTGTATATATAAAAATAAAGACCTTTATATTTTTGAGTAATAAAATAATAGTCTATAACTCTTATTTCAAATTTAGTCTTTAATTTTAAAAAATCACCTGAATTTAAAATTGTTTTTATTTTATCAAATTTTATTTTTGCTATTTTATTATTAAAAAATTCATAATATTCTATATATATTTTTTTGTATTCAGAATTTTCATCTATATATAATACCAAATTATTTTTGGTATTTTCATCATTAAACACGTGAATAAAATAACTTTTATTTAATGGATAATATTGAAATCCTTGATTATCCAGATTCCTCTTGAATTCATTAAATTCTCTTATTCTAATTTTTTTTACTCCACCTATAGTAAATATTATAACAATGAATAATATAAAAAAGAAAAATGTAAATTTAAGATTTTTTCCCATTTTTTCACCTCTTTTAAACCAAAATACTTAAATTTAAGATTTTTACGAATGTTTATTTAAATCTTAACAACTAACCAAATGAGGCAAAAGCCTCATTTGGTTAAATACATCCCCATCACAATTAATACTTCCATACACTTCTTTCTGGTTTCGTATAGCCCCCTCAATACTTTGGTTCATATTTCCTGAAGAATCTATATCCTATTGTGAATATTAACATTGTGATTGCCATTGGTATTATTATTCTCCACAATCCCACGTATATTACAAACTCTATCCCTTTTGAGCTTATTAATTTTTTTGTCATTAAATATACGTAGTTTAATGGATGATATATTTTGTTGTATCTTGGCAATAGGAAATATGTGTATATTACAAATAACGATACCATTATTGAGAATAGGTTGTTTTTTACTATTGTATATATCATCATTCCCAGTATTGCTGTAAATAGTATCGCTATTTCATAGTTTATATATATTACTATTGTCATTATTAAATCTTTTATTTCCGGTTTTCCTATTATTGTTATATAATAGTAGCTGAAAATTATCAGGTTATATATACTGTATATTGTTGTTATCCACAGTAACGATATGGCTTTTTTGCTGTAGAATTTTAATCTGCTGTTTTTCATGAATATGTATGTGTATAATCTGCTTTCTGTTGTTTCATGCAATACTTTTATTCCAAATATTATTGTTATTAGCTGTATTAATCCTAAGAAGTTCCACATGCCTCCAAAGTATTTTGCTGCTATATATGACATTTCTGGTTGCCCATAATATGATCTTGCTATTAGATATACTATTCCTTTGGCTTTTATTGTTGAGAAGAAGTAATATATTATTAGCGATGATAGAAAGAATTTGTCTTTTTTTATTTTTTGTAGTTCTGCTTTAATCATTTTTCCCATCTCCCGAGGATATTTTTATGAATGTTTTTTCCAGTATTGATGTGTTTTTTTCTATGTCTTTTATTTTTATCCCTTCCTGTTTTAATTTTTCCAGCGTTTCCATTATGTTGTCGCTTTTTATTATCGCTTTTCCATCTTCTATTCGGTATTCCAGCCATTCTGGATATCTTTTTGCCTCTGCGTCTATTATATATTCATTCTGTTTATCAAAGTCTTCTCTTGACATTATTTTCTGTATTTTTCCATCGTATAATATTCCCACTCTATCAGCCATTTCTTTTGCTTCTGATAATACGTGTGTGCTTATTATTATCCCTTTTCCTCTTTCTTTTAATTCTTCCATTAATTTCATGAAGTTTTTTCTTTCTATTGGATCCAGTCCTTCTGTTGGTTCGTCGAATATGTATATATCCGGATCTATCATTAATAATAACGATACTGCCAGTCTTTTTTTCATTCCCGTGGAATATTTACCTACTTTTTTCTTTGCATGTTGCTGTATTCCTGTTATTTTTAAATATTTATCCATTTCTTCTTTTGTGACTTTCTTATATATGCTCGAGCTAATATATTTCATATTTTCATACGCATTCATGGTTTTTATAAACTGTGGTTCTTCTACGAAGCCCAATAAATATTTCCCTTCTTTTATTTTTATTTCTCCTTCATCGGGATTATATACTTTTGTTAATATATAAAACAGTGTGGATTTCCCTGCTCCATTTTCCCCTAATATTACAAACTTTTCCCCTTCTTTTACGTCAAAATCCACGCCTTTTAATACTTCTTTTTCTTTGAAGCTCTTTTTTATCCCTTTTACTTCTATCATTTTTTCACCACCGTTCTTTACTCAATTTTTAATTCATAAATTTCAAATACTGAATAGTTCTTCCCATCTTTCTTTTCTGTTTCGTTTAATACTCCATAATATTTATCTTTCATTTTGAAAAAGATTATTGGTTTGTCTGTAATTTTTGTAATTTCACCAGTTTCAAAATTAATTTTGTAATTTTTTCCTTTATATAAAACTTCTTCAATTTCTGTCGGTAAATCCGGAATTAATAAAAAAATACTTTTTGTTGTTCGTGGAAAGAATACTCCATTTTTTTCTAATTCTTTTTTCCAGATTACTTTGAATTTATTATTTATTATTTCACCCATTACCAATTTCATAATATCTTCTTCATTTATTTCTATTAATACTTTTTTATTCTTATATGCAAAATATGAATATTCAATCTTTCCCTCCTTTAATAATGGATATATCTCTTCCATGTTTATATCCTCTACTTTTCCATTTTCAAGATTATATCTTTTTATGTTTATCTTCCCTCCATAATTTCCAAAATATGCATATTTCCCATCCTGATATATATAAACATAATATTTCATATCTGAAAATGCCTTTTCATCTTTTTTTAGAAGTTTATATGTCTTTGCATCAAATGTATGTTTTAGTTTTATGTATTTACTATTTGATCCAAAGAATGACGATACGCTTTTTTCCCCTGTGCTCTCAAATATATATAATTTATCCTTATACTCTGCCGTTTCAAGATATCCCGAAAAATCATTTAATGTAATTAAATCTTTATGCCACTCAAGATTTTTATCAACTACCATTATTTTTCTTTCAGACTCATTTACTCCTAAACTTATTATTAATCTATCCTTTAGTTCTTTATCAATCATCACTGCCCATGATTTTATTTTTAAATTCAACTTTTTATTGAATATATATTCATTATCCTTTTTTATATATTCATTTATTTCCATATCTCCATTCTTCTCATTTCCACATATTATCCAGAATTTATCATCAAAATTAAAAATTGTTATTGCTGTCACACTTCTAAGATCGCCTAATTCATATAATGCCGGTGATTCCTTTTTTATTATTTGTTCTGTGTTATCTTTTAATGAATATATGCGTATTTCAAAATATTTTCCACTTGCTACCCATGGCACGAGTACTACTTCATTTTTTGTAAATGCCGTAACTATTTTTGGTGGTTTTTGGACATTTTCTATTTCCAGCTCTATTTTCTTTATCATTTTTAAACTATCAGAAAACAACGAGATCGTTAGTGTCAATATAAATAAAATGATTAATCCTCTTCTTTTCATTTTCTCATCCCCCTATTTTTAATTTTTCAACTTAAATTTTATCATTTCTAACATGACTTTCAAGGTCTATTTCCAAAATAAAAAGTCGCTATTTATCAGTGTTTCAGAAATTAAAAAATGTTACTGTTTAATTAACTCATGTAACACACGTTTTTTTCATATTCTTTCTTTGTTATTTATAATATGCTTGTATTAAACTTTTTAACCAATTCCAATTATAAATCTTATGTTACAATGTAATGTTAAATTCAATGTTTCCAAGGTTTGGATTTTTACCGGTAAAATTTTGGTTAAAAAATAATTAAATAAATAAAAATCCCCTTTCGGGGATTTTGAATGTCAAATTATATACTTTTTTAATCTATTCCATGAAATTAATGCTTCTCTTAAAGAGTTCCAGATTCCAAATATAGAATTATTCATTATATTTGCTACATCTTTTACATACATGTATAATGCAATTAATGAACCAACATCTTTTAAAAGTAATCCTCTATATATTAGATATGCATATATTGAATATTGAAAAAAATCATTTATTGTAAAAGACAAAAACCAATCCAATATATTTATTTTTATTGAAAAATCTCTATATTTATTAATGTTATTTTCAAAACGTGATATTTCAGAATTTACAGCATTAAATAAATGTATCTCTTTCAATCCCTCTAATTGGTCCATTGCATCTGATATGTTATTAAGATTTATCTCAATTTGTTTATCATAATTTTCATAAAAATATTTATTTGAAATCCATATGCTAACGAACGATAATATCGTATATATTATTGTTGCAATACCAGATTTTATATCAAGGTTAAATATAAAAATTATGAGAAATATCATCTTAAATATTATAGTGAAATTTTCCATTCCTGAAGAGCTTACTGCTTCCATTATTTTTTCAGGTAATCTTAATAAACTTTCAGAATAATATATTTCATCATATTCCTTGAATTCTAAATAATCGAATTTTAAAATGTTTGATAAACCTTTTATAGTTATTAAATATGATGCTTTCTTCTTATAATATTCTAAAAAGATTTTTACCATGGTTTTTAATAAAAAAGATATTATAATTATCAAAGTCATATTTAATAAAACTTTATAATTAATTATTCCAGATGTCAAAAAATCTATGAAATCCTTTGTATAAAGTGGAATTGTAGTATAGAGATATTCTGAAATAATTGAAATAATAGAAAGAACTATGATAACAAATATTATTTTTTTCATAATATCACCATTTTATATCTTGGTTTATTGAAAATTTTTAGAATATTCCTCATATACACTTATAATCTCTGGTATTACGTTAGTATAATTGCTTATAAAAATAGAATAAGAAGTGATAATTTCAACCATTTGAATGATCTTAATTCCTTCACCAAGAGAAATGTTTTTTTCTATAATTGAAATTCCAACAATATACAAAATTGCTGGAAAAACCAAAAAATTCATAATTTCAAAACCTGAAATAAATAATTCTATTTTCTGTTTTCGCTTTATAATATTCAAAATCTCTTTGAAATGATTTGAAATTCTATTGACCTCATTTTTTAAAATATTAAATACTCTAATTTCCACAAAACCTCTTAAAATATCCTCAATTTCTTTTATTTTCTTCGCTTCTAATCTGATAATTTCCAAATTTTTTGAAGAAAGATATTTTATTTTTAATCTGGATACTATATATAAAACAATTGTATTAGCAATTAATAGTACTCCCACTATTAGGGATCTTTTCAATATATAAAAAAGCAATATAAAATAAAAAATTATATAAACCACAAAATTGACGTTTGATTCGTAAAATAAAGATGCTATACCCTCTTCAGAAAGATTAAATAGTAAATCTATCTTTTCTGAAAAATTATTTATCTCTTTATTGTTTCTCAATAAAAATTCAAAACCTCGTTTTTTATAATAAGATGAAATCTCGTATATATTTTTTGTATAAAATATTCCAAAAAAAATATTTAAAAGTAATTGAAGAAAATATACAAACAATAATATCTGAAAATATTGAAAGGCTTTTTCGCTACCAAAATTATCAGTCAATCTCTGAAATATAAACGGAACTGATATATTTCCAAATTGAATAAAAATGCTTATTATAAACACAAAAAATGTTTTTAGCTTATTAGATTTTGGTAATTCTTTTAAAATATTAAAAAAAACTTCCATTTTTATCACCTTATAAAAAATTTCGTTTTCTATTATATCATACAGATAGTCTCAAATGAGTTTTTATCTCATTTGAGACTATTATAATTAATCAAAATGTTGTATATAAATAATTATCAAATTTTATTCTTCATATTCTATACTCATTTTTTCTTCAAAACTATTTAAATAGAAATTTAAGATAAAAATTCTAAAATTTTTCAAATACCTTTGCTATTCATTTTATTTATGAAATTAAGATTTTTTGATATAATATTTTCTGTATCAAAAACATAATATATTTACGATGTATCTTAAATAGTATTTTCTTTTATTTTATCATTTCTAACATGACTTGCAAGTGTTTTTTTTAAAATAAAATTTCGCTTTTTATCAATATTTTAGAAGTTGATTTTTATTACATTTCAATTAACTCATGTAACATCGAAAAATCCGGTATTTTATTTCGTTTTTTAAAATACTTTTATATTCGTTATTTTGTCTTTTTCTTAATTCTTTATTATGTTACAAGAGAATGTTAATTTTAAAGTTTCTTACTTTCAAAAAAGATTAGTAAAAATATTTTTAACTTTTTGTAAGTTGGAGGTTAAAATGGGGATTTGTATAAAAGATATTTTAAATATAGTTGAGTATGGTTATTTTTCAAAACCAATTGTTAATTATATTTATCCAAAGATTAGTGATGTAGCATTGAAATATTATCTTCTGTTATTAAAATCAATATGGAATGAAGATTTAGATAAAGCTTTATTTTATGCAAATAAAGTTATTTCAACAACACCAACAATAATGTTAAGAGAATTAGCAAGATTTGAAAAAATAGATATATTATTAAAACAAAATAAATTTGAAGAATCAAAAAAAGAATTCATAATTCTTAGAAAAAACATTAAAACACTTTCTGAAGATGCACGAAATATTATTTTACCTGGATTAAAACATATCTCTTCGAAATATAAAGATAACTATGATTATATAAAAGTATATGGTAAAAACTACAATGAAAGTTATGCTCAAAAATCATTATTGAAATATTCTCAGGCAAGAAAAAACTTAAATGATAAAAATTACAAAAAAGCATTTGAGATTTTTATTGAAGGTTACTTTATTGCAAAAAAATTTCCACATCCAACAATGATGAATGCAGGTTTAAATAGTGCAGCCTGGTGGATTCGAAAGATTGATAAAGAGAAAGCTTTAATCACTGCTAATTTATTGGAATATTATATGGGATATTATTATGATAATTTAAATTATACTTATAACTGGTTTGATACGATTTTTGAGGTATACAAAATAAATAAGTATTTAAATTTATTTGATATTTCGGTTATTGTTTTGGATTATAAAAAAAATGTATCTTTCGAAATAAATCCTGAATTTGAAAATGTTTATAACAATAAAAGTAAATTCAGAAATAGACGTTTTAGAAAAAACACTTCTCTATATTTTAAAAATAATCTATTCAAAATTAAAAAAACTAATATTTCTAAAATCCCTGTATTATTTTTTTCAACATATACAACATTAATAGAAAAACCATTTTTTACAAAGAATCATATTTTGAAATTGATTTTTGAAGGAGATAAAAATAAAATCATTAAATTCTTCTCTGCTAATTATGAGAAGATGTATTTTTTTAATATTATGATGAGTGATTTTGATTTGAAGAAAGTTGAAAGAAGATTATTGAATTCTGAAGATGTTGAAGATGCGGAATATAATATTTCACCATTTTATTTAGCAAGAAAAAAACTCATCACTGAGCTTTTTAAGAAACCAAAGAACTTTAAGGAGTTTGTTTTTAATTATTTTAAGCTCAGTGATGAGGAAATGAGAATATTTGATGTGTTTTTAAGAAATTGCGTTCGATACGATATTAAATGGCCCATTACTCCTTATCCAAAAGGTAAGGTTCGTGATTTTGCTATTAAATATGGTCTTGGTCAAAAACGTGTTGCTTTAGGCTATTACTCTTTTGAAGACGATGAAAGAGCTTTGGTTGATGAGATTATTGAGAGGTTTTTATAATAAAATAAAAAAATCAAGCTGAAAAAATCCAGCTTGATTTTTTATTGATTATTAACTTCGACTTAGTCGACAACGTCGACAATTTTCGACAACTTTCGACAGAATAATTTAAATATATAAATATTTTACTTTGCCTGAGAGTTTATAAGTTCCGTTTTGCTCTATAATTATTCCCAATTCTAATAATCTATCAAAAATTGAATATGCAGTTGATCGAGGTAATTTATTTTTTGAAATAGCTTTTTTTACAATCTCTTCTCTACTTCCAGGATATAAACTTTCATCAATAAATGTTTTTTGTTTTTCTGTTAGCGAAATTTCATTTAAATATTCTTTTACAATATTTCTCATTAAAGTTTTTACCATTTTTTCATCAATTTTTGTAATCTTTTGAGACAATGCTTCAAAAATAATCTTTTGTGTAATCCAGAATGCATCTCGCGGATTACCGTCTGAAAAATCAGCAATTAATTCCAATGATTTATCATCAAAAAAATCAATATGTTCTTTTAACCTTTTAATAAGAATTTCCTTGATTTCAGATGAGGTAAATTCTCTTAAAAAAATTATATCTTTTATTATATTTTCAAGGTTTCCACTTTCATTTCTATGCATTCTATCATTTTTATATTCTCTATATATAGAATACGGCAATGAAACAATTACAATAAGTCCTTCTTTTTGCAATTCCAACTTTAAACTATCCAATACAATTAATACATCACGTTTTTTTTCTTTATCCAATTCATCAATTATTATAATCACTTTATTATATTTTTTTATCAATTCATCAGTTAATTTATTTAAATATTCTTTTGCTTTAAAATAATTAAAACGTGGTGCTTTTTGATTTTGAGAACCAACTGATGCATTTCCAATAAAACTTATTCCTAATGAAAATCCCTTAATATATGAAATTTCTTCAAGAATCCATTCTTTAATTTCCTTTGCAATTTTTATATCTTTTTCAGATACCAAAGATAAATTATAAAGTATATCATAAAGAATTGTATCCTGATTTTCTCTTTGAGTTAATGTTATTTTTATTGTATGAAAAGGTATTTCAATATTATTTATTACAGTTGTTTTTCCAATACCAGTTTCTCCGCAAATACCATAAATTCCATATGGCTGATACTGCGTCAAAAGATTTATTAATTCAAATTCTTTTTCTCTATTCACAAGCAATTTTTTATCTGTTTTATTTAAAGGTTTATCAACTACTTTTTCAATTATCTTCCCTAATTCCATAATCTCACCCCAGATATTATTATATCACATTAGTTCGACTTAGTCGACAACATCGACAATTTTCGACAACCTTCGACAGGATATTTAATCAAGCCGCTTCCTATTCCAAAAAATTGTTTGACAAAATTATCTATCAAGGAGTTTTTATAACAAAATCCCTAGAATCTAGGGATTTTGTTAATTTTATGATTTTTCATTTTTTATAATACTGCGAAATATAATCATCAATAAAATCATTCCACAATCTTCTTACATCGATATTTTTTATTCCATAAGATATATATAATCCCAATGTATCCATAGTTACAAAAATTTTTTGAGCTAATAAATTTATATCTACATCTTCTTTTAACTTTCCATTTTCCGATATTTCCTGTAATTTTTCTCCGATTTTATTTAGAACCTTTGTTATATATTCTTCAAGCAATTCCTTTATTTCTTTGTTTTTTAGTGATTGTTGAAATAACACCATAGTAATATTTTGAGATTTTTGATCCTGTTCATATATATCTATAGCCATAAAACCAAATTCTTTTATTTTATCAAGAGAATCAAAGGAATATTGGTCAAAGATTTTTACAAACTCTTCAAAATATGATTTTATTACATGATAAAATAATTCATCCTTACTTTTAAAATAATGATAAATAGCTCCTTTGGAAACTCCTGCAGTTTCCTTAATTTTATTTAAACTCGCATTTTCATAACCATTTTCTGAAAAAACCAGATATGCTGCTTTTAAAATCTTTTCATAAGTATCTTCCATATTAATCACCAAGCTTTTTTACTATTTCATTTACCCATTTCTTTACTTTATCTCTATCTTTCTCATTAATTTTTCTTATCCATCCCCAAAAAACTCCACTCTCAACAACTAAATCTCCAACTTTTTCTTCAAGCGGTCTTAAATAGTGATTTTTTATATATTTCTCTGTAGCTTTCCCAAATAATTGAGCCATACAAACAATAAATACAGCTGTTTTTTTCTCTTTTAAGATAGAACTATTTTCTTCTAAAAAATTCATAATTCCTTTTAGGGGTTTTTCATAATAAATGGGACTTCCTATTATAAACAAATCATAATCATATTTATTGTTAAATTCATTATATTTAAATATATCCACATCTATATTGTGTTGTTGGAAATCTTCTTTAATCCATTTTGAAAAGACCTTCGTTGAATTCTTTTTGGTATCATATATTACACATATTTTCATTATTAATTTGACTCCTTATTATCTTTGCTTTCCATATAACTGATAATAGACGTAATTACATATGCTGTAATTAAAAAACTAAATATAACTCCCATTAACAATAATAGTCCAAATCCTACGAATCCTCTATATTTAGCCAGAACAAATGAACCAAAAGCTGCTCCTGTTGTTAATGTTGTCATTGTAATAGCTTTTCCTGTACTCCTTAACGCCTCTCTTAAATTCTTTTCTCTTCTATATCTATGTATCAAATGAATTCCATCATCTACACCTATACCAATAATTAATGGTAAGGCAATAATATTTACTACATTAAATTTAATATCAAACCAACCCATTATTCCTAACATTAATACAATCGCAAGTAGCATTGGCAATAACGCTAAAATCGAGTATTTCAAACTTCTAAGATCTATTAAAAGAACAACAAATATCAAAATTAATGTTAATATCAATAGATTTTTTCCCTCTTCGGCAGAGATTTTCACAACCTTATAGAATAATAAGGAAGTGCCTGTAACATTATCAACATTCAAGCCATCTAAAATCTTAAAATATTCTTTTTGGAAGTCTGCATTCCATATATCTCCTGCTGGATATACTGTAGTTAAAACTTTTCCATCATCACTGACATAGTTAGATTTTATTTCTTCTGGAATCTTATCAATAGTAATAAATTCAGAATCATTTAAATCCTTTTTTAGTGAATTTATCTGGCTAATAATAGTTTTTTGAATTGCCAAGTAATCTTCATAATTCTTATCCATTAATTTATTTATAATTCCAGATTTAACAATTTCATTTACTTTTTTCCCTAAATCTTTGTATCCAAAAGTATTTAAGGATAACGAAGCTTTTAGCATATTAAGATTTAACCTTCTCAATTCATTTTTTAATTTATTCATATCAAAATTAATAGGTTCTACATATAATGATTTTACCGTTTTTGCATTTTTTAACCTAACAACCTGTTTTTCTGTTTCGGGAATAAATGGAATTATACTATCTACTTCTGAAAATACTTTTACATTTTTAATCTTTTCATATAGCATCTTTGCTTCAGCCAGATTATTACTTATAAATATTGTATTATCAGGTGAAAGCTCAAATTCTTCAAGAATTTTGTTATTAATAGCTATACTTTCTAAACCTTTTGCTTCAATTTCAAGCATATTTTTTTCAAATTGCACCTTAGTTATTTTTACGGCAGAAAAAATAATTAATACAACAAGAAGAATTATACTAATCATTCTATATTTTTTTATATCATAATCAATTACAAATGTTTTTCCAGGATCTTTAAAACTCTTACCAAACCATTTTAATAATATAGGCAATATTGTTATTGCAGAAATCAATGTAAAAATAATACCTGCAGATAAAACAATACCAAATTCTCTAAATCCTGGAAATTCACTTATCATAAATATTCCCATTACTATAGCCGTTGTAACAGCACCGGCAACAATACCTCTAACGTTCTTTTCAAAAACACCATATAATGCATCTTTTACATTATTTCCTTTACTTCTCAATTCAAGATATAGGGATATAATGTGAATTGAATAATCAATTCCTAATCCTGCAAGTATTGCACCCATCATTACTGTCATAATATTTAATGAACCTATAGTTATTTTTGCATATCCTAAAGCAAGAATAATGCCTGTTATCAACGGAATAATTGAAAGTATCATAAACTTAAAACTTCTAAATCCAAGATAGAATATTATAAGTATCAATATAACGGACACAGTTGTTGTAATTGCCATATCCCTTTCTGTAGTAACCATTTCATCTCTTTCAATAACAGCCGTTCCTGTTAAACCGGCTTTTACATTATAATTTTTTGCTTCATCCTTTACAACCTTTTCAATTTTATTAACCAATTCAATAGTTCTATTTAAATCATTAAAGGATATACCAGGTCTAACAATAACTATTCCAAACTTTCCGTCATCAGAAATCATATATTCTTTGCCAAATAACATTCCCTGGAAATTTTGTTTAACTGCTTCTATATCATTATTATTTATTGAAACAAGTAAATTATTAAAAGAATCAAGAATATAGTTAAATTGCCTCTTTTCCTGTTCTGAAATATGATAACCGTTATCAGGAGTTTCAAACATCTGGTTTAAAGAATCAAAAAAATCAACAATATTTTCCGAAGAATATAATTTTAAAAGAAATTTTTGTTGTTCGTCTGGTGACAACAAAAATATATTTTTTTTCATAAAATCCATGGGATTCCTGGCATATATTGCATCAACCCCATCCATTGTTTTTAATTTAGATGAAATAGCATCTATATACTTTATGATATCTTCTTTATTTCCTTCAATACCAATCATAATATTATCTATACTTTTAAAGCTCTTAGACGCTTCTTTATAAACCTGAACATATGGATCATCTGCTGGCAATAAATCCAAAAAGCCAGGTTTAATATATAACTTTGTCGTAAAATATAAGGCTACAAGAGTTAAAACCATCATTAAAGCAAATACAACTTTAGAGTGTTCAATGATTATTTTTCCAAGCTTTTTCACAAAATATCCCTCCTTCTAGACCGGCTGGTCGGTATAAAAAATACTACACCTATTTCTTTACAAAAAGATAAACATAAAATAAAAAACAGAGCACTAAAAATTTAGTGCCCTGCATTAATAATTATCTTACTTATTCAAGAAAAATTTTAAATCTTCTTCTACTGTTGTAATTGGATTAATTCCAAAATTATCTACTAATACTTTTAATACATTTGGTGAAATAAATGCTGGAAGTTTTGGACCTAATTTTATTCCTTTTACTCCTAAATAAAGTAATGCAAGTAATACTGCTACTGCCTTTTGTTCATACCATGCAATATTATATTCAATTGGTAATTCGTTTATATCTTCAAGACCAAATGCTTCTTTTAACTTTAATGCTGTTACAACTAATGAGTATGAATCATTACATTGACCTGCATCCAATACTCTTGGAATACCATCTATATCTCCAAGATCAAGTTTGTTATATCTATATTTTGCACAACCTGCTGTTAAGATAACTGTATCTTTTGGCAAGTTAGCTGCAAATTCTGTATAGTATTCCCTTTCCTTATGTCTTCCGTCACAACCAGCCATTACAAAGAATTTCTTAATAGCTCCTGATTTTACGGCATCTATAACCTTATCTGCAACCTTTGCAACCTGTTCATGAGCAAAACCTATAACAATCTTTTTACCTTCTCTTTCTGGAATTGGACCCAATTCTAATGCTTTCTTGATTACTGGTGAGAAATCTTTTGGTTTTCCATCTGTTCTATTTGGAATATGAGTTAATTTATCAAAACCAACAAGTCCTGTTGTGAATACCCTATCTTTATATGATTCTTTTGGAGGTACTAAACAGTTAGTTGTCATTAAAATTGCTCCACCAAATTCAGCAAATTCTTTATCCTGTTGCCACCATGCTCCTCCAAAGTTTCCAGCTAAATGCTCGTATTTCTTTAATTCTGGATATGCATGGGCTGGTAACATTTCACCATGTGTATAAATCTTTATGCCTGTTCCTTCAGTTTGTTTTAATAATTCCTCTAAATCTAATAAGTCATGACCACTAATTAATATAGCTGGTGTATTATATGTTCCTGTATAAACTTCTGTAATTTCAGGATTTCCATATGTTGATGTATTTGCTTTATCGAGTAATGCCATAACTTCAACAGCGTATTTACCAGTTTCAAGTGTTAAATTAATTAATTCATCTGCTGTAATATCTTCTCTTAATGTTTCAGCCATTCCTTTTTGTAAGAAATATAAAATATCATCATTTGTATATTTTAAAACATAAGCATGATCAGCATAAGCTGCAATACCTTTTAATCCATATATTACTAATTGTTTTAAAGATCTGATATCTTCATCTTTATCAGCTAATACTCCTACTTCAAAACCTTTTTGTGCATATAAATTAGCGTCGCCTCTCTTATCCCATTCTGCTGCTTCTGGTACTTTTTCATCAAATGATTTGCCTTCTTTTTTAGCATAAGCTTCAAGAAATTTATGCTTTACTCTGTCTTTTAAATCTAAAGCTTTTTCTATAAATTCAACCATTCTTTCAACAGAAAAGTTTACATTTGTGATTGTAATAAATAATGCTTCTGCTACAAATAAATTAGCTTCATCGTCTTTAATTCCATATTCTTTTGCTTTTAATCCCCAATACGATAAACCTTTAGTTACCCAAAGCAACATATCCTGTAAATTAGCTACTTCTGGTGTCTTACCACAAACACCCATTGCTGTACAACCTACACCTCTTGCAGCTTCTTCACATTGATAACAAAACATTCCCATATTAACACCTCCGTGTTCATTTAAAAAAAATTGATTTAATATATGATTTTGTGAATTTTTTTATTTTATCTACATATTAATTATAACCTTTTTTGTCGGTTTTTGTCCGTAACCTATGTTACACTTTTTGAATCTTAACATTTTTTACACAGAATTAAATTTATAATATTTACTTTATTATATCTTTTCTTAAATCTTTTGCTTTATGCAAGTAAACAAAAATTTGTGTATCGCTCTCACAATGAATTAGTAATCTAATAATTGCTTTTGGAGAATTTTCAAAAACGGCTTCTTGAAGTGTAAATAATGCTACATTATCCAATTTGAAGTTTTCTCTAATAACAGTGATAGGATTATAAGCAGTTATATCAGGGGTTACAGAGCAAAATATACTAATAATTCTCTTTATGTTGTTTTTTTCTACAATTTGGGTGTATAATTCTATTGTACGAGAGATTATTTCTTCTTTGGTATTATTTTCAATTGAAGTTGCACCACGTATTCCTACTATCATTAAAGCTCACCTCCAAATTATTGAAAAATGAAAGAAGGGGTATTATGAATTTTGCCATTGTAATTAATACATATATTCGTACTAATGATAATAAAAGAGATTTTTTTGATCATCCTACACCTTTAAATGATTTTGAAAACAAAAATACATTACATAAAACTATTGATAGCATCAATAAATTAAATGTTGGTAAAAACGACAATATTAGCGTCTATATTTTCGCAGTAGCTGCACATGAAGATGTTTCAAAAGATGGAATTATAATCGAAAAAATTGAAAAAATAATGGAAGGTTTTAAATATAACTTTTATATATATACTAACACAGATATTCAATGTTGTAAAGAAAAATACAATTCCCTTTTTTTCTCTTCAAAAGGATATCCTGAAATTAGAAATCAGGGCTTTATTTTCCCGATTATGAATTGTGAAGATGTGATTATACAAATTGACGATGATGAGCTTTTACGTGAAAATTATATTTTAAAAACAAAAGAATTATTAGAAAAAAATCCTGATAAATATGTTTTTACAGCACCATATGAAAAAAATGGAACTATACGAATTACTGGAGAAGATAAATTGAAAACCTGGAAGAAAACTACCTCTATGGATATGGATATTGTTAGGTTTATGAAAAGTCCCAAACCGCAGGAATCTATTTTTGGATTCGGTGGGAATATGATTATACGAAAGGAATTTGCAGAAAAAATGTATTATCCACTTGATGTTCCACGTGGTGAAGATTTTTCTTTATTACTTGCTTCAAGATTAATATATGAAAATGGGAATGAGTATGCTGAAATTAAAGAAAAAAACCCTATTTTCAAAAGCTATTTTATTTATGATAAGGATATTACTATTATTCATGAACCGCCATATGAAGCTAATGACGATTTTCTATTTTATGTTGAAAAGAATTTAAAGCGATTTATTCTTGAATGGCTTATGATAAAAGGACAAAGTAATTTTAAGTTCAATGATCTAAAAAAATATTCTTATTATCTGTATGAAATGATTGGTTATGATGATTATATTTCTAAAATTTATGAAATTCTGGAAGAATTAAAAGAATTTTATCCAAAAGAATCAATCGAAAATCTCAAAAAAGAATTAATAAGTTTTTATAATAAAAACTACAGTGAAAATAGATTTGAAAAATTTAAAAAACTACAAAAAGAATATATTTCTCTTATTAATCGAATAAAAGTTTAGAATTCCGTTAAATATTTCCAATAGCGTATAGGCATAAATTGTTTTTGAAGTTTAGAATTGTTTCTTTCTGTAATCGCTGCACTATTAAAATATGTTTTCCATAAACTCTGGTATTCAATTTCATCTTTTGATAAATTTTCCAAATCTTTAAAAAAATACTGATTTGAAATATTTATATTAATTAAATCCACCTTGCCCTTTGAATAAACAAGGGCAAGGTTTCTTTTTATATCATGAATAATCCAATTTTGATTTGAAAATCGGTTTATAAAATGCCGGGCAAGTAGAATAATAATATTATGGTCGGGTTCAAACGGTGCATAATAAAGTCCATTTGATAATTCTCTAAAACGTAATAACCCTATAAATTTATGCTTTTCATTTGACACTTTATATATTACCTTTTTTATTTTCAAAATATAGTCCTTTTCTATATAATTTATGGGGTCTTTTTTCAATTTCAAAGCGATATTGACATATTTTATAATATCAACTTCTATGTTTTCATATTCCGAAAGATAGGCTAAAAATATATTTTTCAAAATTCCATTATTTATTTTTCTTTTTATAAAATTACTCACATATTCAGCTTTTTTAAAGTCGGTTTTTATAATATTACCGTTGCCAAAAATCCCTTTATTTCCTTCTTTTAAAATTAAGTCAGGTAATTTCCTTTTTTCAAAACAATAATATGTAATAGTAAGTAATCCCTGAAATGTTCCATCATATGTAAGTATATTCATAATTTCAGCTCCTTGAAACTTCAATTGCCGTTGTGGGAAATAATGGTATTTTCATACTTAAGTTTTCAGTTAATTTTTCCCTTATTGCGTCAGGAGATAAAAAAATATTACTATAATATTTACCGTTACAGGTAATAAAATATTTTGCTCGTTTTAGAACAACACCTATTTTTTTCAAATCATCAAAGGTTATAGGTGAATATTTTCTTGCTTTAATTATAGTCAATGCTGATTTTATTCCTATTCCAGGCACTCTGATTAATTCATCATAAGATGCTCTATTAATTTCTATAGGGAAAAAATGAAAATTTCTTAATGCCCATGACGTTTTGGGATCAAGCTTTTCATCTAAAAATGGATTTTTCTCATTAAGAATTTCAGAAGCTGAAAACTTATAAAATCTCAATAACCAATCTGCCTGATATAATCTATGTTCTCTTTTCAATGGTGGCTTTATATTTATAGGAAGACGCTTATCTTTATTAACAGGTATAAATGCTGAATAATATACTCTTTTCATATTGAATTTTTTATACATACCTTCTGCCAATCTCAAAATCTGATAGTCGCTTTCAGGCGATGCTCCAACAATTAACTGTGTGCTATGGCCGGCTGGAACAAATAGAGGAGTTTTTTTATATTTCTTTCTATCTTCAACATTAGCCAGAATATTTGTTCCCAAAAATTTCATGGGTTTAATTATATTTTCTTTTTTCTTTTGTGGGGCCAATAGTTTTAAACTTTTTTCACTTGGCAATTCAATATTAACACTTAACCTGTCCGCATAAAAACCTGCTTCACGTATAAGTTTCAAATCTGCTCCTGGAATAGCCTTCAAATGGATGTAACCATTAAAATTTTCTTCTTTTCTGAGCTTTTTTACTACTTTCAACATTTGCTCCATAGTATAATCAGGACTTTTTATTATTGCGGAACTTAAAAATAAACCTTCTATGTAATTTCTTCTATAAAAATTCATTGTTAACTGAACAACCTCATCAACAGTAAATGTTGCCCTCTTTACATCATTACTTGCTCTATTTATACAATAAGCACAATCGTAAATACAGGCATTAGAGAATAAAATCTTCAAAAGTGAGATGCATCTTCCATCTGATGTCCAGCTATGACATACACCACTGGTTACGGCATTTCCTATACCTTTTTTTTCATTATTTCTATCAGAACCGCTTGAAGCACATGAAACATCATATTTAGCCGATGAGGATAATATCCTCAATTTTTCATTTATATCCATGGCATCACCCTATAATATAAACTTATTTATAATCTTACTACACATAGTATACTACAAAATAGTTGCTGTGTCAAGTTTTTAATTAAAAATAAAAAGGCCCCTTTCGGGACCTTTAATATAAATTATTTTCTACCGCCTCTATAACCATTTCCTGGTTGAGCATTTTCTGAACCGTTTAAAATATCGCTAAGTTCATCTGGTGAAATATATTGTGCTGAATATGTTTCATTATACCTTTCTAATAACCCCACAAATGCTCTCATATGATTTTCAGAACCGAATTTAAGATTTTCATATACCACTTTTATATCTTCATTATCTGTTTCTTTTAATAACTCTTCAAGATCATATATATCTAAGTCTTCTATTGTTGCTCCAACTTTTAAGGCATCTATGATTGAAGTTTTTCCCTGTTCAACAAGTTGATCATATAATTTTTTTAATTCTTCATTTTTAAAAACACCAACTGTATAATCTGTAATTGGATCTTCAATATCATATTTATCTAAAATAGTTTTTACTGCATTCATATGTGTTTGTTCTGATTGAGCAATGTTATAAAACGTTTGAATTCCCCAGATATCATATAATGTTAAATAAACATCTCTTGCTAATTTTTCCTCTTCTCTCATTTGTAATAAACCATCAATTTCATTTGAAGACAACTCTTGTGTTGGTAATGATTCTACTGCTGCTGCCGGATTATTGAAAAAGCCTCCTGCGAATGATACTATTACTAATATTAAAATCATACTTCCTAATAACAAACCTTTTTTCATAATACCGCCTCCTTATTCCTCGATTAATTTTCTTTTTCTTAAAAATTCTTCTTCACTAATTTCGCCTCTCGCAAATTGTTCCTTCAATATTTCAAGAGCTTTATTTATCTTCGACATCTTTATAATACTCTATAAACCTTAGAGGAGACTTAGAAAAAACTTAAAGTTACCTTAGAAAAACTTGATTTTCTTTCTTATTTATGATATTATAAACAATAGACTAATTAAATAAACAAAAGTTTAGGTGATAAAATGACAAATAGAGAAAAGGAAATTTTAGAACTAATAAAAGAAAATCCTTTCATAACCCAGGACGAATTGGCTAAGCAACTAAATATAGCCCGTTCTTCTGTTGCTGTACATATTGCCAATTTAATAAAAAAAGGATATATTTTAGGTAGAGGATATATAATAAATAAACTTGATTATGTAACGGTAATAGGCGGAGCAAATATTGATATCAACGGATTTCCAAATAAAAAACTAAAATTAAAAGATTCAAACCCTGGTGAATTAAAAATCTCACCTGGTGGTGTAGGAAGAAATATCGCAGAAAATCTTTCAAGATTAAATATAAACACTAAATTACTAACAGCTATTGGAAATGACATATATGGCAAAAAAATTATTGAACATTCTAAAAATATAGGAATTGACATTAGTGACTCATTAATACTAAACGACTTCTCAACATCAACTTATCTTGCTATACTCGATGAAAAAGGAGATATGGCTGTTGGATTATCCGATATGGAGATATGCGAAAAAATAGATATAAATTATATTAAATCCAAAAAAAATATTATTGAAAAGTCTAAAGCTGTTATACTCGATACTAATTTACCTCAAAAAACAATAGAATACATTACAAAAAACATTAACAACACATTTATTGTAGATACAGTTTCTACCGCAAAAACCGTTAAAATATTAAATATACTCAATTATGTCCATTCCATCAAACCTAATATATATGAAGCTGAAATACTTTCTGGCATAAAAATCGAAAACAAAAAAGATGCTGAAAAAGCTGTTAGAAATATTATTAATAAAGGAGTTAAAAGAGTATTTTTAACAATGGGAAAAGATGGAATTTTATGTGCTGACAAAAATAAAACGATATATATAAAAACACCGAAAATTAAAGTAATAAATGCAACTGGTGCCGGAGACGCATTTACAGCAGGAATAGTATTAGGATATTTAAACAACTATTCTTTAGAAAAAACAGCGAAAATTTCCATAGCTGCCTCGGCAATTACATTAGAGTCAGAAGGGGCAAATTCAGAACAATTATCAAAAGAAAACATAGAAAATAAATTAAAGGAGATGAAACTATGATTGAAAAATACCTTGAAATTTCACCAGAAGTAAAAAAAGCTTTAGAAGAAGGAAAACCTGTTGTAGCTCTTGAATCAACAATAATATCCCACGGAATGCCATATCCACAAAATGTTGAAACAGCTTTAAACGTTGAAAAAGTAGTTAGAGACAATGGAGCAATCCCTGCCACTATAGCTATTATTAATGGAAAACTAAAAGCTGGATTATCCGAAGAAGAAATTGAATATTTAGGTAAAAAAGGATATTCAGTAATGAAAGTAAGTAGAAGAGATATTCCATATGTAATTTCCAAAAAAATAGATGGAGCAACAACTGTAGCTGGAACAATGATTATCGCCGAAATGGCTGGAATAAAAGTTTTTGCAACCGGTGGAATCGGAGGAGTTCATAGAAACGCCCAGGAAACCTTTGATATTTCTGCAGACCTTCAGGAATTAGCAAACACAAATGTTGCAGTGGTTTGTGCCGGTGCCAAATCCATACTCGATCTTGGATTAACTTTAGAATATCTTGAAACTTTTGGCGTTCCAGTTATTGGATACCAAACTGAAGAATTACCAGCATTTTATACACGAAAAAGCGGTTTTAATGTCAATTTCAGATTAGACACACCAGAAGAAATTGCAGAATTTTTAAAAGCAAAATGGGCATTAAACTTAAAAGGTGGAGCTGTTATTGCTAATCCTATCCCTGAAGAATATCAAATGGATTATGACACCATAACCAAAGCTATCGAAGATGCTTTAAAAGAAGCAGAAAAACTTGGAATAAAAGGTAAAGAAACTACGCCGTTTCTATTGGCAAAAATAAAAGAAATAACAGGCGGCGAAAGTTTAAAATCAAATATTCAACTTGTATACAATAATGCAAAACTTGCTGCATTAATTGCTAAATCATTATAAATTACCTTATTATATAAATTTTAAAAATAAAAGTGCTTAATTCCTTCTAAATTTTGGAATTAAGCACTTTTTTTATAAATAAATTCAAGTCCATCTTTAAATTTATTGATTAAATTAAATATTTTTAATAAAAATCTTGATTTTATTATAAAAATATGATATACTATTTTATGATTTCTAAAATATGTTTTATTTTTTTGAAAGGAAGGGATTAAAATGAACGAATCTGAAAAAAGAAATTTTATTCTTTTTGTTGTTGGAAGAATGGTTTCTTTAATAGGAAGTGGTATTCAAATGGTTGCAATGCCGTTATTTATATTGGATTTAACCGGTTCAGGTACAAAAATGGGATTATTTGCAACTATAAATATGGTTCCCGCTCTTATCATGGCACCTTTTGCTGGAGTAATAGGAGATAGATTCAATAGAAAAAAGATTATGGTACTTATGGATTATTTAAGAGGTTTTATAATTTTATCCCTTGCATATTTGACATATATAAACAAATTGAATTTATTTGTATTATTTTCATTTCAGGTTGTTATTTCTTTACTTGATAGTTTTTTTGGCGCAGCAACCAGCGCTATGATTCCTGATCTTGTCCCCGAAAAAGATTTAATGAAAGCAAATTCAATCACCGAGAGCATTAGTAGCGCTTCAATGATAATAGGTCCTGTATTAGGCGGAGTTATTTATGGATTCTGGGGAATGCAATGGATTTTTATATTAAATGGTATTTCCTTTATCCTTTCAGCCATTAGCGAAATGTTCATCCGATATGAAAAAACAAGCAAATTAAAATCTCACGTAAATGCTAAAATTATTTTAAATGATCTAAAAGAATCCATTCTTTTTATTTTTAATAATGACATTTTAAGAAATCTCATTTTATTGGCAATATCTTTAAATTTTTTATTCAACCCACTTTTTGTTGTTCTTCTTCCATATACATTTAGAGAAATTATTGGTTTTTCTGCACAACAATATGGCTTACTAGAAACATCATGGACTGTTGGAATTTTAGTAGGAAATATCTTTTTAGCTATTTTCTTTTCAAAAAGAAATCCTCAAAAATTATTTAAAAATGGCTTTTATGGTATGATTGTTCTAAATTTTTTAATAGCAATAATGGTATTTCCTGACATATTAGCATATTTTGGTAATATCTGGACAATTTTTATTATAGTTAGTATAATCTTAATCATGATAGGAATTACAAATGCATTTGTCAACACACCTATAAGCGTTTATTTCCAACAAATAATCCCAAACGAAAACAGATCAAAAATTTTCTCTGCACTTGGCGTAATCTTTCAAGCAGCAACACCAGTTGGAATGTTAATTCTTGGCATTTTAATAGATCACGTGGCAGTTCATTGGTTATTTTTAGCAATTGGTATCCTATTGTTTATAGATATATTCTTATTCTCTGGAAAAATTAGTCAAATATCCTTTGTATTACCAGAAGAAGAGTAGCACTCTTCTTCTTTTTTTATAAAGATATTGAAATATATCTGTTATTTTTTTCTCATATAAAATAGTTATAATATACGTGAAATATATATCAAATATATATAGGAGGCGATACAATGAAAATTGCAATTCCAGTATTAGAAGACAATGGGAAATCTTCCCCTATAAGCGAACATTTTGGACACGCACCATATTTTGCTTTTATTACATTAAACGACAATTCTTATGAAGTTGAAGTAATAAAAAATCCTCTTGAAGAACACGGACCTGGAGATATTCCAAATTATCTTAACGACAAAGGAGTTAATATGCTTGTAGTAAGAGGTATAGGCGGAAGAGCAATAGCATTTTTTGAGCAGTTTGGAATTCAGGTAATTAGAGGTGCTGATGGAACCGTCGAAGAAATCATCGAAGCTTTAAAAGAACATAAGCTTATAGATAGAGAATATGAAGTAAAAGAAAAATTCCATAATCATTAATAACACCAGGGATAATCCCTGGTGTTTTATTCTAATATCCATTTAAATACTTCATCTTTAGAAATTGTAGCCAGTGCAATATAGTTATCAGCTGCGCCATAATAAATATAATATTCATCCTTATACTCAACCATTGCATCAGAAAACACAACAGTTGGAACGCCACCAAACTTTTCCCATGTTTCTTCAGGTTCAAGAATTGGTTTTTCAGAACGTTTTAATACTTTCGTTGGATCATCAAGATCAAGCAACATAAATCCTAATCTATATATATTTCTCGAAGCCTCCTCAACCCCATGATATAACATTAACCAACCATACTTAGTTTTAATCGGAGGCCCTCCAAGACCTATTTTTAAACTATCCCAATACCCTTCCCGAGGACTGGCTATTTTTACATAATTTCCCCAATGAATTAAATCGTCAGAATACGCAAACCATATATCAGGTTCTAATCTATGAATCATAATATACTTTCCATTAACCTTTTCAGGAAATATACCTGCATCTTTGTTTGGACTTTCAGGCAAAACAATTCCATATCTTTCCCATGTAAAAAAGTTCTTTGTAGAAGCCAAAGCAACACTAATATTATCAGGGGAATATGCAGTATAACACATATAATACTTTCCATTAATAAAGGTTAATCGAGGATCCTCTACACCATATAATTCATTTAATTCCTGGGGCTCAAATACAGGTTTTTCCATTCTATTAAAATGCACACCATCAACACTCACAGCATATCCAAATCTTGAAACCATATCTTCTCCTTGAGCTCTATATAACATATGGAATAATTCCCCGTCATAAACCACAGCAGGATTAAAAACGAATCTCGATTCCCATAAATGATTTGGTATTGGAGCTAATATTGGATTCAATGGATGTCTTTTTAATTTTAAAGCCATAATAACACCTCACTTAATTAAAATTGTATTTTTCATTTGATTTTACCAACAATCCAAAAGTAACAGCTATAGTAAAATAACCAAGACAAATTGGTATTCCGTCTTTTATTCCTCTATAAAATTCTTTCATAGTATCTCTCCAATTTTTTATAATTATAACATAAAATTATTCTGATTTTAACGAATTTTCATTAGTAAATATTATGTTAATTTCAAATTAATAAAAATTATGAAAAATTCTTTGATAATTAGATATAACCACATCTATTTTTATTTTATCCGGGTAAATTAACTCAAATACCATTTTGTCAAGAATGTAAAATGTGCTTTAATTAAATCGGTAACGTTACCGATAACGTTACCGAATAAAAATCCGAGGTGGTTTTTATGGGAAAAAGGTATGTAACAATAAAAGATATTGCAAAAGTTGCTAATGTTTCTATAAATACAGTTTCAAGAGCTTTAAATAATAAACCAGATATTAATGAAGAAACAAAAAAGAAGATCTTAAAGATAGCTGATGAATTAGGATATGTAAAAAATGCAACAGCATCATCTTTGAGAAACAGGAAAACAAAAACAATAGGAGTTATTTTCAAAGATATTACAAACCCTTTCTTTGTTGAGGTTTTAAAAGGAATTGAAAAAGCTACTAAAGAAAATGATTACAGTCTTATTTTAATAGATGTTGAAAAAAATTATGAAGTTGAAAAAAAAGCTCTAAAATTAATGTTCGAAAAACGTGTAGATGGAATATTAATTAGTCCTGTTAGAAATCAAAAACAAAAATCTGATAAATTTCAGGCATTGATAAACCTCAATATTCCATACGTTATAGTTGGTGATCATTTTGAAGGAATGGATGCCGATGAAATATATGCTGATGATTTTAAAGGCGGATATTTGGCTACAAAACATTTAATAGAAAACGGAAAGAAAAAAATTCTTTTTCTGGACGTGTATAATCATAATTTTGTTTCATATTCAAGGTTTTCTGGTTATAAAAAAGCTTTAAAAGAATATAACATAAGATTCAGCAAAAAAATGGTCTATACAATAGAAGAAGATATGATTGCCGCATACGAAAAGATAAATGAATTAATAAAAGAAAAGGTGGATTTTGATGGAATATTCTGTTTTAACGATATTTTAGCTTATGGTGCATTAAAAGCCTTAAGAGAACATAATATTAATGTTCCAGAAAAAGTAGCTGTAGTGGGATATGACGATATTATTTACTCCTCAATTATAGATTTAACGACAATAAAAATACCAAAATTTGAGTTAGGTTTCAAAGCTTTCAATTTATTATTGGAAAAGATTAATAACAAAAGGCATAAACCGGAAAAAATTATATTAGATATTGACTTAATAAAAAGAAAAACCACATAGTGGTTAAATATCAATCCTAAACAGGGGGTGTGAAGGTATGAAGAAGTTTTTAGTAGGTTTCATTGCTGTATTATTGTTGGTAAGTAGTGTATTCGCAGCATCTAATGATTTAGAGATTTTTAGTTGGTGGACCGGTGGAGGAGAAGAAGAAGGTTTATTAGCCTTGTTCCACAGATTTAATGAAATATATCCAAACATAAATATCATCAATGCAGCTGTAGCAGGTGGCGCAGGTACTAATGCAAAAGCAGTTTTAAAAACAAGAATGCTCGGTGGTAACCCTCCAGATTCATTCCAGGTACATGCTGGTATGGAATTAACAGATACATATGTAATTCCAGGATTAATGGAACCATTAACACAATATTTAAAAGACTGGGGCGTATATAATAAATTCCCAAAAGATGTTATGAATATTTGTAGCTATCAGGGAGAAGTATATTCTATACCTGTAAATGTTCATAGAGGAAATGTTGTATTCTATAACAAAAAAATATTCAGAAAATTAGGTTTAACAAAAGAACCAACAACATGGTCAGAATTTTTTGCAGCATTAAAAAAGGCTCAAGAAGCAGGATACATCCCTCTTGCCTTAGGAGATAAAAATAAATGGACAACAACACATTTATTTGAAAACATAATGCTTTCAACATTTGGACCTGAAGGATATAAAGGATTATTCACAGGAAAAACATCTTTCGATTCTCCAGAATTAGAAATGTCATTTGTTATCCTTGAAAGATTAATTCCATACTTCAATAGAGACCATTCAGCATTAACATGGCAGGATGCTTCAAGACTTGTATTTGAAGGAAAAGCTTTATTTAACGTAATGGGTGACTGGGCAGAAGGTTATTATAAAACATTAGGCTGGAAACCTGGCGTAGACTTTGGTTGGTTTGCAGTACCAGGTACAGCAGATGCATTTATGTTTATTTCAGATACATTTGGACTACCAAAGAATGCACCACATAGAGAAAATGCTCTAAAATGGTTAAAATTCATCTCAACCAAAGAAGCTCAGGATATCTTCAACCCAATTAAAGGTTCTATCCCTGCAAGAATTGATGCAGATAAATCAAAATATGATGTTTACTTAACATGGTCAATGAATGATTTCTCAAAAGTTGCAGTTGTTCCATCAATCATTCACGGTTCAGCAGCACCAGAAGGATTTGTAACTACATTAAACGATACATTAAACAGATTCCTTGTTAAAAAGAACGTATCTTCTGCTTTAAGAGATATTATGTGGGCTGCAGAAGACCAAGGTTACCTTACTGAATAATAGACAAACCCGGCTTCACAGCCGGGTTTTATAAAAAAGAGGTGAAAAGATGAGCATTCAAAAAAGAAAATCGAGGATAGGTTTTTTAATAATTCTTCCATCATTGATTTTAATAGGTATATTTGTATACTATTTTATTTTCTGGACAATAAGGACCTCTTTTTCCAACTGGAATAGCTTCAGCAGTTTATTAAGAGGTGTATATAAATTCGTTGGATTTAGAAATTATCAAAGAATATTTATGGATGCAAGATTCCAGACCGATTTGTGGAATACATTGTTTTTTACAGTATTCTTTATAGCAGGTTCTGTTGGATTAGGCTTATTCTTAGCAAATATGATTGACAAAGGATTAAAAGGTTCACGATTTTTTCAAAATCTCTTTTTATTTCCAATGGCAATTTCATTTGTAGTTACAGGTACTGTATGGAGCTGGATTTTTGCACCTGGAAATATTCCTAATGATCCTCAGGGAATTAATTTGTTATTAAAAAAATTTGGTTTAGAAAATCTTCAATGGATGTGGTACACAAGCACAGAAAGTATAGGTCACTTTAATCTTGCTTTAATAGCAGTTATAATAGCTGCCATATGGCAAATGTCAGGATATATTATGGCAATGTATCTTGCAGGATTAAAAGCTATCCCTGAAGATATTCTCGAAGCTGCAAGAGTTGACGGTGCTGATGAAAGATATATATTCTGGAAGATAAAAATGCCTTTACTAAAACCTATTACTTTAAGTGCCATGATAGTTCTTGGCCATGTTTCATTAAAAATATTTGATTTGATATATGCAATGACTGGAAGCGGACCTAATAACGTTACGGACGTTCCTGCTATATATATGTTTGAACTTACCTTCAGATCAAACAGATATGCAATGGGTTCGGCAATTTCTGTAATAATGTTACTTATGGTTGCAGTAATAATTATACCTTATCTCTACTCTTCCCTGAGAAAGGGGGCTGAATAATATGACATTAAAAAAGATGTGGATATATTCATTGCTTATTCTGATTTCAGCATTTTTTATTTTACCTTTTTATGTAACGATAATCACCAGTTTTAAACCTCTTAGTGAAATTTCAATTGCCACAATGTGGGATTTTCCAAAACATTTTTCACTTGAAGGTTTTAAAGGAGCATTTGAAAAACTTGCTCCAAATATGAAAAATAGCTTTTATTTAACAATTCCTGCAACTATAATCTCAGCATTATTGGGTTCTATAAATGGGTTTGCTTTATCAAAATTAAGATTTAGATTTTCAAATTTAATATTTGCTTTAATATTATTCGGTATGTTTATTCCATATCAAAGTGTTTTATTTCCTTTAATTCAATTTTTTCAAAAAATAGGATTATATGGAACAATTCCGGCTTTAATTATAATTCACGTTATTTACGGTATTCCTATTACAACTTTAATGTTCAAAAATTATTATGAGGAAATTCCTGATGAATTAATTGAGGCTGCGTCGATAGATGGTGCTGGATTTAGAAAGATCTATACACAAATTCTTCTTCCAATATCTATCCCTGGATTTGTAGTTGTGGCAATATGGCAATTTACAAATATATGGAATGAATTTCTATTTGCAGTTACAGTAACAAATAATCCTTCAAAACAACCAATTACCGTTGCTCTTGTAAATCTGGCTGGTAGTCAGGTCGTAGAATGGAATATTCAAATGGCTGGTGCATTAATTGCTGCATTGCCAACATTAATAGTATATATACTCCTCGGAAAATATTTCATTAGAGGTTTATTAGCCGGTTCCGTAAAAGGATGATAGGAGGTCCCTATATGAAAATTTTTAATATAAACTACGAAAATGACTATTTTGAAATTCAAAAAGATAATTATATGGTTTTATTAAAAATGGAAGAAATTCCTGAAGGATATATTCTCAGAGGAAAAATAAAAGGAAAAATTGACAAAATAAACATCTTTGAGGATATTATAGATGAAAATATTATCGTCAATGATTGGCATAGCTGGGGTGAAACAAAAAGTATAAACATAAAGGATTATCCGGAAATAAATTCAGATTATTTTATTCTTTCTGAAAAAAAATTAATAGGATTTTTATCCTCAAAGGTTTCTCATAATCATTTTAAAGTAAAAAATATGACCGTTTATGGATATATGAATTTCTTTGAAAAAAAATTAGATGATTATATTGATTTTGACCCTTTAATAATTATTGAAGGGAAAAGTCCAGAAGATTTACTTGAAATATATGCTGATTATGTAAAGTTTGAAAATAATATAAAATTGAATAAAAAAAGACCTGTAGGATGGTCTTCATGGTATCAATATTTTGACAAATTAAACTGGGAGGATGTGAAAAAAAATCTTGAATTATCCCAAAAATATGGTTATGAAGTATTTCAAATAGATGATTCATGGCAAAAAGATATTGGCGACTGGGAATCAAAAAATAATTTCCCATCTTTAAAAGAAATGGCAGAAAAAATAAAATCATATAATATGACGCCTGGAATCTGGACAGCGCCATTCAATGTTTCTGAAACATCTCAAATATTTATAAATCACCAGGATTGGCTCATAAAAGATGAAAATGGAAATCCAAAGATAGCTTATAAAAACTGGAATAAAAACATCTATACACTTGATATAACAAATCCTGATGTACAAAAACATCTATATACATTATTCAAAAATATGTATAATGCCGGTTTCGAATACTTCAAAATAGACTTTCTCTATTCAGGTGCAATAGAAGGAAAAAGATTTGATAATAATATAACTCCAATTGAAAGCTACAGAAAAGGGTTGGAGATAATAAGATATGCAGTAAAAGATTCTTTCATATTAGGCTGTGGTGCTCCATTATTACCTTCTCTCGGTTATGTAGATGGAATGAGGGTTAGTGAAGATACAGCGCCTATATATACCACAGATGAATCTGTAAAATTAAATGCATATATCGCTTTAAAAAACAGCATTAACAGGTTTTTCATGAATGAAAAATGGTGGTGGAATGACCCTGATTGTTTAATCTTAAGAAAAGAGGATACTCAACTGGATTCAATTGTTCGCCAGATGTATGGTTATGCCACAGGATTATTGAATTATATGATTATACAAAGCGATAATCTCTCTCTGGATATTGAAGAAGATATATACTTTAAAGCTTTAGAGCTTCAAGGTGGAATAGTAAAAGTAAAAGGTATTATGGACGGAAATTATATTATAGAGTCAATTCATCCAAAATATGGAAAGATAACACTAAAAATGAACCTTGAAGAAAAAAGATATAATATAACATTTGAAGACAATATTATTTCATTAAACAAGAAAACAATAGTCAATGAGGATAAAAGACTGTTCCATTTTTATACATTAGAAGGTGAAAATAATGCTTGAAAGACGTTATAATCCTATAACAGATGAGTGGGTAATGATATCCTCTTCCAGGCAGAAAAGACCTAACCTTCCAAAAGACAGCTGTCCTATTTGCCCGGGAGTACTGGAATTACCTGAAGAATATGATTTAGTTAGTTTTGAAAATAGATTTCCTGCTTTAAAAAGAGATGCTGAAAATGTGGAAAACAATAGTGAAATATTAAAAAAAGCGTCTTCACAGGGAATTTGCGAAGTGGTTGTATACACCAAAGAACATAATTCCGAATTATCAAAAATGCCATTAACTCAAATAGAAAAATTAACCTCAATGTGGGCTGATAGAACTTTAGAATTATCTAAATATGAATTCATAAAATACATTTATATATTTGAAAATAAAGGAAAAGAAGTGGGAGCAACATTACCTCATCCTCATGGTCAATTATATGCCTTTCCTTTTTTGCCTCCAAGAATAAAGGTAAAAATAAATGCATTAAAAAAATGGTATTCCGAAAGGAAAACATGTTCAATATGTGAAATCATAAATGAAGAAAAAAAACTTAACGAAAGAATCATATACGAAAATGAAACAATGATAGCTATAGTTCCATTCTATGCAAGATATCCATATGAAGTCCATTTATATCCCAAAAGGCATATTAGCTCCATATATGAAATGACCGGAAAAGAAGAGAAAGATTTTTCCAAAGCTCTAAAAATCATTACTTCAAAATATAATGGCCTATTTAATATGCCATTTCCATATATGATGATGTTCTTTCAAAAACCCTTTAATCTACCTGAAAATATGCATTATTTCCATTTTCATGTAGAATTTATCTCACCAATGAGAGGACCAAATCTTATAAAATGGATAGCGAGTGTAGAAAGCGGCACCTGGGCTTTTATAAACCCCATTGAACCAGAAAAGGCTGCAGAACAACTGAGAAATATCGAGGTGAATATAAATGAGTAAATACAGATCGCCGGGAAGAATCAATATAATTGGAGAACACACTGATTACAATGATGGATACGTATTTCCATTTGCAATAGATAAATACATATATATAAATTTAGAAAAAAGCGAAAAATTTGAATTTTATTCTGAAAGCAAAAATAAAATAATAATTCAGGAAAAACTCGAAAAAACAAATACATGGGCAGATTATATTATAGGTGTAATAAAAGAAATCGAAAAGATTCTTCATATAGGTATACCTCCTTTTAAGATTAACATATCTTCAACGCTTCCAATTGGCGCAGGGCTTTCAAGCTCTGCTGCTTTGGAAGTGGGAATTGCTTATGGAATAAACGACATTCTCAATTTAAATTTATCCCGGGTTGAAATTGCAGAAATTGGTTGGAAAGTTGAAAATGAATTTATTGGTTTAAGGTGTGGAATTATGGATCAATATGCCTGTTCCCTTTCAAAAAAAGACAATGCCATTTTGCTTGATACTTATACAAAACAATTCCAGCATATTCCTCTAAAACTTGGAGAATATAACTTTTTTATCATCAATTCAGGTGTAAAACATGAATTAGGGAATTCCGAATACAACAAAAGAAGGCAGGAATGCGAAGAAGTTTTAAATAAATTAAATAAAAAAACATTTAGAGATGTAAATAAAAATGATCTAGAAAAACTCAACGGAACATTATTTAAACGTGCAAAACACGTCGTTGAAGAAAATGAAAGAGTGTTAAAAACTGTAGAAGCTTTAAAAAACAGCAATATACAAGAGGTGGGGAAATACCTTTTTGAATCACATGAAAGCTTAAAAAATCTATATGAAGTTTCCTGTGAAGAAACGGATTTTATAGTTGATTTTCTAAAAAATAATGTTTTAGGTGCAAGAATGGTTGGAGGAGGATTTGGCGGAAGCATTCTTGTTTTAAGTAAAAAAAATGAATTTTATAATTTAATAGATGAACTAAATAAAAGATACCATGAAAAATTTGGTTTGAATATAGATTATTTTGAAGTTAATTCAGCTAATGGAGTGGAAAAGATAGGTGACTGATGTTGAAATATTTAAATATGGAAGCAATTGAATTGGAAAATGATTTTTTAAAAATTCATATATTGCCAGAATTGGGTGCTAAAATAGCTTCTATATTCTACAAGCCCCAAAACTTCGAGGTTTTATTTCAACCAATAAAGGGGTTTTATGAAAAAACAAAATATGGAGATAATTATGACAAATACGACACCTCAGGCATTGATGAAATGTTTCCAAATATTGATCCCGGAATATATTTAAATGGAAAAGAATTACCGGATCATGGCGAATTATGGTCAATTCCGTGGAAATGTAAAAAAGAGAATAATAAAATTTTCTGTTGCGTAAAAAGTCCTGAATTCAATTATATTTTTTGCAGAGAAATAATACTTTTTAATAATTCAATTAAATTATATTATTCAGTTAAAAATACCGGAAATGATATATTTTATGGTTTTTGGACTTTTCACGGATTACTTGCAATAGATGAAAAAAGTGAAATATTTCTGGAAAATGTGAATCAAGTTCTAAATGTCCATAACAGCAAATTCCTTGGAAAAATTGGAAATATATGTACATATCCAGAATATAATAACTACAAATTAAATAAATTTTTACCGCCATCAAGCCAAAATACAGAAAAGTTTTATATAATAAACAAAATCAATAAAGCAGAGATTACTTTAAACAATAATAAATTAAAATATACAATAGAATTTCCTGACATTCCCTATTTTGGAATCTGGAAAAACGAAGGCGGCTTCAAAAACGAATACAACTGCGCCCTTGAACCTTCAAACGGCTTTTACGATTCATTTGAGATTGCATATAAAAACAAGAAAATTCTAAAAATCCTGCCGAATCAAGTATTAAAATGGGATATAGTTATTAATCTTTCAGAATAAAAACAGATCTTCAAAAATCTGCTTTTATTTTTTAGATTTTATATGCTATAATTAGTATAGCTAACATTTACAAAAAACAAGGAGGCATATAGATGATAGTAACTGATGAAAAAATTACAAAAAAACCCAGAAAATACTTCAAAGAAGAAATAAATTTAAATGATTGGAATGAAGTAAAAAAGGTACTTGAAGATTTATTAAGCACAGAAATCAAATCTAAAGATGAATTAATTGAATTTTTAGAAAAATGGTCAGAACTTGAAAGTATTATATCAGAAGAAATGGCATGGCGATATATAAAAATGACATGTGATACAAAGGAAGAAAATTCAAAAGCTTTTAATGAATTTTATGCAAATATAGTTTCACCAGCTCAGGAATATGATTTCAAATTAAAAAAGAAATTCTATGACAGCCCATATAGAAACGAACTAACTGGTGAATCATTTGAACATATGAATAGATTAATATCCAGGGATATTGAATTATTTAGAAAAGAAAATCTGCCATTAATGGTAAAAGAACAGGAATTAGGTTCTAAATACGGTGAAATAATCTCAAAGATTACAGTTACATTTGACGGAGAAGAAAAAACATTATCACAGATGGGAGTTTACTTAAAAAATCCAGACAGAAAAGTAAGAGAAGAAGCATGGCGTTTAACAATGAATGCAGTTGCTGAACATCATGAAGAGCTCGAAAAGCTTTTTGATGAATTAAAAGAAATTAGAATTAAAATTGCCAAAAATGCAGGATATGATAATTATAGAGATTATATGCATGATGCTAAAAAACGATTTGATTTCACACCGGAAGATTTATATGAATTCCATAAATCTGTTGAAGAAGTTGTAGTACCAGCCTTAAAAAAATTAAATGAAGAAAGAAAAGAAAAACTCGGTGTTGAAAGCTTAAGGCCTTGGGATACAGAGGTAGATGTTGATGGTAAAGTCTTAAAACCTTTTGACAACGTTGAAGAATTCATCGATAATGCAATTAAAATATTATCAAAAGTGGATATTGAATTTGCTAAAAATCTTGAAAAAATGAAAAATACAGGATTTTTGGATTTAGAAAACAGAAAAGGAAAAGCACCAGGTGGTTATAACTATCCTTTATCAGAAACAGGTGCAGCATTTATATTCATGAATGCTGTTGGACTAAGCGGTGATGTTCGAACATTATTACATGAATCAGGACATGCTCAACACACATTCAGGTCAAAAGATATAAGCATCTCCTTCTTAAAAGATTTTCCAAGCGAAATTGCAGAGCTTGCTTCAATGTCCATGGAATTATTAACCCTTGAATATCTTGATGAATATTATAAAAATGAAGAAGACTTAAAAAAAGCAAAAAGAGAACAATTGGAAAGCACGTTAAAGATTCTGCCATGGGTTATGATTGTTGATGCATTCCAGCACTGGATATACACAAACCCAGATCACACCATTGAAGAAAGAGATGAATATTTTGGCAGTTTAATGGATAGATTCAATACAGGAATAGATTGGAGCGGATTGGATAAAGAAAAAAGAATAAGATGGTTAAGACAATTACATATCTTTGAAGTACCATTCTACTATATTGAATATGCTATGTCACAACTTGGAGCAATAGCGGTATATAAAAATTATAAAGAAAATGGACAAAAGGCTATTGAACAATACAAAGAATTCTTAAGTTCCGGTTATAAGTATCCTGTTAAAAAATTATATGAAATTGCTGGAATTAAATTTGATTTCTCAAAAGAATATATTAAGGAATTAACAGACTTTATAATCTCAGAAATTGAAAAAGTAAAATAATATTGAGGGCCTTTTTAAAGGCCCTCAAATAATAATTACAATCACAGGAGTTGATTTCATGAAAAAAGCGGAAACCTATTTTGGATTCAGCACATTTTACCTATTCGGTTTTTCATTAATTCTTGTCAGTACTTTAATTCCAATAATAGAAAAGAGCTATCATATCGATCATTCATTAATAGGACTTGCATTTTCAGTTGGTTCAATTGCATTTTTCTTCTCTTCTATAATTTTTGGATATATACTTGAAAAGTATAATATGTATTACACCATAATATTTACCTTATTGCTATTTATAATTGGAAATTTCTTTTTGTTTTCCATGACAGGTTATATACATCTTTTACTTGGAATATTTCTAACAAACTTTGCAGGTGGAGGCTTAGAATTATCAATTCCATTTTTAATAGGACTATCTCAAGAAGAAAAAAAGAGCAAAACCCTTAATTTATTACACTCTGCTTTTGCCCTTGGAGCCGTATCAAGTCCTATAGTATCCTCATTAATACTGAGATACACTAATCAATGGAAATTACCATTTTTAATTGCAATTATTCTAAACATAGTTCCATTTATACTTTTCTCATTATCAAAACATGATATTTCTAAAAAACATACTGAATATCTGGCAAATCCACACAAAAAAGAATCAAAATTTATTATCACCAAAGCGCTTATAATATTAACGCTATCTCTTGGAATTTATGTAGCTTATGAGATGAACTTCACATCATGGCTTGCAACATTCTTATATGAATATAGAGGCTTTAAAGTATCAGATGCAGCCATGTATCCTTCATTTTTATGGATAGGTCTTTTCCTTGGAAGAACATTGCTTTCACACATGCCAGAAAAATATGGCTATAAAAACTGGCTCGTTATAGCTGTACTCATGTCATTAATCTTTTCAACATTTACGGTATTTCTTGGAAAAACACTTTTATTATCTTTAATTGGAACACTTTTAACAGGTATTGGGTATGCAACAACATATCCAACAATTCAAGCATTATTAATTGAAAAATTTAAAAACAATAAAGGTTTTGCTCTAAGTTTTGCTTCTGCTTCAACATCAGTAATTTCGGCTATAGGTTCGTCAAGTGTTGGATATATAGGAAAATTATTTGGTATTTTCTTTGGATTGCTCTTTTTAATCGGATTGAACTTTATTGAATTTCTGCTTATTTTTAGAATAGAAAAACAATAATTAATTTAGGTATTCAAATTATTTAAAAAGAAATATTATTCAAAGACCACTATATAATAAATATATTAGAAAAAGACAGTTAAAGGGGGAATACCATGAAGATAACAGGAATTGTAGATAATTACAAAGTACATCCTTTACTAAAACGCGACTGGGGGCTTTCCATACTCGTTGAAAATAACGGAAGTCTCACATTGTTCGACACAGGAAACGATTATAGAATCTTAGAACACAACATCACACATCTTGGTTTAAGATTCAAAACAATTGATAATCTTTTTTTGAGCCATTACCATGACGACCATACTGGTGGGCTGGAATATATAATGGAAAACTATACTGTTAAGAGAAGCTTTATACCTTCGCGATTTCCTGAAAGAATGCTTAAATTACTCAGAGAAAAAAGTGAAGTAATAGTTTGTGATTCACCAAAAGAAATTGAACCTAATATATATTCTACAGGAACTTTTGAAGGTGATATTCCAGAACATTCAATGGTTTTAAAAACTCCAAAAGGTCTTGTAGTCATAGTTGGATGTTCTCACCCAAAGGTTGAAAACATTCTTGAATTTGCTAAAAAAGAATTTAAAGATAAACTTCACGCAGTAATTGGCGGATTTCATTTCTATAAACTATACGAAGAAAAATTATTTGTTAGAATCGATAGAATTAAAAAAACAGAAGTAGAATATATTTTACCTTCACACTGTACTGGAACAGATGCATTAAATGTATTAAATGTAGAATTCAAAGGCAGGATTATGAAATTTGGTGCTGGAACAATTTTAGAAATATAATTTTTCAATAAAGGGCTTTTGCCCTTTATTTTTTTATAATTTATAATATAAATTTATAAAATTATAAAATATCACTTGACAATTTATAAATTTTGTTTTATAATCATAGTAGAAAGGGGGATGAAAATGTTTGGTGCAATTATTTTAATAATTATTGGATTGTCTCTAATCTTTGGTGGCGCAAAATTTTTCTGGGCTTCACTCTTTATTGGATTGGGTATTTATATAATCTACTCATACTATGAAATTTCAAAAAGAAAAAAAGAAAACAAAAAAATATTAACAAGAAATATTGAAAAGATCATTGAAACACATACACCTCAAGAAGCAGCTAAAATTATCTCTGAAAAAGTTAAAGATCCTGTTGGTTCAAAATTTGTTATTTTAGTGGATACAGAAGATGCTAAAGTTAGATTATTCTTCCCTTTTGGAATCCTTATGTCATTTAAACCATTACTTATATTTACGAAAAAAATCATAAAAAAGAAAATAGAAGAGGAATTTTCAAAAAAAGATAAGAAAATACCTATTGATGTCGATGAAATAGTAGATTTAATCATGGAATCCATGGATTTATTATATCAATATTATGGTGATTTTATCGATGTTGAAGCAGATAATGGAAAAACTAAAGTAAAAATATTTATTGCGTAGGAGTGATTAATATGTATAAAGCACCTGTTATATGTCCAGTATGTGGTAACAAATTACACATTGAAAAATTAAAATGTTCAAACTGTAATTCCAAAATAGAAGGTGAATTTGAATTAAATGAATTTGCAACTTTAAGTAATGAAAATATAGATTTTTTAAGGCTTTATCTTTTAAACAGAGGGAATTTATCAAAAGTCTCAGAAATACTCGGGATTTCATATCCAACTGCATTAAACAAATTCAACAAATTACTTAAAGATTTAGGTTATATTCAAAAAGAAACTTTCGAAGAACCAAATGAACAACCTCAAAATACAGAATTAGAAAAAAAGAAAATTATTGAAATGCTTGCTAACGGTGCAATTTCTTCAAAAGAAGCAATTGAAAAACTTAAAAAATTAAAGGGGGAATGAAAAAATGAAAGAAGAATTATTGAAAATCCTTAATATGGTTAAAGACGGTAGCATTGAAGTAGAGGAAGCTGCTGAATTAATAGAGGCATTTTATGATAATCCACAACCAAAAAGCACAAATCAAAATCCAAGAAAAAAACTTGTTATTAAGGTTAATTCATCAGATGGAGACAAAGTAAATGTAAAAATACCTATGGGATTAATAAAAATTGCGAAGGTTATGATACCTTTAGCATTAGCGAAAGAAGGAAAAATGAAGGATGAGGAAATAAACCAGATAATGCAATTTATCAACAATATAGATTTTGACCAATTTGAAGGAGAAGAATTAATAAATGTAGATTCTGCTGATGGTGATGTAGTAAAAATATATATAGAATAATAAATTACTATGGTTTTTAGAATACTTTAATTTTTCCATCTAGTCTTGACTAAATGTAATTTTAATGGTATAATATTTTTGCTGTGCCGAGATGGCGGAATTGGCAGACGCGGTAGACTCAAAATCTACTGAGGGTGAAACCTCGTGTGGGTTCAAGTCCCACTCTCGGCACCATGTAACCGGCTTATGCCGGTTTTTTTTATACCATAATAAAATCCCCATTAAAACGGGGATTTTATTATATCTATTAAATTTTTTCAATTATATAATCCTCAATATTCCTTTTTTCTGAATTTATATTTATTCCTATCAAATAGACTTCTTTTCCTGCATACTTTTCATAATACTTCATTTCTTTTATCTGTTTTAATGCTTCCTCTGCGCTTTGATCAAGCTTTATTTCAAATAAATATATCCTATCTTCAAAATCTATTACTAAATCGCTTCTTCCTAAGTTTGTCAATTCTTCTGCTTTTACATCTATTCCTGCTGAGGCTATTATTGTGAACATCAATGAATGATAATACTTTTCTTCTTTTTTGTGTAGATTATACGGCACTGCACTTATTATTTTTTTTATTTCTTCTATTAATCCTTTTATGTCATTTTCTTCTATTTTTAAATATATCTCACTTACCCTGTTTATTTCTTCATCATTAAATCCATAATTGGCTTCTAATATTAGTGTTGAAAAACTGTTTTTTACTTCAAAATTTGGATAGTCCAGTATATATTTTTCTTTAAATCCATATTTTTTTATTCCTTTAAAGGTTAAATATCCTGCCTGCGTAAAGAAGATATTTGCTTTTGCATCTTCTATTTCTCGTGTTGAGAAGTCTTCTGCACTTACTGGTGTTTTTACTAAATCCTCATATTCTATTTTTTTGCCTTTTATGTATTCATACAGAAAACTCGGTGATCCACTTTCAAACCAAAAGTTCTGGAATTTTCCTTCGCTAAAAAATCTCAATATTGAATATGGATTATATACATAATGTTCTCCGTCAAATGAAAAGCCATTATAATATCTCTTCATTTCTTCAAGCAATTCTTTTTCTGTTATACCCATTTCTTCTGATAATTCTTTTATGTAATCTTTGAAATAATATTCCAATTCTTCCTGCGTATATCCAAACATCTGTCCATATTTCCTGTTTAATGATATATCGCTTAAATTGTTTAATGCTGAAAATACTCCTGTTTTGGTAAATTTTGTTATTCCGGTTATGAATACAAATTTTACATATGCATCCTTTGTTTTTATCTTTTTATAGAATTCCCTTAAAAATCCTCTGAATTTTTCAGCTTTTTTCTTATCATTTATATGTTCCAATATTGGTGATTCATATTCATCTATTAAAATGACAACTTTTTCTTGATATTTCTCATTTAACTTTTCTATTAAATTTCCAAACTTTGTTGGTATGTCATCTATATCAGGAATTATACTATATGCTTTATAAATTTTATCAAGCATATTATCAAGAGATTTTTCAAATGATTCTATATTCCTCAATGTATTATCCGACATATCCAATTTTATTATTGGATACTCTTTAAATTCCCATTTGTCATATATATATGTATCCTTAAATAATTCCTTTTCCCCTTTGAACAAATAATAAAATGTTGATACTGTTAAGCTTTTTCCAAATCTTCGAGGTCTTGACATAAAATAAAACTTTCCACTATTTATTAAATCATATAAATATTTTGTTTTATCCACATATATATAATTTTCTTCTATTATTTCCTTATAATCTTGTATTCCTACTGGTAATTTCTTCATCGTTTCACCTCCATGGCTTTCCACATCTTTTTCTAAAAAATTTCTTCACGCTTTCACAAAGTAAGCTATTTTATATTATTCTTTCTATTTTAATTATATCATATTATATTAAGAGGTAATGTTTGGTAAAGGATAAATATCCATAATCAAAATTAAAAACAAACATAAAGAGTAAAGAAAAAATTATTTCAGTGTATAAGTCTTTTTATTATTATATAGTATAATAATTACGAATACAATTATAATAACTCTGGAGGTGGGAAAATGCCAAAGGTTTCATTTACATATGAAATTCCGGAAATCGCAGAAAAAAAATTAAAGGACGCTGGTTTCGATGTATGGGTTAACAGAGAAGAGAGAACATTAACCCATGAAGAAATAATAAACCTTGCAAAAGAATCAGATGCATTAATAACATTATTAAGCGATAATATTAACAAAGAAGTATTGGAAGCTGGAAAAGGAAAATTAAAAGTTGTTTCCAATTACGCTGTTGGATATAATAACATAGACGTGGAATCAGCTAAAGAATTTAGCATCTACGTTACCAACACACCAGGTGTATTAAGTGATGCTACTGCTGATTTAGCATGGGCTCTTTTATTTGCAGTTGCAAGAAAAATCGTCGAAAGCGATAAATTTGTAAGAGAAGGAAAATTCATAGGCTGGAGACCTCAATTATTTCTTGGCTATGACATAAAAGGAAAAACACTTGGAATAATTGGAATGGGAAGAATCGGAAAAGAAATGGCAAAACGTGCTTTAGGATTTGATATGAAGGTTTTATATTATAAAAGAAATAGATTAAGTGAAGCTGAAGAAAAAGAATTAAATGTCGAATATGCACCTTTAGAAGAATTAATTAAAAAATCAGATTATATATCATTACATACACCTTTAACTCCAGAAACACATCACTTATTAGATGAAAAAGAATTCTCAATGATGAAACCAAATGTTATAATCATAAATACTGCAAGAGGTCCTGTAATCAATGAAAAAGTTCTTATAAAATATTTAAAAGAAGGAAAAATAGCTGGTGCTGGATTAGATGTATATGAAGAAGAACCAAAAATTCCAGAAGAATTATTAAAATTGGATAATGTAGTTTTAACCCCGCATACTGGAAGCGCTACATTTGAAACAAGGGACAAAATGGCAGAAATGGTTGCCGATAATGTTATTGCAGCCTTAAAAGGAGAGGTTCCGCCAAACAATGTTTATTAATCTAATTGAAATATACGAAACTTTAAAAAAAGAATATACAATTCCTGAAGGTTGGTGGCCTGGCGAAAATCAATTTGAAATAATGCTCGGTGCATTATTGACACAAAATACAAATTGGAATAATGTAGTAAAATCCCTGGAAAACATTAAAAACAAAAACCTTTTATATCCAGAAAAATTATATGTTTTAGATATAGAAGAACTACAGAAATTAATAAAACCAAGCGGCTTTTTCAAGGTTAAAGCTAAATACGTGAAAAATCTATTAGAATGGTTCAAAAAATATGATTTTTCATTTGAAAAACTGGAAAAAATAGATAAAATCACCTTAAGAAACGAATTACTTTCTGTAAAAGGTATAGGGAAAGAAACTGCCGATTCTATACTATTATATTCACTCAACAAGCTAAGTTTTGTTATTGACGCATATACAAAAAAAATGTTTTCGAGATTAGGGTTAAATATAAAAACCGATTATGATGCATACCAAAAATTTTTTGAAGAAAATCTCCCCGAAGATATAATGATATATAAAAATTATCATGGATTAATTGTAGAACATTCGAAAAATATCTGCAAAAAGAAACCTTTATGTGAAAATTGTATATTCAAAGATCTATGTAAATATAATAAAGGCGCTTAATTTAGCGCCTTTATTATTATATATACTTAGCTGCCATTGTTATATATGTCATTGCAAGTAATCCTTCAAAGATCGTACTATAATCTTCACTAACAAGCTTCACCTTTCTTCCGTCTATTCTCTCAACTAAAGGCATAGATTCCACCATATCTGCCCTTAACGTATCAGAAAATTCGACAATCATTTCAACTGGTGACTCAAACTTAAATAATTCAAAATCTTCCTTTTTCATGCTTAGCATCTTCCTCGTTGCATTTTTTATTTCTTCAATCAATTTTTTCATTGGCTTAAATTTTGCAGAAAATCTTCCGAGAGACTCTTTAGTTGAAACATATACAAGTTTATTATAATGCTCTTTTAATTCCTCACCAAGTTTATCATCACCAACAACCATTGCAAGCGGAACATTATACAAACTTCCATATGCAGCATTAATCAAAGTTTCATTCACTCTTACACCATTAATCCAGACATTGTGTATTGAAGAACTGGAATAAGTATGATCCATTGTGGCATATCTTGTTCCAACACCTGCATGATAACCAAAGAATATCATTCTATCAAACGTTGAATCCAATCCAGCCATCATATAATATTTCCTTATTCCTCCGCTAATTAATTCCACATTTGGAAATTCATCAGTAACACTCCATAAAATATTATCCCCCATTGCATGAGAATCTGAAATTACTACTTCATGTTCTTTTAATTCTTCAAGCATAGCTCGTAACTGTATCATTGCATAATTCTGTTTATAATCTCTTCCTTTCGAAACATCGTTCCAGTGATTAACACCAGCCAATCCTTCAAAATCAAATGAAATATAGATTTTCATTATATCCCTCCCAAATTTTATTAATACTACAATTAAATTATACAATATCTTATAACTTTTATGCATATTATCATGCTATAATATCAAAAACAAGCAATGGAGGTTAAAAATGAAAAAATCCATTTTTTATATAATACTCGCTGCATTATTAATGGGAAGCACATTTCCTATTCAAAAGCTTGGATTAAACAATATAAATCCTCTGGCATATACAACATTAAGATTTTTCATTGCTTTTATTTTTTCTTCGATAATATTTAAATTTGGTAATTTCTTTTATTCTTCGATATTGGGAATAGTTTTATCAATTGGTTATATTTCACAAATTGTAGGTATAAAATACACCACAGCAACCAAAGCAGGTTTTATTACCTCACAATATATAATTTTTATTCCTATATTTGCATATTTAATCAACAGAGAAAAAATCAACAAATTTCAAATAATCGGATTAACCTTTTCCATAGTGGGTTCTTACCTGTTATCTGGTGGAATTAATGGATTTAATATAGGAGATATGCTAATGATAATATGTGCTATCAGCTTCGCTTTGCATATAGTACTAATAACAAACTTCAGTCAAAAAGTGGAAGAAAAATCGCTTTTAACATTTCAGTTTTTAACTGTAACTATTATCAGTGGAATTTTCTCTTTAATTTTCAAAGCATCATACAATATAAATGCTATTTCATTATTAACAATATTTTATTCTGCAATAATTGGAAGTATAATCGTTATCTTTCTACAGCTAAAACATCAAAAAAATATAGGAAGTAACCTAACAGCTATTCTATTCCTTACCCAACCTATATTTTCAGCATTACTATCTTTTATTATTTTAAAAGAAACTTTAAATGCTACACAATTTTTAGGAGCTATTATATTGATATTAAGTATACTTATCGCTAATTCAAAATATATTTTTCAAAAAAATAACAGGGGGGAATTTCAATGAAAATAAAGGTTATAATTGTTATTATATCCACTTTAATTATTTTACTAAGTTGCTCTTTTTTAAAACCCAATTATGAAAATAGATACTTCGTATATCAATTACAGAATATAAACATTCAGGAAATAATCACATATCCTGTAAATTTTCTTGTAATGGACTATTCCCGAACAGGTTTAGAGGATGGTAAATATACATACGATGAAATAAAAAAATTAAAAGGTGTTGGAATGGCACCAATCTGCTATCTTAGTATTGGTGAAGCTGAAGATTATAGATACTATTGGCATGATGAATGGAAAACTAATCCTCCTTCATGGCTTGGACCTGAAAACCCTGATTGGGAAGGGAATTATAAAGTAAAATACTGGAACGAAGACTGGAAAAAGATAATTTACGATTATCTTGATAAAATAATTGACATGGGCTTTTCAGGTGTATATCTCGATATAATCGATGCATATTATTATTGGTCAAATGAAGGTGAAGCACCACAAGTTGATCAAAGACCTATTGAAGAAACAGCAAAGGACATGATAGATTTTGTTGTGGAAATAGCAAATTATGCCAGAAGTAAAAAAGAAAATTTCTTGATTATACCTCAAAATGGTGAAGATATACTGGATTACGATAATAATGGAATATATTTAAAAACCATTTCTGGAATTGGAATAGAAGATTTATTTTATGATTCAGAAGAACTCGACAACGGAAGTTATTTAATACAAAAAAGCACTGAAACAGAATATAAGCTAAAATACATAAACAAAATCCTATCTTCTGGAAAAGTGGTATTGAGCGTAGATTATGTGGTCGATGAAGATAATATAAACATCGATATAATAGACGATTATATCAAAAATTGCAGAGATAGAGGAATAATCCCATATCCAGCATATGTTGATAGAGAATTAGACAGACTATCCACAATTATTTATGATATAGAAATACAATAAAAAACATTTATTATCTTTTTCTCATGTTTAGGCTTAAATACGGAAAAATACAAAAACATTCCCTGATAGAATTGTAATATAATTCTATCAGGGAATTAAAGAAATTAAAAATTATTTTTACCAGATTAAAATTGCCCCAAAATCTGACATTGGTATCTTCCAATTAATTCTTACAGAATCTGGCTTTAAAACATTTATCTGCATATATCCCATTGACCCTGCAACATAAACAACATTATTATTTGAATCAAATTTCACATCATAAATATAACCATAATCATAATTTTTAATTTTAACAGGCGATGTTATCTCAGAAATATTTTTTGTATCATAAGCTGCTATTTTTGTTGGATTTGTTTTGTCGCTTATATCTACTATTACAAACTCTGAATTTCCAGCTGCAAGATATGCGTAATTCCCATCTACATATACTTTCTCTACATTATAAAAATAACCTGGACTATACGCCCCCACCTTTACTGGATTTGTCTTATCACTTATATCCACTATTTCTAAGCCTTTATAACTATTTGCAACATATGCATAATCACCATCCACATATATTCCTATAGCAAAACCTAAACCAGTAGTATTATACTCCCCTATTTTTCTTGGATTTGTTTTATCACTTATATCCACTATTACCAGACCTTTATCAAAACCTGCTATATATGCATAATCACCGTCCACATATACTCCGTAAACCTTAGTAAAATTATTATAGCTTCCTACCTTTTTGGGTTTTGTTTTATCACTTATATCTACTATTACAAGTCCAGAATCTCCAGCTGCAAGATATGCATAATTTCCTTCCACGTACACTCCCTCTACACTATAAAAATAACCGGGATCATAATCTCCTACTTTTTTAGGATTCGTTTTATCACTTATATCCACTATTTCCAAACCATGATAATAATTTGCTACATATGCATAATTATCATCTACAAAAACATCTCTTGCTGTACCTTCAAGATAAAGAGTATATGTTTTCCTTGTTGTTTCATTATATATAGCAAGTCCACTATCTCCCGCTGCAATAATATCATAATCATCCACATGAACACCGCTATATGCAGAAGGATTTGAATATTTATCTACATATTCATAAATTGGTTTATCAAAACTATATTGATTACTAATATCAACTACCGCATACCCATCCCCTGTTACATAAGCATAATCACCTGAGATCACGCCATGATGTACTGAAAAATCATCAAAATATGAATCAATAAGATACGCTTTGTTTAAATCAGTTATATCAACAGCTTTTAATCCTCCTTCAGTTCCAAGAAATATATTTTTTTGAACACCATATATTTTTATACCAATAATTTCATATGCAGAACCATTTGTTGAAACTGACGTTACCTTTATTGGATTTGTTTTATTTGTTATATCAACTATTACCAACCCATTATCATAATCTGCCACATATGCATAATTGCCATCTATATATACTCCATAAGCTGTCCCTGTATCATAATTTCCCACTTTTTTAGGATTTGCTTTATCGCTTATATCCACTATTTCCAGACCTGAAATACCAGCTGCAAGATATGCATAATTTCCATCTACATATACTCCATAAACATATCCTGTATTATACATCCCTATCTTTTTAGGATTCGTTTTATCGCTTATATCCACTATTTCCAGCTTATCAAAAGTTGCTATATACGCATAACCATTTGTTACTACAATATCTCGAGCATCCGATGGCATATACGCACCATCATGCTTTTCTATTAATTCTGGATTTTTTACATCGCTAAGATCAATTATATCAAGATCTTCGGTATACAAATATACACCGTCAAAACAGAAACTTGTAGATTCATGCGGCAAATCTATTGATGATACAAATACCGGATGTTCCGGATCTGAATTTACATCATATATCGCAAGCATACCATCACCATACACAAACATATAACCATTTTGAATCATTTTCTTTTCTGTTGTAAATGACCATACTTTACTTGATAGCTCCTCTCCTTTACGATTTTTCGCAACCACTTTCCAATAGTATGTTTTACTTTTTTCAAGTTCAGGTATATTTACAGAAGTTTTATCTAAATCTTTATAAACTAGTTTCATCGAATTCTGTGATTCTCCAAAATACACATCATAACTTATAATATCTCCTTCTGAACCTATTGATCCTTTCCATTTCAAACATAGGTGATTTATATTTACATTTTTTGCTCCATCTACAGGCTCTGGAGTAGTTGGTGCTATTGTTTGAATATTTTCTTTTGCTTTTTCCGATTGGTGAAAACAGGATACCATAAAAAACAGCATAGTTATTGTCACCATCAAAAATACAATGACTCTTTTCATCATCCTGCCCCCTTATTTTCAATTGAATAAAATATTAAATTACCAACTATAATGTATCATTTTTTTTTTTTTTTTTTTTTTTGAATTTTTATTAACTAAATATTTTAATTTAGAAAATTTTTTGTTTTTATGATGATTTCACAAATACTAAATGGTTTCAATAATAATTGAAAGATTTCATTCAAAATTTAGAAGTATCATAATAAATATGGTATAATATTTGCAGAGTAAGTGAAATAACTTTATATTATATTGAAAATAATACTATTTCTATAAAACCACCAATTATACCAGGAGATGATTGTATGGAAAGAATAAAGGTTAAAAATTTTATAGTTCTTAAAAATATAGATATTGAGTTAAAACGGTTAAATGTTTTTATAGGAAAACAGGAAAATAGAATGAAAATATTAAAATATTTAAAATTTAGTAATTTTATAAGCGAAGCCTATTGGCTTCGTTTTTTTATTAGCATGTTATAATTAATTAAGTGGAAAAGTTATAGTTGACAGCAGGGAGACAGATATTGATGATAGAAATTGTTGCGGTTTCTGATGAAGAAAAGGGAAGTATTCATAAAATAATTAAAAAATGCGACATTTTGCTTGGTTGCGGTGATTTATCACCGGGATATTTTGATTTTTTATTGAATACATTAACCCCTAAAATTAGCCTAATGATTTATGGAAATCACGATAAAAAATATTTCAAAAAGTTTGAAGATATAAATTTAAACGATTTTTCTAATATTTATACAGGAATTAAAGTAATCCACAATGAAATTATAAATATCAAATCAGCTCTTAATATTTCTGAAGATGTGTATATCACCGGATTTTCCGGTGCATTATCTTATGGTAAAAAACCATTTCATTTTAAAGAAAAAGATGCAAGGGCTTTTTGCCACAAGTTAAATCGCAGCAAATTTTTAAATAGATTTAAAAAACTGGATGTGATTATCTCCCATTCGCCACCGGGAATTTCAAATATTTTTGATGATATGGATGATTATCACAAAGGTTCAAAACAATTAGCAAAAATTTATTTAAAATATTTTCCAAAAATCTGGTTTTATGGCCATATTCATCCAAGATATACCAGCAAACCTTTAAATTTCAAGATTTATTATAAAGGGAGAATTTCATATTTACTTAATACAGTTCCTTTTAAGTATGTATTATATGATGAAAATTTGCATGATATTGTAAAAATAAAAGGTGAAAATGGAAGGATTAAATTAAAGGAAATTTATTTATGATTTTCGGGGAGAGGATATAATGAATCGATTTGACAGCGCAAAGGAATACAAAAATGCAAAGAAAAAAGGGGAAAGGGAGTTATTATACTGGGAAGGTAGAGGGAAAGACGGATATTTACCTTCTTTAGAACATTTGCTTCAAAAATATGAAATTAGTGGAGAACAATATCTTGGAACAATAGAAATACCGCTAAAAAAGGTTAAAGGCACTTATTACGAATCCCGAAGAAGTGCATTTTCAAAAAACTTTCTTCCATTGTTAGAAGAAACAAGTGAATTTGCAATTAAATGGATGAATCTTTTTGAAGCACAGCAGGAAGAAGGCATAAGGGAACCTATAGTAGCTTATGAATTTTTAAATTATTTTTATGTTGTAGAAGGAAATAAACGAGCAAGTGTTTTAAAATATCTCGAAGCACCTTCAATTGTAGGAAATGTAAGAAGGATAATACCAAAATATGATGAACTGGACCCTAAAATCAGAATTTATTATGAGTTTCTTGATTTTTATGAAAAAACAAAAATAAATATGATATGGTTTAAAAGGGAAGGAAGCTTTAAAGAGCTTGAAGAAATCCTTTTAAAACATATAAAGGAAACCAATCAAAATCCAAATGAATTTTTCAAATATTTTGAAAAATTTATATACTGGAACTTTAGAAAGGTGTATCATTCTCTTGGTGGCGAAAGTCTTCCTTTGACTACCGGCGATGCCTTTCTTGAGTATATAAAAAAATATGGAATTGAAGATAATATTTTAGACAAAGAATTAAAAGCAAGAGTAAAAGAATTAATTAAGGAGCTTGAAACTGTTTATTTAGAAGAAAAAAAAGATTTACTACATGAAATGTTAGCTTCTTTTATTAAATTGTCAGCTGCACAGGAAAAGACTTTAAATATAGCTTTTGTGTATAGAAATACTATTAATGAAAGCACCTGGGTTCAGGCTCATGAAATTGGAAGAAATTATATTGAAGAAAAGTTTAAAGATAAAATTCATACTACATATATTGAGAATGTAAAAAAAGAAGATTCATATGAAGTTATTCAAGAATTGGTGGATAAGAATTATAATTTAATTATTACTACAAGTTTTGATTTTATGGATTCAACTTATAAAGCAGCTGTAAATAATTTGTCTGTAAAGTTCTTAAATTGTGCGGGATATAAGAGTTATAGAAATCTTTCTGTATATTTCGGAAGAATATATCAACCACAATTTTTAACAGGAATGATAGCGGGAATTATGACGAAATCAAATAAGATAGGGTTTATTGCGCCTTATCCATTACCTTTATTTGTAAGGAATTTAAATGCTTTTGCTATAGGAGTTAAAATGGTAAATCCATCAGCTGTTATTGACGTAAAATGGACAAAAGAATGGATAAACTATGAATTAGAAAAGGAATTAACGGTGAAACTTATAGAATCTGGAAATGATATAATAGCTTCTAATCTCGACACTCTTACTCCTCTGGAAATTGCCGATGAGCATAATGTATATAGCATAGGATATAATATAAAAAAAGATGAATTATTTCCAAAAACCAATATAGCAGCTGCAACATGGAATTGGGGACCTTTTTATGAAAAAATTGTAAAAAAACTTTTGAATGATGAGTGGGAAATTACCACTTCAAAACATCTAAAGGACTTAAGAAAGTACTGGTATGGAATGGATAGAAAAATTGTAAGATTATTTAAATCGAAGAATTTGCTTCCCGGACAAAGCGAGAATCTTATTGAATTAATGAAAAACGCAATAAAAAACAGGGAATACGATGTGTTTAGCGGTCCAATTATAGATGCAAATGGTAATATAGTAGCAACAAATGATGAAAGTATTACAGATGAAGAATTATTAAAGATTAATTGGTATCTTGATAATATAAAAGGAGAACTGGAAAAGATTATATTTACTACTGATTAAATTTAATAACAAAGTGCCGGAATTAATCCCGGCACTTTAATTTTATATTATTTATTAGAAATAAATTTTTATATTTAATGAGATTGAATTTAAATCTTCCATTGATTTTAATGAGTGTTCATCTGATTCGGCATATGCATATTTTAACTGTATTGACGGTTCGAAGTTATCAATCCCATTATATGCAATTTTCAATGTTCCCATATATCCAGGTTCATATTTATCATTGATTTTTGAAAACGCTGCTAATCCAAGACCTTCAAAGGATACATTGTTTATCTTTGCTTTTATATACATATCGCTTCCAAATGAAATATGCCCTTTTAATTCCTCTGTTGGCAAACCGTTAAATCCTTCAATTCCCAATGTAAAGTCTTCTCCGTGTGTATATTCGATACCTCCTACAGCCTTTACATAATACTTTTCAAAAATGTCCACTTCTGTTGAATCTTTTGTCTGAACTGTTGTTGTTGGATTTTCAGGATTTGGAACATAATATGTTGTATCTACTTTTATATATGTTTTTTCTGGCATAATTAATGCTGCTTCGCCATGATAGCTTATAGAATCAAAGAAATAGGATATCCCCTGAAAATCTAATGTTACTACATTTCTATATGGTCTGTATAATGTTGTTTTTGATGTTCCTGTTCCATCTTTTGAATAATTTATTTCTATTGTTTCTGGAACTGTAAAGTGATAATGGTCATGAGCATAACCTAATTTGATATTGTAATTTGAAATATCCATTGAAACCTTTGCACTATAATCGCTATTTACAGGCAATAATTCGTCTATATTTTTTGTTTCTGTATAGATATTTTTAACTTCATATATATCTGGTAAGACCATTAATGTTTTAAATGCATATGTAAGTGTTGCTGCGTTCTCAGAAATTATTGTTTCGTTTATTGTTTTTGGATATAGTATAAATGAAGGTATATCGTCATATGTTTTTGGTGTAAAGGTTAATTCATATGTATAGTCTGCAATGTATCCATTTAAATATATTCCATCTACAGGTAATGTTTTTAATGGTTCAAATGGATTAATTCCATCATGTGCTGGAATTGTTACTGAAGGACTGTAAAATGTTGAACTGCCGCTATCAGGAATAAACCTTCCGACTCTTAATGTTGCTTCATCAAGATAAATATCTGCAAACGCTTCATTGAGTACATATAATGCCCATGGTAATGATGGAGATATTAAATATACTGATGATGGCATCAATGCTGCATACTGTGTTGTATCAATATCTGAGTTAACATTTAAATCAAAACCGTCTAATTTGAATAAATCTATTGAAAATCTATAATAAAGATTGTCGAGTTCATTTTCAAGTGTAATATTTGTTTTTAATCCACTAAATGTTGTTGATGCATTATTTGAGAAATTATAACCGTATATATAATTTAAATCACCAGAAAAGCCAAATAATGTCAATGCTAACAATGTGAGCGATATTATTGTTACTATGCTTTTTTTCATACTCTCGCCTCCAAAATCTTATTTTTTATTTTTATTATTGATACTTCAAAACAGGTTTTGAGATATTTCTCTTGTTAAAGAATTTCTTTGTAATTGGAATATCAAATTCAACATTTTTAATAATAAGTATTGTTGAGTGATTTTCTTCAATGTTGTTTAATTCTATTCTTGTTGCGAGAATATGACCCGAATAATCTTTTACATCGCTAAATGTCATTACCTTTATTAATTCTCCATTTTTGTTATAAAAATCTATTTTTTTAAAGAGCATGTTTTCTTTTTCTATTAACGCTACTATCTTTCCATAATCACTGTCCTTTTCATGTGGAATTATTTCTACTGTATATGATTTATCATCTTCATTTATAAGATTTGCATCGTAATCGCCGTTTTGTTCGTTGTATAATAATGAAATATCGTTGTATTTAAAGTCTGAACCTACAAATTTTCCATTTTTTGCACCGCCGGAAATCCTCTTTGTTTTTCTATATGCTGGCATATAAAGGTAAATTTCATCGTCTGATAATGTGAGCAATGTAATTCTTTTTACTTCTGATGGCTTATTAAATCTTACAAGCGCAAGTGTGTCGTCGCCATCATGCATAATATACATATCAAATTCCCTTTCCCTGATATTTCCATTAGCGTCTTTTAACTGCATGATCACAAGTGATTTTTCTGTTTTGAAATTATCGTGTGCATCTTTCAATTGATCCAATACTTCCTGCCCTGTAATTGCAAATGCGGAAACAACTGTTAAAATAATTACTGTGAGTAATACCAATCCCTTTTTGTAGTTCATGCTTTCTCCTCCTCCATTTTTAATTTTCTTTTTAGTAATGATTCTTTTGAGAATTTATTTAAAAGATTTTCATTAAGCATTGTCATTAATATAGGGAATATTGTTAAAGTCAATATAGGAGCCACTAACATAGCTGTTGCAGTTAAAATACCAAACTGACTTAACATACCTATTTCTGAGAATATAAATGTTGCAAATCCAAGAATAACTGCAAGAGAGTTAATTAATATAGCCCTTCCAGAGGTTGCTGATGTTCTTATTGCAGCCTTAAACTTATCCTTTGTAAGCCTATATTCTTTCTTAAATCTTGTTAAATAGTGTATTGTGTAATCTATACCTGTACCAATAGTAATTGATGCAATTGTTACTGTTGCTGCATTTAATGAAATACCTGTTAGCCCCATTATTCCAAAGTTGACAATTATAGTAAGAGTAATAGGAATTAATGCGAGTATTCCAAGAACCACAGAATGCATTTGAATTGCAAATAATATAAATACAAGTGCATAGGCAAGCATCATACTTTCTTTTTGATTGTCAAATACCATATCATTAACCTTGTTTGTTAATACCGGAATACCGGTAACCCTTACCAATAACTTCTTATTTCCCCCTGGAATTACAACTTCCTCATCATTTACATATTGTGAAAGTTCTTTTATATAATTTTCTTTTAATCCTGTATTTAATGATTTCAAAGTATTTTCCACATATAATGCCTTTAATGTTGGTTCGTAATCATATACAAAATATTCATAATATTCTGAAATATATTCATCCACTGATTTTGGATCTTTTAAATATGCATTGAATGTATTCATGTCAATTGTTTCTTCACCATATTCAGCAAGATAATTATTAAATAGATTTAATATCATTGTTTTATCCATTCCTGAAATTATCTCGTTTATATCAGCCTTTCTTGCTTTTAACATTGTATTTAAAACTTCTTCTGTATATGTTCCATTTCTTGCTGCTATGAATTGTTTAAGTTCGTGTTCAAATGCTTTTATGTGTTCTGGATTTCCAACGTCAAATTCTTCTGTATTGTAATCTGTATAGATATAATCATTAATATATTTTCTTAAGTCATTTTCAAGGATTTTAACCTTGTTAAAACTCTTGGTGTTTACCATCATTTGAGAAATTCCCTCGTTCTTTTCAGCGGATAATATCTTATCTATTCCTTCACTACCTTCAATCATCATATAATCCTGTTCCATTGCTGCGTTTGAACCAGGAATGTACTTTACGCCTGTAAATCCTTCTGTTAGATTTGCAACAACATCACCTATATTTGAAATCTGTGAAATAACATCATAATTCTTTGCAAATAATGAAATATCTCTAATAGATCTATTAAAGTAGAAATCCCTGAATGTATTGTCTCCTTTAGCCACTAAATCAACGAATATATAATCATTTCCACCATAATTATTTCTTAAGAACTTAGAACTTTTAACCATTTGTGTTTTGTCGCTCATGAAATTTTCTATTTGCATATCAGATTTGATTTTTGGAATATAGAATGTTGTAAATAATACAAGAATTGCTATTATGGACAATGTAATGGCTCTATGATGTACAATCTTATCTGTAAAGTTTCTTAAAAACGGACTTTCTCCGTCTTCAGATAATGTTACCTTCGACTTTGGCTTGAAAATTAAAAGCATTGCTGGAACAAATATAGTTGCCATTAGTAATGCTAAAGCTATACCAAGTGAGGTAAATATTCCCAATTGCCACACAGGAGTAAGATCAGCTGTTAACAATGATAAGAATCCTGCGATAGTTGTTAATGCACTTAAAACAACTGCTGTTCCTACATGCTTCAATGTTTCATTTACAGCTTTTTCTGCTGAAATACCCTTATGCAATTCTTCATAATATTTACTGATAATATGAATTGAATATGCTGTTCCTATACCAACAACTGCAATTGGCACTGCTGATGTTGTTATGTTAAAGTCTATTCCCAACAATTCCATTATTCCAACTGTCCATATATCAGCAAGCAAAACTGAAATGATAGGCAATAACACACCTGCTATGTTCTTATAACTAAAATAAAGAACAGCCATAACGAGAATTAAAACAATAGGAATTAACTTTAATAAATTATCTTTTACTATTTCCTCTATTTCTCTATTCGCAATTGCTGTACCAAAGATATAATAATCAACACCTGCATCTTTAAATACATTTTCAACCTTTAAACCTGCTGATTTCTCTTCAACATCCTTTTTTAATCCAATTGCAAATAATACGCTTTTTTCGTTATCTGATATAAATTTTCCTTTAATCATATCATCGTTTTTTAATTCATTTTTCAATTCTTCTGGACTATACGATTTAATGCTTGAAAAATCAAATGTTGATTCAAGGTTTCCAACTGAAATATCTCCATCTTCTGTTGTGCTAATCCTTGGAGCATTAACAGGTGAAATAACATTATCAACTACATCAAGTTTCTTTAATTCTTCCGTGAGTTTATATATCTCTGGAAAGTGTTTATACACATCGTCATACTTTACTGCTGTTAAAATCATGCCGTTTAAACCAAATGTATCTGCCACTTCGTCATAAATCACCTTGTCAGGATCATCTTTTGGAACATAACTTGATATATTATCATGAACACTGACCTTTGCTGCATAAATACCAAAAACAATTGTTAAAACCGCTACAAGAATAACTATAAATATAGAATTTTTACGGTTTAACTCCATCTTATCTCCTCCTCCTTTTGGTGGCAATTATTGAATACTTATCTTCACGTTTATAATATATACTCCTCAAATGTTTCAAAATTATTTAAGGATTAAGAATTTTTTGGTGGCAGATAATTAAGACTTAATTAATGTGGTAAAATATAAAATGAAAGGAGAGATAAAAATGGATTTGATAAAAAAATTAAAAGATGATAGCAGCGCAGAAAGATTTTTAATAGAAGCTGGAATATTGAATATAAAAAGCGAATGTCCATATTGCGGAAGCAAAGAAGTTTATACAATAAGAAGAAATCATTTTAAATGCAAATCATGCAGGAGAGAATGGTCAAGATACAATGGTACTATTTTCAAGGATATAAGAATTAAACCTTTGAAGTTTGTAAGAATTGTTCATGAATTAGCCGAAGGAAAAATGATAAAAAAAATCTCTGAAGATTTAAATGTTTCCTATAATACCGTTTTAAAAATACGAAAGCTTATTTTAAAACGATTTATAAAAAGGATATTTGGTGTCGAAGATGTAGGAGATTTTTTTGCTGTTGGTATAAAATATAAAGATAATAATATAGATATGAAATATTTCGAGGAATGTAATATTGAAAACTTAAAAAATATTGAAAACGAAAAGCTTGGAAGGTTGTATATTTTTAAAGATATAAATAATTACGATGTTTTCATAATCTTTTCTGAAAAACCCATTAAAATACTCGAAAAAAATTCCAAAAAAATTAATTTACAGGAAGCTCGTAAAGAATTCCATGAGTTTATAAAACATTTCTCAGATAGCGTGGTAAAAGGAAAACTATCCAATGGTAATTCACTGTTGTTTGCACTGGCACAATCTCATGTTGTAAGCACTCATGGTAATGAACGCTTATTCTATATTTTTTTAGAATTATTAAAACAAAAATAAGGGCTGTTTCAAAAGAAACAGCCCTTGATTTATTAATGTTGTAAATATATAAGGTAATATACAAATGCAATTGCAAGTACCCAGTTTAACCAGTGAATTTCCTTACCTTTTCCTGATAATACCTTAACTAATGGATATGCTATTAAACCAAGAGCAATACCATTAGCAATAGAATATGTCAATGGCATCATTATAATTGTTATAAATGCTGGAACAGCTTCTGTTGTATCTTCCCATCTGATTTTTGTTAAGTTTTTCAACATTAAAGAACCAACAAAAATCAATGCTGGTGCTGTTGCTGCAGCTGGAATTGTTAATCCTAAAGGTGAGAAGAATAACATAAGAAGCATTAATACAGCTACAGTTACTGATGTTAAACCTGTTCTTCCACCCTGTGCAATACCTGTTTCACTTTCAATATATGTTGTAACTGTTGAAGTTCCAAATAATGCACCTACAGAAGTACCTATAGCATCAGCCATATATGCTCTATTTGATCTTGGGAAGTCTTCTCCATCTTTTATAAATCCAGCACTTTGAGCTAAACCTGTTAATGTACCAAGTGTATCAAAGAAGTCAACAAAGAAGAAGGTTAATACCACAACCCAGAATGAACCACTTACTAAATCACCCCATGAAAGTTGAAGTTTCATAAATGTTGGTGAAATATCAGGAATCTTTCCGATTATTCCCTGATAATGTGTAACTCCAAAAATTGGGAAAGCACCTATTATTGTTGATATAATAATACCAAGAAGAATCGATCCTGGAACTCTTAACGCAAATAAAACAGCTGTTATAATTAAACCAATTATTGCAACTAATGCATTTGGATCAGTTAAATCTCCCAATCCAACAAATGTTGCAGGATTAGCTACTATAATACTTGCATTTTTCATACCGATAAATGCGATAAATAAACCTATACCTGCACTTGTGGCAAATTTTATATTTTGAGGAATAGCTTTTACAACAAAACTTCTTGCCCCTGAAGCTGTTAATAAAATAAATACAAGACCTTCAACAAAAATTGCACCCAATGCAACCTGCCATGGAATCCCCATTTTCAAAACTACAGTATAGGTAAAATATGCATTTAAACCCATACCTGGAGCAAGAGCAAATGGATAATTAGCATATAATCCCATTACCAATGTTGCAGCTGCTGCACCAAAAATTGTAGCAACCATTACAGCACCAAAATACTGAGTATAAACATCGCTTCCAACTTCTGCACCTGGAGCCATAGCTGTTACCAGAATACTTGGATTAACAAATAAAATATAGGCCATACTTAAAAAAATAGTAATACCAGCAAGGATCTCAGTTGTTACAGTTGTACCGTTTTCTCTTAACTTAAAGAACTTTTCCACCCCATAACACCTCCTGAGTTTTAAAAAATATAATATACCTTTAACATTATTGTATAAGTAATAGTTTACAAAATTATTTCTAATTTATTTAAATTAAATAAAATTTAATATTTTAATCATAAAAAACAAAAGCATCCCCCAGGAAGAGAGATGCTTTATTACAATTATATTATCTCTCTTCCTGTAGTCAGACAGTTTACGGCTGTCTGGTAGAGACTCCCAAGCCATATTCCCGGGATTATACAGGAAGAATCCTTGTTCACCTATTTACTTTTCATACCTTACCATTTTCTGTTTCGCCATGATCTTTTATATCATTATTTTTTTCCTTTTTAACTTCATATTTTTCCTGATATTCTTCAAAAATTTTATTAAATTCTTCATGATACTTTTTAAACACTTCTAATACCTCTGGATCAAATATAGAAGGTTTGGTTTTAAAATCACCGTTAACTATAATATTATAAGCTTCTTCATGAGAGTATCCAGCTTTATACGGTCTATCGCTTCTCAATGCATCATAAATATCAGCAAGCGCAACAATACGAGCTTCAATAGGAATCTCCTCTCCTTTTAACCCAAAAGGATATCCAGAACCATCATATTTTTCGTGATGATATAATGCTATATTTTTAGCCATCTGGAAATATTCATCATTTCCAAATATTTCTTCAGCATATAATGTATGTTTTTTCATTTCCTCGTATTCTTCAGCCGTCAGCCCTCCAGGTTTATTCAATATATCATGATTTATCATCAATTTACCAATATCGTGTAAAGGTGCGTATGTTTCAATATCATTTACAAATTTCGCATCAAAACCCATTTTTTCTGCTATTACCCGCGAATATTTTGCAACCCTATCAATATGAAAACCTGTTATTTCATCATATTTTTCAGCTATTGCAGAAAGATGCGAAGAAAATTTTCTATAAGAAACCCCAAGATCATTATATGCATCTTCCACCTGATTATATAAATCTTCAAGTTCTTTATTTGTAGCTTCTAATTCTTCTGTTGATGCACTAATTTCATCAAATAATTCTATCATTTCTTTTATAGCTAAAAATTCAACTTCTTTTAATTCTTCTAATTCAGTAAAATGGAATTTTTCTTTTTTTATTGGTTCCAGAATATTCACAAAATCATTTTCAGACAAAATCATAAAACTCTGTCTATCCATAATTCTTAATTCTTTTAAGAAACTTTCCATGCTCTTTATTATTTTATTAAATTCCTGTTCAAAGGTTTCCATAAGACTTAAATTTCTTTTTTTGAACCACAAATTCACATAAATCAATAATAATATAATTATCGAAATAAAAATATTGTATATAACATATTTTGTAATATCAATAGAGGTCACAAGAGTTATATTTTTCCATTTCTTCTTTAAGTTAAGATATATCCTGAAGTTATCAGTTGTAATAAAATTAAATTTATTAATATTCAAATCAGATAAAATCAATTCTCCTGATTCATCAATTATCGAAAAATAGTAAGTTGAATTATGCAGTAAATTTAAAGCATTTAATTCACCTATTAAATATAAGGAATTATATTTACTTACAATATATATTTTCTCAGGTTCATTTGAAAATAGCTCAGTTTTTAAAATTAATGTATCCATATTCTTCATATTTTGCAGTTTAAAAAGAAGTATCTGATTAATATATTTATCTTCAAACAATTCATCTGGTAGCGTTTTTCTAACCTTTCCTGTTTGTTCAACAGCATAAAATCTTTTAATGTTAATGTCTTTAAGCAACTTTTCATCATCAATAATGCTAATATACTTTAAATGATAAAAATAATGATTCATAACATCTGAAAAAGCGTCATAATTATTCTGCGAGTAATTAGAAAGATTGCTATATGACATATAAAACGAAAAAGTCCAGATTAATATAATAATTGCGAAAAATACAACATTCTGGATAATAGATTTTTTAATATAACTATGCAAGATATCTCCAAACTTCATTCTTGAGCCCCTTTGATTTTTATATTAATATATCATTGATATATTAATTCAGTGTAAATTATAACAAAATCCCCCGCAAAAAAAATTACGGCATGGAAACAAAAAATTTAAATCTGTTCCAAAAATAGAAAATATTTTCTTTTTTATCTATTTGCAAAAATAATTTATTATTTTTAATATTCTTGGTATAATAGAAGTGGAGATGAATTTTTAGAGGGGGATAATATGATTGATACTAAATTAAAACATATAATAAATAAATATAGCTTAAGTTTTGATGAAAAAAAATTTCAAAATGTAAAAAAAATTATTCAATATTTAGGAGAATTGGACGAAGAAATACTGGAAAATATAATTCTTGAAAATTATACCATTGGAGAATCCTATTTTTTCAGAGATGAAAATCTATGGAATATATTAAAAAGAAAAATCCAGACAAAAAATAATTGGGATATTTTAAGCCTTGGTTGTTCAAGGGGAGAAGAGGTTTATACAATGTCTTTTATATTAAATGATTCTGGAATAAATTATTCCATAAAAGGTGTTGATTTATCTTATGAACGCATCCAACAGGCAATAAAAGGGGAATACAAATTCTGGAGTGTTAGATTTCTTAAAAAGGATTTAATTGAAAAATATTTTGAAAAAAAAGATAACTTTTTTTATGTAAAAAATAATTATAAAAGGGATATATCCTTTATGCAAAGAAATATAATATTGGAAGCAAAGGATAATTCGAAAACATATGACATTATATTTATTCGTCGAGTTTTAATATATTTTGAAGAATATCAAATTAGCAAAATTTTAAATGATTTAAAGTTACTATTAAAAAAAGATGGTTATTTAATTCTGGGTAAAGGGGAATTTTATCCAGAATTGTTGGAATTATTTGAACCGGAATTTTATGATGATATTGTTCTGTGGAAAAATTCAAAAAATAAAATATTAAAAAAGAATACTAAAACTTCGCTATTTAAAAATAAAATCAACTTAAAATATCTGGAAAAAAAGAATTTACAACCTTCAAAAAATAATATTGAAAAAAACATTTTAAAAGACAAAATATTAAAAACATATACTCATGTTACTTTAGAAGAAGAGCTTGAAATAATTGAAGAAATGCTTAATAAAGAAAATTTCATTATGGCCTATGAAAGAATCTCACATGCTATTGAAAAATATCCTTTAAATTATCTTTTATGGAAATACAAAGGTTTTGTAGAATTAAGGCTTGGAAAAAATTTTAAAGATTCAATATCAAAAGCTATATATTTAAATCCTGACGATCCAGAATTATGGCATTTAAAAAATAGTTGAGGTGTTATAGATGGAATATTATATATGTGAAATAAAGGATATTGAAAACAGAACACGAAAAATAGCTATCGAAAATAATATCATAGGGATTTCAACATCTTTTATCCCTGAGGATACAGGAAAACAGTTTATAGGTTTTTCAGAATTTAACGGGAATTTATACCCTGTTGTAACCCTTCCGCTGGAAGAAAAGCTCGTTTTAAAAATCTTTCTAATATATGAAAAAATGGCTTTTGGCGTAACCTCAATAATAAAAAAAACAAAAATCGACAAAGTGCACATTATTTCTGAAAAAATGCTTGAATTATTCCCTGAAATGAAAATATATTCCGGATATTTTGAAGACGAAGGGGAAGATATACTTGTATTTAATATTGAAAATGCATTAAAACAGGATATGCCAGACGTAATAGTAAAAAACAGAAAAATTAAAAGAGGGACACATCAAAAATTATTACAGGATTTCTTTATTATAGATGGCAAATATGCTGTTGAAAGATACAAAATACTTAATATTTCCGGTATTGAAAAATTTGCCCCTTTTTCATTTAAAGAATTTGACGGATTTGTTGAATATAAAAATGAAATTTTCCCTGTATTGAAAACTGACGAAGAATTTAAATGGCTCGTTATAAAAAAAGGTTTTAGCCTTTTATGTAAAAATATCCAGACAACAAATGGTGAAGTTATATCAGATGAAAAGAATAAAAAGTACTTAAAAGTTGGCAAAAATATATATGAAATTCTGGAGTGATATAAATGGAAATGGATTTTTCTCAGATATATTTTGATGAAATGGAAGAACGATTAAACGAAGCTATTGAATTATTGAAAAAATATCTTGAAACTCATGATCCCATTATAATAAAGGATTTACATAGAATCTTTCATACACTAAAAGGTTCTGCTGGGCTGGTGGGATTAAATAATATACAGAGCTTTATGCATGTTCTCGAAAGTGAATTTAAAAAACGTTTAGACAATGAATTGGAAGAAGATTTTGTTGCCAGGATAATGAAGATTTCAGCTGAGATTGTAAATAAAAAAAAGGATTTAACTCCAGATGAAGTTAAATATTTTTCTTCAATTCTTGAGGGTAAAGAAGATATTGATAGTTCATCTGGAAGAGTTTCCATTGACTCAGTTCACATAGATTACTTTGAAAAAATCTTCGAAGAAATACTTAAAGCAGAAAATCTATTAATTCAGGGAAATAAAAATAGCGCTTTAAAAAATTTAAAACAACTTAGAAAATCCATACAAAAAATTATAGAAGATTCGAAGTTCATTTCTTTAAACAAAGTACTTGAAGATTTTGAAAATCTTGTTTATCAGGAAGCAGTTTTTAATAAAAAGAAAGTCCGTTTAGAACTTTTTGTGGAAGATGAAAAAATAGGAAAAAAAGACGCAAAATTTTTAAGAAATATTCTTGTACATCTTGTAAAAAACGCAATTGCACATGGCATTGAATTACCCGAGGAAAGAATTAAAAATAATAAAAAAGAATACGGAAAAATAACCATAAAAAGCTATTCAAAAGGCGAATTTTTATATATAGAGGTCACAGATGATGGTAAAGGTATAGATATAGAAAAAGTCAAAGAAAAAGCAAAAGAAAAAGGAATTACTTATGAAGATCCATACGAAATAATTTTTGAATCTGGATTTTCAACAAAAGAAACTGCTGATTTGTCTTCTGGAAGAGGTGTTGGTCTTGATTCTGTAAAAGCTTTTGTAGAATCAAGAGAAGGATTTATAAAGGTAAAAAGCACTCCTCAAAAAGGAACAACATTTATAGTTTCATTTAAAACAGAATTAACTTCAAAAAAAGTTTTAATTGTAAAAAGGCAACATGAAATCTTTGCAATTTTTTCAAATGAAATCCAGGAAGTCCTTAAAGATGCCGAAATTATTAATGACGAAAAAATAAATTACAAAGGAAAAATTATGGATTTAATAGACTTTAAAGAAGGTGATTTTAAATTTATAATCGCCGGAAGAAATAAAGCTATTGCTGTAGATGAAATAATAGGTTATTTTGAAACATTTGTACTACCATATGAAAAAGATTACATTGTTGGGTTTGCCAAAAATATATTTTCTTATCCCGTTCCAATAATTTCAATTGAAGAAGTAAACATTAATAAAAAACGCATTTCAAACAAAGAAAAAACTATTCTTGTTTTAGACGACTCCACATTAACCAGATTTGTTATTTCAAAACTAATAAGAAACGCTGGATTCAGAGTAATTGAAGCAAAATCTGGGGAAGAAGCAATAGAGAAAAAAGGATATGATGCCGCAATATTAGATGTTGAACTTCCTGGAATTTCAGGTTATGAAGTTGCCAGAATATTGAGAAATAGAAATAAAGATTTACCAATTATTATGTTAAGTACAAAAGACTCACCAGAAGATATCAAAAAAGGTCTTGATTTAGGAATAAATGCATATCTATCAAAAAGCGATGATCCAGAAAAAATCGTAATATTATTAAAAAAATTTCTGGAGGTGTAAATTATAAAAAAAATTGTAATAGGTGCATCTGCAGGCGGACCAGATACATTAAAAAAGATATTTGATATAAAAGAAGAATTAAAAATACCTGTTGTACTTGCAATGCATAATCTTTCAAGTCAGGTGGAAAACTTTAAGGACTTTATTGAAGATTTCACCAAACAAAAAGTATATATTATAAATAACATAACCTCCTTAAATGCTGGAATATACATTCCAGAAGGCGGGAAAGACATTATTTTTGTAAATGAAAATACAATTTCCGCAGTTGATTCACAGGATATCATTGCACCTTCAATAAACCATCTATTCAAGAGTTGCGAAAGCTTTGTAAATGATGACTTTTATTTTATACTCCTTGGTGGATTGGGGCAGGATGGAACAAATGGCTTAAAAGTATTGGAAAAGAAAAATGCAAATATATATATTCAAAAGCGTGCGAAATTTCCATATATGACAAATGCCGCAATGAGAAGTCTCAAAAGATACAACAAATTAGATATAGAGGGTATTAAAAATCTTATTTTAAAAATAAACAGGGGTTGATTGTATGAAAAAAGTACTGGTTCTTGACGATAGTATTTCATGGCGTATTTTCTTAAAAAAAAGTCTGGAACAATATGGGTATGATGTTGAAGTAGCTGAAAATGGACTTGAAGGAATTAATAAATTTTTTGATTTTCTTCCTGATATTATAATTTCGGATTATGTAATGCCGCAAATGAACGGAGTTCATCTTTGTAGATTTATAAGAAGCTATGCTGCATTTTCCAATGTTGGAATTATAATTCTAACAGGAGCAAATGAATCAATTAATGAATTTTGGGCAAAAAAAAGCGGCGCAAACATGTTCTTAAGAAAAGACGCTGACCCAGAAGAACTTATGAATAAAATCAAAGAGTTCATTGAAGATGGGAATTATTCAATTGAATGGACAAGAGAATTTCATAAATTTAGAATGGAACCGTTTAGAGAGTTAGTTGATATTCTTGAAGAATCCTTAAAAATGGAAGTAATAAAATCATCGATATTAAATTTAGTAGAAAAAATGGACGATGAAGAACATATAATGAGAGAGATTTATTTAATTCTTGAAGAATTTTTTAATTTTGAAAATGCCTTTTTTATGCTAATTTCTACAAGTTTTGGAAGAATGTATTCCTTTTCAAAAGATAAAAACTACTCATGCAGTGTTTTAAAAGATTTTCTATTTTCGAATTTTAAAAAACCTACCACACCATCTGAATGGATAATAAAAGGAATGTATGATGATGCCGTTTCAAAAGTGCCTGACAATTATTCAGTTTTTAACATTGAATACAACAAAATAGAACAGGGATTAATTCTCTTTGAAAATGTAAAAAATGAACATAATATGGTATATGTTATGAATATGATATCAGAAACGCTTGGTATATTATTCAAAACATTAAACAATTTCTATGATTACAAAACAGCAGCTGAAAATGATGGTTTAACAGGATTACTCAACAAAAAGAACATACTTGACAAATTAAAAGAATTTCTCATTACATTTAGAAGAAAGAATTATCCACTATCAATAGCAATGATCGACATTGATGATTTCAAAAAAATAAATGACACTTATGGGCATGTAACAGGAGATAAAGTTCTCAAAAATATTGCAACAATAATAAATTCAGAAATGAGGGAAAATGATTTTGCCGGTAGATTTGGCGGAGAAGAATTTTTAATACTAATGCCGGGAACCTCCTGCATCGAAGCCAAAAAAGCTCTGGAACGTATATTAGAATCTGTAAGAAATTATAATTGGAAAGATTTAGGTATAAATCTTCCTGTTACATTTAGTGCAGGTGTTGCCTGTAACTATCAAAATAAAAGTGCAACAATATTTATCAATACTGCCGATAAATTATTATACAGAGCCAAGAAAAAGGGTAAAAACAGAATAATTATTGAGGAGGAATAAATATGAAACTTGAACTAAAGTATTCTTTAGCCATTTTAGGGATTTTCGCCATATTCTTTGTTGCTTTTTTCATAATTAGCTGGGATTTATTCTCAAACAACTTAAGAACAGAAATTCTGGATTCGTTTTTGTATTCATTGAAAATTGAAAGATATTCAATAAAAGACATTTCAAAAATTACAGAAGATTATTTTATAGAAGAATTCACAAAAGAAAACTCCGGATATTATTATGTAATAGATGAAAAAGGATATGCAATACTACATACCGACCCGACAAAAGTAGGAATTCATATTGTCAAAGACGCAAAACTTGATGATTTATGGAAATATATGAGAGAAAATGATGCAGGAACATATGAATATATCTTTGAAGGTGAAAAAAGATATGTATCCTTTGTAAAAATCACCTCAGAAGGAAAAACATATTATCTTGCCCATGCAATAACATATGGCGAATTATTTGCTGACTTAATAAAAACCAGATATTATATACTAAACATATTTATAATCTTCATGGTAATATTCTTTATTATTTCATATTATCTTGGAAAATGGCTAACACTGGCAATAAAAAAACAGGTAAAGAGTATAGAAGAATTCTCTGCAAATGTTGCTTCATTTATAGCTGAAAACAGTGCAGCTGCAGCTGAAATGGAATCTGTTACTAAAAACACGCAAAAAAATATAAATGAACTTGACGAATTAATTCAAAACTTTGCATCTGCAATAGAAGAAGGAAGAAGCGAATTAAATTCTATTTTGAACAATGTAAAATCATTCTTCCTGAATATTCAGGACATGACTCAAATGACAATGAAAATAGCAGATTTCATAAATAATCTTTCAGATTTAAACTATAAAATCAAAGATATATCAGAAACAGTTTCAATACTTTCAATAAACTCATCAATCGAAACAAGTAAAGAAGAAATAGACAGAGAGGGTATTTCGAGAATCGCTGATATGATAAACGAACTTGCATATGACGCTAAAAAAACATCAAGAGAATCAGAAAAAGTTTTAAAAAACATTGAGAGCAGCATAACCTCAAGCGTATTGCTTTCAGAAAAAACATTAAAAGAATTATCAAACGTTGAAAATTCCTTAGATTCTATTGATCAGGTTGTCGAAAGCTTTGTAAACAACATCGATACATTATCTTCTTTCTCAAATTCAACAAAAACATTAATAAAAGGTGTTCTTGATGGAATAAAACAAACATTTGAAGCACTCGAAGAAATAAAAAATAACATTGATGAACTTGTTAATATGGCTAAAAAAATCGAATGAAGTGGATTTCCACTTCATTCTTTTTTTAAATAAAAAACCGATAAAAATTATCTTTTTTAAAAAATTATGGTATAATAATATTAGAATGTGAAAAATTCACAAACTAACAGAAGGAGGCGGGAATATGTTAAGTGATATTGAAATCGCAAGAAAAGCAAAATTAAAAAAAATAACTGAAATTGCTAAAGACATCAATATTAAAGAGGATTATGTTCATCAATGTGGAAATTATATTGCAAAAATTTCTCATCACTACTTAAGGGAATTAAAAGACAAAAAAGATGGAAAATTAATACTTGTTACAGCAATTAACCCAACACCTGCCGGTGAAGGGAAAACCACAACAAGTATTGGATTATCAATGGCTATAAACAAATTAGGAAAAAAGTCAATAGTAACCTTAAGAGAACCTTCATTAGGGCCTGTAATGGGAGTAAAAGGCGGTGCAGCAGGTGGAGGATATTCTCAGGTATTACCTATGGAAGATATAAATTTACATTTTACAGGAGATATCCATGCAGTAACAACTGCTCATAATCTTGTTTCTGCTGTAATTGACGCTCATATAAAATATGGAAACGATCTCGATATAGATGAAACAAGAGTATTCTGGAAAAGAGCAATGGACATGAACGATAGAGCTTTAAGGCAAATAGTTATAGCCCTTGGCGGCCATGCAAACGGAAATCCAAGAGAAGACGGATTTATAATCACTGCAGCATCAGAAATAATGGCTGTATTATGTCTTGCTGAAGATATACCAGATTTAAAAAGAAGACTTCAAAATATTGTAGTTGCAAGAACAAGAAAAGGAAAACCTGTAACAATTGGCGATTTAAAAATTGAAGGTGCTTTGGCTGCGGTATTAAAAAATGCTATAGATCCAAACCTTGTTCAAACAATTGAAAATACGCCTGCATTTATTCATGGAGGTCCATTTGCAAATATTGCACACGGAACCAATTCATTAATAGCAACAAAAATGGCTTTAAAATTAACTGATTACGTTGTTACAGAAAGTGGTTTTGGAGCAGATTTAGGTGCAGAAAAATTCCTTGACTTTGTATCTCCAACCGCAGGATTTAAACCAGACGTTATTGTTTTAGTTGCTACAGTAAGAGCATTAAAATACAACGGAGGAACAAAGGATTTCGAACAGGAAAATATGGAAGCATTAAGAAACGGAATAGAAAATCTAAGAGTTCATATAGAAAACTTAAGAAAATTTGGTATTCCTGTTGTTGTTGCATTAAACAGATTCAGCACAGATACTGATAAAGAACTGGAATTTGTTATAAAATTCGTAGAAAATCTTGGAGTGAAAATCGCATTAAATGAAGCATTTGCAAAAGGTTCTGAAGGTGCCCTTGATTTAGCAAAAAAAGTTTTAGAAGAGTCAGAAAAAGAAAGCGAATTAAAACCTATATATAACTGGCATGACCCACTTGAAGTAAAAATCATGAAACTTGCAAAAGAAATATACAGAGCTTCACATGTAGATTATGAAATGGCAGCAAGAAATAAAATTAAATTCTTCAAAAAATATGGATATGATCATTTACCTGTTATAGTTGCAAAAACACAATATTCAATTTCAGATGACCCTAAAAAACTCGGAGCTCCTTCAAATTACAACTTTACAATCCGTGATTTTGAACTCTCAGCTGGAGCAGGATTTATCGTTGCGCTTGCTGGAGAAATTATGAGAATGCCCGGATTACCAAAAGTCTCAAATGCAGTAAATCTTGATGTTGACGCAGATGGAAACATAACAGGATTATTCTAATAAAAGAGGTGATTAATTATGATAATAGATATTGAACCTCTTGCTGAATCCATAAGAAATAAAATATCTGAATTTACAAAAAATCATGAAGTAACTCTGGCAAGTATTTCATGTAATCCAGATCCTGCAACAAAAGCTTATTTAAAATCACAAAAACGTCTATCAAAAAAATTCCGTATTAATTACATATCAATTGAAACAAAAAACAAAGAGGAAATGATTAAATCTTTAAAAAATCTTTCTCAGGATAATAATATTGATGGTATATTTATTGCGCAACCTTTACCATTTGATATTAAGGAAATTATAGAATATCTCAATCCTCAAAAAGATGTGGAAGGAATACACCCATATAATCTTGGTAATTTAATATATGGCAATGCTTATTTCAAACCATGTACCGCTGACTCTGTTGTAAGGATAATAAATCATTTTACCAATCCTGATGGTAAAAAAATCACAGTAATAGGACGTAGTGTAATAGTTGGAACACCAGTTTCCATTATGTTATCTGGTCATGAAAACAACGCCACTGTTTCTATATGCCATAGTCATACAAAAAATATTGAAGAATACACAAAAAAATCTGATATCATAGTTTCCGCAGTGGGAAAACCGGCATTTATAACAAAAGACCTGGTAAACGAAAAAAGCGTTGTAATAGATGTTGGAATAAATGTTGTTAATGATGAGATCGTTGGAGATGTTGATAAAAACTTATATGATTATATTTACGTTACCGAAGTGCCTGGTGGTGTTGGCGAAATAACCTCCTTAATACTCTTAGAAAATACAATAAAAGCTTATAAATTAAAAAGAAGAGATAGCTAAAAAGCTATCTCTTCTTTTTAATTAAACCCATTAAATTCCAGCTGCTACATTAACTTTAACTGTAAACCCTTCAAACTTCCACATTCCACCAAAAGTATCTGAAGCTGATCCTATTGTAAAATTAACATCTGCAAGATGAATATTTAGCCCAAATCCTGTATTTAACGACCATACATTCTGATTCTTGCTTATATCCATCCAGAATGGAATTATCCAGAGATTTCCATCAATTGAAACTCCATAATCAAGTCCTTTTCCCATATAATACTGAAAATGTGGTGTAAAATCAAATAACATATGCGTTGTAAAGAAATAACTAATGCTCATAGGCATATCTTCTGGTGAATTTGGATATTCCATAACCAATGCATCTTCATCCTCTTTAAGCATTGTACTTCCTTCTTCTGTTTCTATATTCATATTTTCTATTGTTATAGAAGATGTTGAAGAAAGGGTATATGCATAATCTGCCTGAGCTGGTTTTAAAACAATATCATTTATTGCTATTCCCCATTTTGCCTTTCTATTATAACCATTAACATATCCTATACTCATTTTAAATCCTGCGCTTTCACTCTTAAATGTTTCCATTAAATCCTCATTTAAATCTGGGCCATAATAATCTTCAGAATCTCCTAATAGTGAAGATAAAGATTGCAAAGAACTATTTACATTTCCAACAACAGCATAATCTATCTTCATAATTCCCTTATCTGCATCTGCAGTCTGCGAAAAATCTATACTGCTTCTCATAATCATAACTGGATAAAATTTAGATAACATTATTCCGTATGAATAATTCTTATTACCAAATGAATAATAATTACTTGACTGAGCTATAATATCAACATTAAATATTCCATCTTTACCTTCTAAATCCTTAAATTCTCCATCCTCAACATTTCCCTCTGCAAGAAATTCCACTATTGCATTTGGAATAGACACATCTATATTTCCATCAATTGAATATTCTTTGGCATATGAAAAAGACCATAAATGCAACTTTAAATACAATCCTGTATCAAGATCAAGGGTTATAGGCAATGGATTTCCATCTAAATTATCATATATTTCATTTAAATCTATAACTATCTCTTCTTTAAACAAATCACCCATGGAAATAACAGGATTTGCCAAATCAAGATTTGCGTTTACTCCTATATCTATAAAGTTTCTCGTGCCAAAATCCAATAAAGCTGGATTAAATTTATAATTCCATGGTTTATTTATATTGGGATTTGCAAACAATGAAATGGAAAATATAAAAATCAAAAGTAATATATATAATTTCTTCATATTATTCACCACCTTCCATAAGGTCCATATCTACATCTGTTTTTACTTCTAACCATATTTTTATATCTACTTTTCCATTATCAAGAAAACTCTGTAAATCACCTGGATTAATTTGAACTTTCGTATCGAGATAATACGGAATTGTATTCATAATAGTTTTTATATCTTCCGATTTAATTTCAATAACATCTTCATGAGAACCGTCCTTTAATGTAAATGTTTTTTTCATTAGCTGTTTATCAAACTTATTTCTTCCTATTAAGATAACTTCCGGTGAAAGACCTGATGTATTATTATATTTTATATGTATCTTAATTGATCCATCATCTCCTAATATAGAATTAATTAAAGTATCATCGCTTTCAGAATTTTCATCTCTGCCCAAAACATCATTTTCGCCTTTTATTTCCAAAAGTGTTAATGGCTCATTTCCTAAAATAGTAAAACTCAAAGGTACTGTCATATCAATTTTAAATGAGAATTTAAAATTATTCAGAGATGTAATATTTGCAGTAATATCATTTGATTTCATTGACATTACAACATCTTTTCCTTTTAAAACTTCCAGCAAGAACTCAGTAATATCTTTTTCTATATTAGTTTTATCCAATACAACATCAACTGATTTAACCTTTTTAACATTATCAACTGTGTATGTTGCTGTTAAGGTTATTTTATTATTTGCACTAACCAGATCCTGAGGAATATTTCCAAGTATCTTTGCTGAAAAACCATCTAATTCTATATCATTTAATGTGAGTGTAGTCTCTTCAGAAATTGGAATTTCAAAATTCAAAGGATTATCCTCTGTAATTATATTTGTATTAATTGGTTTTACACTTGCATTAAGATTATAATCAAGAGAAACTGTTGCTTCAAGTGTATATTTAGATCCCATTTCCAAATAATCATCTTCATTTGAAATATCTATTGTAAGAACTTCGCCATCGTAATTTTGCGGTGATGCCTCAAAGGTAAAGTTTAATCCGTTATCAAGATTTACTTCTCCACTAAAATTAATAACTTTCTTTGATTTACCACTAATCACAAAACTCTTTTCATCATTAAGTTCAGTCAAACCCGTAGTTATTAAAAGCATTGCATTAATATCAACTGGTAATTTATTATCCCATTCAATTAAAATTGCTGATGTTGATGTAAAAGTTATGGAATTTAAAACCTCTTTTAATCCTGCAAAATCTACAAATTGAGACTCTGAAATATCCATACTATCGGATGATTTTATTTCCACATGTTTTATTTTTGGTTCTTTTAATTCTACGTTTGCAGTAATGTTATCTCCAAGAGATATACCTGCATCTGACTCAATAGCAATTGAAGTAATGTTTATTTCAGCACTTGGTGCTCCTAATTCCAGATCTGTCATATCTATCGTTGCAGATCCTTCTGATGTAAGTTGAAGAGGTGTGCTATTAGTCTGATATATTAAATTACCACTAATACCTGTAAATTTAGCATTTAATAATGTTATTTCTATTGTACCAGAACCAAAAATAACGCTTTTAATATCCTCTGGAATTGGGATATCCTGTTTTATTTCTTTATTTACTGTTACTCTGGAAATTTTTGGCTCTGAAAAGTTTACCTCTGCATTTAATGTGTCTGAATTGCCTGAATCAAAATCAAGTGAAATTTTATCGATTAAAACTGTTGCATCAACTGATAAATTTCCAGACATGGTAATACCTGCTAAATTTAAAGTTGCTTCTCCAGTGTCTTCCACATTAAAATATACTTTATCTGTTGTTCCATCTCCTTTGTTGTATTCAAAGGAGGCTACTATAGAAGCAATCTTTGTATCAGTAATTTTCAATTCAAAACTTCCACTCATAAATGTAACAGATTCTATTTCATCTGGCAAATCCATAGTTTGTGTATTTTCAACCTCAAAGCCTTCTATTGAATTAATTGTTATATCAGGAGTAATTGTAAATGTTGGCGAATCTTCAAAATTTACATTGGCTTTTTGACCTGATTCATTTGTATATGTTGAATCTACTGTAAATTTAAAAACTCCATTTGCATCATATGGTATAGAAACATTATCAAAATTAAGAGGTCCATTTTCTGAAACATCTTTATGCGCAATTAAAATTTCCTTTGTATCATTTGAATATGAATATACTATTGTTGCTTCATATTCTGTTGAAATATTTTGCCATGTTGAAGGGAATTGAATTCCAACGTCAAAGCTACCGCTTATTGTAACTGTGGAAAATTTTGTACTTCCAAAACCGGGATTAATTTCCTGGGTTATTGATTTTCCAGTTTCAAACTCAATACCTTCTGCTGCTTTGATTTTAGTGTCTGGAGAAAAAGATAAATTACCTATCTCTAAAGTCCCACCTGCACCTGTTCCACTTTTAATTTCAGCTTCAACTTTCAACTCAGAATTATCCATTAAATATTTGTCTGTTAAATTTATTGATATTACTTCTTTTGTTCCTTTCTCTACTAAAACCGGATCAGCAGTTAATATTGATCCATCTGGATTTTCAATAGAAATTGTAATTTCAACATCTGCACCCGTATCATTATTTGTTGCAGTTAAAGTAAGAGCTCCAGTTGAAAAAGTTAATTTAGAAAAAGTTCCGTTAGAATCAATAGGCTCACTTCCTGAAAGTTTATAATTTGCAGTAGCATTATTAGGTATAGTAATTTTCAAATCAATTTTAGGTAATGAAACGCTATCTGGAATAGAAATAGCTCCAATATTTGCCTGGGTAGATTCAGGAGTTGAACCAAGATCGGGAAGATTCATAGTAATTGATTGAGGATCAAAATCCATGGAAGGAACTTCAATATTTATTGGATCTATATCATCAATAGAAGGAATGGAGATTTCCTGTATTATTGAAGTACTGAAAGAATCTATTTCTTTAAACGATTCTCCTCCATCTACAACCAATCCAGTTGCATAACGTATTGCCTTTGTTCCATCTACAGTAATTATTTCAGCACCTGGAAGAACGGATTTTATTCCATCTTCAATACCAACTGTAAAATCACTAACTGCTATACTTGTAGCCGAAACTGGAACACCTAAATCCGGTTTGGCTTTTACTTTTACATTTTGCACACATGACGCTAATAGTACCAGCATTAAAATCATAATTCCAATGATAATACTCTTTTTCATAAAATCACCTCTCTTTAAAATTTCTTTTTTTATATTATATCACATTTTCATTAAGTGTTCGCTTTATAACTTTAGACTTATTATATTTTACTAAGTTCTTAATATAGCCATATTTTATGGTATAATATTATATACAGATATAATATAGTAGTTAGGGGGATAATATGTTAAAAAAATATTCCTTATTTTTCTTTTTGTTTTTATTATTTTTCACTTCAGCTTTCTCATATATTAAGTTATATGATGGCTGGGAATATAAATGGGAATCCGAAAAAGAATGGCACAAATATGAAAATCCCGGTATCCCCATTGAAAATAAGGGCGAAGAACTTTTGCTTCGTTATAAGCTTCCAGATGTGACCTTCGAGGAACCTGCTATTTATATACGCGGAATCCTGAATTTTTTTACCCTTTATATTGGTAATAAGGTAATATATAGCAATATTTCTGAAGAAAGTTATTTTAGCCCTAAAAGCATTTTTAAAATCCCTGATAACTTCCAGAACAAATATCTTCTTTTAAAGATAACTTCTAAAAAAAGGGATGTTGGTTTTTTTGGAGAATTTTTACTTGGCAACGAAAAAGAATTATTAACTCATCAAATAGTTTATGAATCGGATAGATTGATTTTAATAGCATTTAATATCTTTATTGGATTTTTGGCTTTTATTTTTGCCATTTATTTCTGGACAATGAATAAAAGCTTAAATGAAGGAAAATTATTTTTATATCTTGGAATCTTTTCTATTTCTCTTTCAACATTTATTATGGGACAAAATCAAACCTTTAAATACTTTTATGATAATCCTGTTTTCTGGGCATATTTAATGGATATTGGAAAGTATTTATCTCCAATTGGCATTCTGAGATTTTTTTATAATATATTTGACTATTCATCAAAAAAATATATTCGAATTCTCATAAAGGCTCATCTTATTATTTTTGCAGGAATTACATTAATTCAGATTTTTACAGGAATAGAACCAAATTATTATGTAAAATATGTATTATTGCTATATTTATTGATGATTATTGATATAATGCTGATGATATACTATATGTATATTGGAATTTCCAGATTTAAAGATAGAAAAGCTTATATTTTTTCTTTTTCAATTGTTACTGTTTCTATTTTTACCATTTATGAAATTTTAGGGGATTTTAGAATAATAAAATGGGAAAGGCCTTTAATACAGTGGTCCATTTTTATATTAATAAATTCAATGATTATTATGTCCTTAAAAAATATAAAGGATTTAAACCTTGAACTTTCTGTAAAAAACAAAATTCTGGAAATACGGAATGCCGATCTTGACAAAGAAGTATCAAAACGAACAAAAGAGATTAAGATGTTACTTGATAATTCTGGTGAAGGATTTCTGGTTTTTGACGAGAATTTTATAATTGATGATACATATAGTAAAGAGTGCCTTAAGATTTTTGATGGAGATATAGGAAAGAAAAATATTCTGGATTTATTGTTTTCTGAAGATAAGGATTTTGTAAAACGTATTTTTGAAGATATTTTTGCTGAAAATGATTCTTTAAGAAAAGAAGTTTATTTTTCATTTCTTCCTGAAGAAATATTATTTAAAGAAAAGTATTATAATCTAAGATTTAAAGAAATAGATTTTGATGATAAGAAAAAGATAATGCTTGTATTAAAAGATATTACAAACGAAAAAGCACTTGAACAGGCAATTCAAACAGAACGAGAAAATTTAAATAAAATTATAATTGTTATTCAAAATTACGATGCTTTTATGTATAACTTAAAGGATTTCAAATATTTTATATCACATGGTTATATTGAGATTTTTGAATCTAAAAATTCAAAAAATGAAAAGAATTTTGAAATACACAGAGCCATTCATACATATAAAGGAGTTTTTGCTCAATTTTATCTAACTCAAATCTCATATACTCTTCATTTAATCGAAAATGAGATTATAAAGGCTATTGAAAAGAAAACATTTTCTCAAAAATACTTTGAAAAACTATTATTTGAAAAATTCAACATTTATGAAAAGTTATCCTCTGAATTAGATATTTTGAAAGAGGCTCTGGGTGAGGAATTTTTAAATGACGAGGAAAAACTTAAAATACCAAAAAGCAAGATTATAGAATTAGAAAATAAAGTATTAAAATACTTTGAAAATGAAAAGGCTAAAAAAATATTAAAGGATATACGAAAATTAAGATACAAAAAAATCGATGATTTATTAAAACCTTATTTGCAATATTCTAAAGAATTAGCAACTCGCTTAGGTAAAGTTATAAACTATCCTCAAATTATACAGGATGAAGATGTATATATCGATCCGGATAAGTATTTTGAATTTATAAAATCACTTGTTCATGTTTTTAGAAATATTATAGATCATGGTATTGAAATACCAGAATTACGTATTGAAAAAGGGAAAACTGAATATGGAAATATTACAATACGTATTTTTAAAGAAGACGGACTATTGAAAATTGATATTAAAGATGATGGAAGCGGCATTGACAAAAACCAATTAATTGCTGTTGCCAATCGAAAAAATATCCCCTATGACAAAGAGAAAATTTTTGATATAATATTCCATGAAGGTTTTTCTACAAAGGTTGAAGTTACTGAAATCTCTGGAAGAGGTATTGGGTTAAATGTTGTAAAAAAAGAGGTTGAAAAACTCAACGGAAAGGTATATGTCGAAAGTGAAATAGACAAAGGAACAATATTCCATTTTGAAATACCGGAGGAAGATATATGAGAATACTTATTGTAGATGATGCACCATTTATAAGAAATCAATTAAAAATGATATTAGAACCTTTAAAATTTGAAATTATAGAAGCTTCTGATGGTGAAGAAGCTGTTGAAAAATATAAGCAATTCAGGCCAAATATAGTTACAATGGATATTACAATGCCTAAAGAAAACGGTTTAAAGGCACTACAAAATATTTTAGCTTTTGATCCAAAAGCTAAAGTAATTATGGTGACCTCTTTGGGGCATAGAACAAGAGTTTTAGAAGCTATTGAAAAAGGTGCAAAATATTATATTGTAAAACCTTTTTCTCCAGATAAGGTTAGAGATACAATTTTAAAGGTATTAAATTCGTAAGCCCCGAATTATCGGGGCTTACGTTTATTTTAATATTTTTCTATTTCTTCTATCATGGCATATAATTCATTAACAACATCATGCACTAATTTTTTATCTTCACCTTCAGCCATTATTCTAATTTTATGTTCTGTTCCAGATGGTCTTACTACAAGTCTGAAATTATCAAGTTTTGAAAATTTCTCTATTGCTTCTATTAAGTTTTTATTCCTCATAACAGCTTTCTTATCTTTCACAGAAACATTTTTTAATAATTGAGGATATTCTGGAATATCTTTAATAAGTTCATCGATATTTTTGTTATAATGAAGCATTGTTTCCAGAGTTTCAAGCGCTGTTATTATCCCATCTCCTGTTGTAGCTTTATCGAGGAAAATAATATGTCCCGATTGTTCCCCACCAAGATTTGCCTTTGAAGCTAACATTTCTTCCAATACATATTTATCTCCAACTGCTGTTCTCATTAATGAAATATCATGTTTTTCAAGAAACTTTTCTAAACCTAAATTACTCATTATTGTTGCAACAACGAGATTACCTGATAATCTTCCTTTTTCTTTTAATTTTAAAGCATTTATTGCCATTAATTTATCTCCATCAATTAATTTACCATTTTTATCAATGAATAAACATCTGTCACCATCACCATCAAATAATATTCCAAGATCATATCCTTTTTCTTTTACTATTCCTGCAAGAACTTCTGGATGCGTAGAACCACATTTTTCATTGATATTTAAACCGTCAGGTTCATTAAAATACAAATCATAATCAATATTAAATGCACCAAAAATCTTATCTATTACCGCACCTGTTGCACCATTTCCAACATCAACAGCAATTTTATAATTTAAATTATTTATTTCAAATAAAGATACTATATATCCTGTATATTTGTCCTTTAAATGCGATGACGTCATCTTCCCTATTTCGCCATATGGAACATAGTCAGGATGTTTTTCAAGAATAATATTTTCTATATCCACTTCATCTTCATCTGATATTTTAAATCCTTCTGCAAGAACCTTTATTCCATTATAATTTGCAGGATTATGTGACGCTGAAATCATAACTCCCAGACTTTTCTCGCTTTTGGTTAAATATGCCAAAGCCGGTGTTGTTATAACACCGCAAAATTCAACATTTAAACCGGCAGATAATGCTCCAGCGGCTAAAGCTGCTTCAAACATTTCTCCTGAATTTCGTGTATCTCTTCCAATTAATAATTTTTCATATTTACCTGCATACATTCTTCCCAATGCATTTCCCACTTTATATGTTAAATCTACAGTTAACTCTTCATTTACCAAACCTCTAATACCATCAGTTCCAAATAATCTTTTCATAATCCACCTCCACATAATTTATATATATAATTATATCATATATTTATATTGACAAAGAAAATTTAATGTAGTAATATAATATTATATGAAATTTTTTTCAAGGGGGTATTTTAATGAGCGCATTAGAAGATTTAAAAAAACGATTAAGATTAATATCGAGGTATAACACAGCCGCTGCATTGCTTGAATGGGATTTTGAAACTATGATGCCAGAAAAAGCTGCTGAAGAAAGAGCTGAGGTAATTGGTGAAATTTCAGGTCATGCTTTTGAAATGTCTGTTTCTGATGAAACATGGAATCTTGTTTTAAATGCAGAGAGAGAACTTTTAGAAAGCGAAGTTGATAAAGCTATAGTCAGAGTTGCAAAAAAGGAACTTGAAAAATCTAAAAAAATTCCTCCAGAACTATACAAAGAATTAAGTATTGAAACCTCAAAAGCTCAGGCTGCATGGGAAAAGGCAAAAACAAATAATGATTTCTCTATTTTCCAACCACATCTGGAAAAAATTGTTGAATTGACAAAACAAATTGCCGATAAATTAGGATATGAAGAAAATAGATACGATGCCTTATTGGATATGTATGAACCAGGACTTAAAACATCAGAACTTAAAAAGATTATTGAACCTTTAAGGGATTTTCTGGTAAATTATCTCGCTAAACTCGAAAAAGGCGAAAAACCAGATAATGAAATTTTAAAGCAATTTTTTCCTGTTGAAAAACAGAAAGAACTATCTATACGTGCTTTAAACTTAATGAATTATGACTTTAAAGCAGGAAGAATGGACGTGGCAATGCACCCATTTACAACAACAATAGGATTAAATGATGTAAGAATCACAACAAGATACAACGAACACGATTTAAATGATTCATTATATAGTACAATTCATGAAGGAGGACACGCATTATACGAACAGGGAATCCCTGCAGAATTTTCAGGATTACCTATTGGTGATGGTGCTTCAATGGGAATTCATGAAAGTCAATCAAGATTCTGGGAAAACATTGTAGGAAGAAGCCCGGAATTCTGGGAATATTTTTATAACGATCTTGTTGATGTATTTCCAGAATTAAAGAAATATACACCTGAAGATATTTTCAGAGCAACAAATTACGTTGAAAGATCATTAATAAGAACAGAAGCCGATGAAGTTACATATAATCTTCACATTATGTTGCGTTTTGAAATTGAGGAAGCTTTAATAAATGATAAAATTAAAGTAGCGGATTTACCAAAAATATGGAATGAAAAAATGGAAAAATATCTTGCCGTTGTTCCTGAAAAGGATAGCGAAGGGGTTTTACAGGATGTTCATTGGGCACATGGCTCTTTTGGATACTTCCCTTCATATATGTTAGGAAACCTTTATTCAGCACAATTATTATATGCAATGAAAAAAGATATTCCGGATTATAATGAAACTATTAGAAAAGGAGATTTTAAACCTCTTCTTAAATGGTTAAGAGATAAAATACATTCAAAAGGAAAGATGTATGAACCAGGAGAATTAATAAAAATGGCAACTGGGGAAGAATTAAATCCAGAATATTTCATGAAATATATAGAAGAAAAATTTAATAAAGTTTATAAAATCTAAAATAAAAAGGGCTGTTAAATTTAACAGCCCTTAATTTTATTATTTTGCAAATGCTCCTAATATCCATGAACCCTGTGATTGCATTTGAGATACAGATTGCTCCATAGCTGAGAATTTCTGCCAGTAATATGCTTCTTTTCTTTGAAGTTGATCTACAAGCGAAACCATTCTTTTTGCTATATCTCTCATTTCAAGTCCAATAGTGCCTGTGGTTCCAGAAATTTGATCTATAGTTCCACCAAACTTTGTTGTATCCCATACATAATCCTTAAACTGTATTGCTATCCCTTTATTATTATCATCTTCATATGCAAACAATTTCCATACTTCTTCTGCATTATCCTGTATAGCAGCCTTTAATTTATCCTCATCAATTGAAAGAACACCTTTCATTGTATTTTCATACGTCCCACCAGCATCACCAGAAGATATTCCTATATCATATAAAGAACTATATTTTCCTTTTACATCAGAAGTCCAATCAACAACTCCATATGCAATATCTCTTAATTTATAAAAGATATCTCTTAGATTTTGATCATCTTTTAAAACACCTTTCATTTTATCTTCTTCGCTTAATTCTTTCCCTCTTTCTGGTTTTACTGGCTCTTCATTTAATTTTTCATACACATAACCAATTACTTCATTGTATTTATCTACAAATTCTTTTATTTTATCATATGTAGCATCTGCATCCTGTGTAACCTGAACATTTACCCAATCTGTAGATGTTGATTTCAAATCAATGGTAACATTATTATATTCAACTGTATTACCCCATGTTGTTTTTGTAAGATCAGCTACACCATCGCCATCTATATCTATTTCAACATTTGCAGCGGTACCAGGAGTTACTTTTCCCATATAATTTCCTGTTGCATCTACCCAGGACAAATCATCTAAAACATTAGTTTTATTATTTCCATCTGCATCTCCATCCTCTATTGTAATAGACTGTGGACCGCCTTCTTTATTTCTTATCATTAATTTATCTTCATTCTCATCATACCATGCAATAACCCCTGCATTTGAAGCATTTATTCTTGAAATTAAACTTCCTATTGTATCATCTGCACTTACTGTAATTTCTGTTCCGTTTATTCTGATTATTCCAGAAGTTACATCAGAACTTATATCTGACAATGTTGTTCCGGTATTTACTGCACCTGCATGTACAGTACTTTCAATATAACCAGCACTTCCACCACTGCCAGCAACATAATCAGCACCCTCAAGATTGAATACTTCTGTAAAATTACTTGTATCAGAAGCATCGCCCAATAAAATATTTGCAACGGAACCTTCCTGTCCTGCCTTTTCATGTATTTTTAATTTTCCATCAACTAATTCAGCTGTAAAATATGTGGAATTTGAATCGATTTTATTTATTATATCCTGTATTGTATCTGTACCTGCAAAATCAATATTTACTGTTTCAAGTGTATTACCATTTGAATCTAAAGCTTTTAATGTAAATGTCCCTGCTACCGGTGTTGTCCTTCCAGTTAATTTATAATATTGCGTATTTAAATCAGGTACATCACCTAAAGTATTATCCGGAGTTAAAATTGTTGATGAGGATAATGAATTAACCTTAACTTTGAAACTTGAATTTGTGGCTGAAGTTGCAGCTGTGGCACTTAATACATTTTCATCACTTACACTTACACTTTTTGGAATAAGTTTGCTCTTTAATTTAAAAGTTGCAAGGAAATCCCAGAAGTCACTTAATTTTTCATCTAATTCCTTCCACGCCTTTTGCTTTAATTTTAAATTTTCATAATCATTTTGAAGCCTTTCTAACGGCTTTCTTTCAACTTCCATTAATTTATCTATCATACTTGCTGTATCAAGACCACTGGCAACACCGCCAAATTGAAATGATCCAAGATAACTATTTTCACTCATTTAAATCACCTCCGCGCTTTAAGCACGTTCATCTAATAATATTCCCTCCAACTTATCAAGCATTTCTGCAATTTTTACTGCAGTTTCCGGAGGAATCTGTCTTATAACCTTTTTGGAATCTTTATCTATTATTTTAACTATAACCATATCAACATCATTGTTTACTTCAAATTTTACTTCACCTTTAAAGATTTCTCTTAATTTATTTAACTTTTCTTCTATCATTTTTGATAAAACTTCCGGATCCTTAATTTCATTGTTCTTCTGTTGATTCTGATTACTCTGTACTCTTTGATGCTCTTCACCAATGTTATTATTGTTTTTCGATAATCTTCTGCTATTTTCGGCATCTCTTGTTATTGAATCTATAAAACTTCCAAAGTCCCCACTTATTCTGTTTAAGTCTCCCATAAAAACACCCCCACAGAGATTGAATATTTCTTCCCTACCATTTCTATTATCGGCTATTTTTATAATAACATAAGTTATTTTATTAATATTTTGTAATAAAATAGTTAATTGTATCTTGCAGAATAAAATCTTCAACAAAAACTCCAAGGGATACAAATGGTTTGTTAGTACCGTGAAAATCACTTCCAGCAGTTATTAAAAGCCCCAATTTTCTTGCTAAATCAATTAGAAAATTAGTATATTCTGGATCACTGGAATAATGAAATGCCTCTACTCCATCCAATCCATAATCTTTTAATTCATTTAAAAGCGTCTCAACCTGTATTTTTGATAATCTAAGTTTTCTTGGATGAGCTAAAACTGCAATTCCACCTGCTTTTTTTATAGCCTTTATGGTTTTTTTGGGAGAAAATTTAAATCGTTCAACATAGCATTTTTTTCCTCTTGTGAGATATGTATTAATTATCTGACTTACCGATGTTCCATAGCCTTTTTTTAATAGCATACGTGCAATATGGGGACGACCTATTGTATGAAGAGAAACTCCTTCAAGATCTTCAATATCAATATTAAAACCTTCTTCTTTCAGCAGTTCTATCATTAACCTGTTTCTTTCTATTCTTTTTTCAAATATTGTGTTTAGTATATTTAACAAATAATCATTATTTATATCTATATTGTATCCAAGAATATCCATTAATGTAGGAAATTCTGCATTTATTTCAACACCTGGTATATAATTGAGATTGAGTTGCTTTGAATACTCAATTGCTTCCGGTTGAGCGTTTATTGTATCGTGATCAGTAATGGAAAAATATTTTAATCCAAGATTTTTGGCTTTTTTTATTAAAGATTTTGGAGAACATGTACCATCAGAATATGTGCTATGACAGTGTAGATCCAGTAACATCGCTAATCTCCTCTCGATATAACAACTTTATTTTTTCCAGTATTCTTAGCCTTATACAATGCATCATCTGCATTTTTTATAAGATGTTTTGCTTTTGGTTCTTTCATTATGTTTTCTATAGATGAAACTCCAAAACTGCATGTAATATCAAGACCTGTTACATCTAATAAATCTCTATTTACCTCTATTCTTAATCTTTCTGCTATTTTTCCGGCTGCATTTAAACTGGTATTTGGAAGAATAACTATAAACTCTTCTCCACCATATCTACATACTATATCAAAGTCCCTTAAATTATTTTTCAGACTTCTTACAAGTTCTATTAATACTTCATCACCTTTTTGATGCCCGTATGTATCGTTTATTCTTTTGAAATTATCAATATCAAGCATTATGATGGAGAATGTAAATTTGTATCTTTCATTTAATCCTATTAATTCATTTAATTTATTTTCAAGATATCTTCTTGAAAATGCAGATGTTAATGGATCAACTATACTGTTTTCATAATGTACTATTTTATCAAGTATAGAAGTTAACAATTGCTCAATTATAATTAATGAATCAAGTATATAATTAGCTTCACTTTTTTCTAATTCTATATTTTTATTGGCAAAATATATATAATAGGTAAAATCTTTATATTCAGCTTTAAATGAGACAGTCAATGGATTTAATAAAAATATATCGTTTTTATACATAACAGGTTCTCTTGCATTAAATGCATATTCAACGTCATATAAATCTGTTTTTAATTTTAAAAATACAGTATCTACAGGAAAATTATTCTTTAAAAAGTTCCCTATTTTATTTATTACGTATTTCGGAGAATTTGATTTTAACAGATTTAAAGAGAGTTCATTTATTTTTTCATAGAAGTTAATTTTATTCTGTAATTTTTCAAATATTTTTCTGTTAGTTTCATCTTCAATTTCAATATCTGAAAAATCAAAGGCAAAACTTGGCATATTAAATTTATTCGTTAAATAATCATTTATTTTATCAAACTTGTTTTTCATAAAGAACATTTCATAGTTCATTTGAGCTGTTCTTAAATATTTCAATGACTTGAGTTTTTTTCTTTTTATATCGTAAAAATATCCCAGACCTTCATAAATTAATGTTAAGGATAATTTTTTCTCTTTTAACTCTTCTTCAAGAGATAATGCCCATTTTTCAAATTCATCTGCAAATGAATAATGCGCAATCTTAGGAGCAAGTATATTTATTAATTCTTCTTTTAAATACAAAAATGGATTATTTTTGAAGAATAGCCAGTGTTTATATACTTTTTCTTCTTCATCTTCTTTTAGAAGATAATAAAAATGCCTATAAAAATCATCTTTTTCAATAAACTCCATTAATTTCTCATCTTTTAATGTATCAAAATCATGTTCATAAAAAGCCTTTAAGATTATTATATTATTAATAACGTTTTCTATTCTTTCTTTTAAATAATAATTTTTATTTAAAACATTCAATGATTTAATAAGTGTATTTAAATTTGAAAAATCTATTCCATATAAATAATATATATTTTTTAATTCATATATTGAAATAAGATTTTCATAATCATTGTTTATTCTTGAATATTCTTCCGCTTTATTAATTAAATAAAAGAAGTCTTTTACATTTCCTTTGTATAATTCAGTATTTGCAATACTTACCAATGTTCTATTATAACTTGAAAAATCCCCTATACTTTTTGAGATTTCAAGCACCTTTTTAAAATAATATTCATTTAAAGGTGAATTTAATACTTCATATAACGAAGCCATATTGCTATATAAAACCTGCAATAATCTATTATATTTAATTTCCTTAGCTATTCTCAATGCATCGTTGAAATAATTTAACGCCAGATCAGGTAAATCTTTCTGCATTTTTAACGCAAGTATATTTAATAATAATCCTTTTAATGTCTGAAATTTCCTTAAATTATGATGTTTTGAAAACACATAGCTTTCAAGATATAAATAATAATCATAAATTTCTTCTCTTTTTAGCTCATCAAATTTAAAATAAAAATAGAAATAAGTATATAGCGCTTTTTTATAATCCGCTATACCTTTTTTGTTAATTAAAAATTCAAAGTGTTCCTTTGCAACATCAGGATTTTTAAACTTAAAGAATATTATATATATATAATTATAAACCTTCGAATTTTTTAATTTGTCAAGATAAACTTCGAGTTCTTGAGAATACTCATTTAAAAAGAATTTCTTTGTTAAATAAAGGGCTATAGCTGAATTTGGTATATCTTCCACTAAATCTTTTAAGCGTTCAAACCATATCTCTATTAAATTTAAATCTTCCCAGTTAAAAATCTTCTTTTTCATTTCTTTTATTATAAGAGCTGCTGCATTCTTATTTTTTCCCATACTAACAAGATGGAATATCTTCTTATCTATGTCCTTTGTTTTACACAACAAATATCCATGTACATTCTCTATTTCTTCCTGAGAAAGCATTTGATGCAATCGTTCTTGATATACCAGATTAAAGAATTTATAATTTTTCCCTTCTACGAGAATAATTCCTTTTTCTATTGCAAAATCTATTACTTCTTTAAAATCTTTGTTCAGAAAATCAGAAAGAGTTTTTAATTCTTCGCTATTAAACATAAATCCCAGAGTAGAAATATATTTTAAGCAATTTATATATTTTTCGGGAATATGTTTTATCTGTTCGAGAATAAAATCATATATCTTCCTGTTTTTTATCTTTTCTATATTAAATACCCATTTTTCATTTTTATATTCCAGAATATTCTGTTCATAAAAGTTTTTTATTATATGGAACATATTCCCCGGTAATCCACGAGAATATGAATATACAATTTCCACAAAATCAGGATTTTCTTTTATAAATTCACTTGATAATATTGTTTTCAAAAATATAGTTGCAATTTCCTTTGAAAACGGTTTAATTTCTAAATATTTTATCTTGTCGTTATCAAAATCAAACTTTTCATGAGAAATTATAAATATAGAAAATGGGAAATCAAATTCTTTTAATATCAAGGTTTTTATAAAATTTTTAAATGTTGTGGATGTACTCTGATAATCATCTATTAATATTATCAGTTTAAAGTCTTCATTCTTACCTTTTAAAGCCTTAAGAAACTCTATAAAATGAAATATATTCATAGAATTTGTCATTGTTTCCGGTAAACCAGGAACAATATCCTTAAAGTTTTTAGCATATATAACTTCATACCCCAATTCTTTGAATTTTGGGGTCAGAAAATTTATAAGTTGTGTTTTTCCAACACGCTGTTTTCCATAGATATAAAAATGTGTATTTCCTTTTAAATTTTCAAGGATAAAATTTCTTTCTTCAACTCTATCCAGAAAATGTGGTATCTTTAATGGATGTATTTTTTTTGAAATATAATAATTGGATAATATAATATAAAAATCATGAACACATTCAAATTTATATTCTTTTATTTCCTTGATAAAGTCTTTAACTGTTTTATTTTTAGATTCCAGAAGATTATATATCTCAAGTGTAGCTTTTTTTAAAATGTCAATTACACCTGCTTCTGCATCTAATTCACTTGTTATAATATATTCATTTTCTTCTTCTGTTTCAAAAAAAGGTAAAATTATTGAGACATTTCCCAATTCATCTATAAATATATCTTCCAGATATATATAATCAACATACCATTTTGTTGCATGAGTAATTCGATCAAATAAATCGTATAATGTATATAAAACCTCAAAAAATTCATTTTCTGTTAGTTTTTTTCTTGTTATTGAAACTTCATTCCAGTAATTAAAATAAATCTCATATGTTCCATTTGTATTTTCTATTTTAACAGGCAGGTCAACACCAAAGTCTTTTAAGGAATATATATCATTATATATCTGATAATATAAAGTATTATCAAAATTATCGCTACTTGTTTTTCTAACGCGATATGTCTTATTTTCTATTATTTTTAAATAATCAATTCCAAAAGCATTTTTATTCAAATAAGTGGTAAGTTCATCCATAATATAATCACCTCAAAAGGTTAAAAAAAGGTTATTTTTTCTATTTCATCTATTAAGTCATACATAAAATCAAAATTAAATCTTTTTAATTCCTTTTTAATACTGAAAAATGCTTCTCTAAATAGATTCTGTGAGTTTCCTGTTTTTATTTCTATTGCACTTTCAAGAAATGCATTAAATAGATCTGCAGCTCTAACATATCTTCCATATTCCTTTTCAAATGGCATAATCATATAATCTTTTAGATTTTTAAATAACTCTTCTGTATCCTTTTCTTTCTTTAACCATTCTTCTATCATTTCATTTTCCACATCTGTAATTATTTCTTCAAGACCTTCTACTTTTTTCTTTGTAGGAGTTATAACATCTCCTGTAAACGCTTCTGGAAAATCATGCAAAATAGATGCAATTATTATTTCATTAAGCAGATTTTCATCTTTCTGATTATCAAGATAATAAAATACAATCGCAGTGGAAACAACCATAAATGTATGCGCAGAAACAGAACTTCTTACATTTCTATGATTTTTGTTCCATCTATACATAGTTGTCATTCGAGTTGATGTCGTTAAAACATAACTGAGTATATTTTCAAGTTCATCAATATATTCAAGGTTTCTTAATTCTTTTATTTTGTTTTCTGTTTCCGTTTTGGGTTCACTAAAATATTCAGGAAACACTCTATAATTCACTTCAATTTCTTTCAATGCAACCATTAAATCTATAAAACTTGAATACTTTTCAAATTTTTCATCATATTCTGATTTAAAAATATCAACCACAATGCCTTCTTTTAGTTCTTTATAACTTTTATCGAGTACTTTATCCCAGATACTTTTATCTTTTTTTAATATTCTTTTCTTTGTATCCAGCGAAACATCGGAGAGTATTATCTTCGGCAATTCCTTATAAAGTTTTGCCTTGATATTTTTTGATATGGATAATTTATACCCATGATTTTGATTTAAGTATTCAAGAGCAATTAATTCAAGCAACAAACTGTGAAAAACATTATCTGCCTCTGTAAATCTCACCAATGCCGGTCTATTATTCCACCTATATATAGTGAATAAATTAGTTAAATCAAATAAACTTTTACCTATTCCCATACTATCACCCACATATATAAGATATTAAATCAAATATTAATATTTCCTGTTTTTCCCCAAGCTTTGCTTTTCTATCCATCTCTTCAAGTTTTATAATGATATCCATAATATCTTTTTTTGAATATAATACGCTATGATTGGCATAAAACTGTGTTTCATTCTTAAACTTTACTCCTAAAAACTTTTTTACGCGCATTTTATTTACACCGGAAATTTGTGATATTTTTTGCACTTCAGGCCAGCTAAATCTTTTTTTAGGCTCTATATTTATTATAACACGATAAAGGTCAAAAAAGTATCTAAAAATATAACTTATAAAAGAAACTATATTAAAATCATGCATCTGTGAAAAATTTTTAGCCATATTTATAACTTCATCACATCTTTTTGTGGATAACATATAAGCAAACTCTTCAAAATTAACATTTACAGCTGCAAATCCTATTTCATTTATAGCTTCTTTCGTTATTATACCTTCAGAATAAATAGATATTTTTTTCATTTCTTCATATAAAATAGTATCTGTATATCCATAAATATCCAGAATGTATTTTATTGTTTCATCATTTTCAAATTTACACTTTAAGTCTTCTGCAAGTTCTTTTATAAATTCAATCCATTTATCTTCTTCCCAGGGTTTTGGTAAATTGCATTCCTTTTTTTCTTCAACTTCCACCTTAACTTTTGATGATGCTGTAATAATAATATTTTCTATACTTTCAGAAGATACCTGAGATAATAATTTTGTAATTTCAGTAAATTCTTTTTTCTTAAATTTATCTATATTATTTATAATTAATACTTTTTTTCCACCGAAAAGGGAATTTGAAAATAAATTATGTTTTAAAATTTCTACTGCATCCTGCACAGAATTATCTATTTTTACCACTTCTGCATCTTCTATCAAATAATTTTTTATCTCAATACTCTTTTTTATTTCCGAATCTCCATATATTAAAATTCTTCTCATTGTTTTTCATCTCCTAAATATAAAATTACTATATCTGTATCTTCAATTTTTTTTGCTTCTTTTGGATATTGCGAAATAATATATCTACCATTACCTTTTATAACTATCTTCCTACTGTCAACACCTATTGTTTCCAATTCAAATAAAGCTTCATAAAGAGACTTATTAACAAGGTTTGGAATATACCCTTCAACAATCTCAGGTTTATTATTATATTTGAAATTTTCAAGCCTATAAAAAATATTTGTAGCAATAGGAGCTGCAACTTCACCACCATAATACTCGTGTTTTGGATCATCAACAATAGAAACAATTGTATATTTGGGTTTTGATGCTGGATAAAACCCTACAAATAATGAATAATATTTTTCCGAGTATCCTTTTCCCGCTTCAGCTTTCTGTGCGGTTCCTGTCTTTCCGGCGATTAAAACTCCGGGTTTATATGCTTTTCTTGCAGTTCCTTTTACCATTGTATATCTCAACCAATCTTTCATCAAATCCGCCGTTTCAGGTGAAAATATTTGTATATCTTTTCCTTTTTTATTTTCAAGAAAGGTTGGCTTAATATATTTTCCTTCATTGGCAAGTATATTAAATATAGAAACAAGCTGTATTGGAGTTACACCTATTCCCTGCCCAATAGCTATCTGATATGGTGTAATTTTATACCATTTATCCGGCGGCATAAAAACCCCGGAAATCTCTTTTGAAAATTCAACCCCTGTTTTTTCACCCAATCCCATTCTTTTGAGTTTATCATATAACCATTCTTCTGAATAATTCTCAAGTATTTTCTTCATTACCATTGTAACTGCTACATTGGAAGAATAAGCAATTGCATCCTTTACATCAACGCTATTAAAATAATGACCTTCAACTTCAGAAATAGTAAAATTTACATCAGGAACAGGTTTTATTCTCGGCTTTAAATTAAATTTTTGATATGGAGATATAATATTTTCTTCAAGAGCTATTGAATAAATTATTGGTTTCATTGTAGAACCGGGTTCAACATAACCCATAAATGCCATATTATAAGGATAATTAGAAGCAACCGCTCTTATTTTCCCTGTTTTAGTCTCCATTATAATTACAGTTCCACCAACCGCATCCTGTTCTTTTATTGTTTTGGATAATTCTTCATAGGCTATCCTTTGCATTTTTAAATCTATTGTCAATTTAATTTCAGATTTATTTATCATATTATTATTTTTCAAATATGGCTCTATTCCATATTCTGTTTTATTTATTTCACCAATATTCTTTCTCATGCCATATGAAGTATTATATATTCGCTGATACGTCTTATAAATCCTTGAATATTTTAATATTTCAGCTGGAATATATGTTTTTACTTCCAGCATGTCTTCATATTGTCCAAGATCAACAAAATCTCGCTGTAAATCCTTTTCAGAAACATATCTTGAAAGAAGCATCTTCATTTTATCCATTTTTCCTCTTTTTCTAATAGTTTTTAAATCAAGCCACACTTCATAAATAGGTTTATCAATAGCAATAATGCGACCTTTACTATCCAGTAAGGTCGCTGTTTTTTTATTTTTTTCATTAATTACATATGAGCTTTTTGAATTTTCAACATTTAAAAACAAAACATAGGAAATTATAAAAACATACAGAATTATTATAACGAGAAAGGTTAATCGTATACGTGCCACAAGGTTATTCATCCTCCATTACAACAAGAGCCTGTTTATATATTTCTAACTCTGTAGAAACAGTTTGTATCTTGTTTTGATAATCAAGAATCCTTTGATTTAACGCATAAACGTTATTTTTAAGATTTTGAATTTTATTTCCAAAATTCAATGTAGTTGATACAAATAATACAGCCACAATTAATAAAGCTGAAAATGTAACAAAAGCTATAGATATATCCTTTGCCTGCTGTAACGTTCTTTCATTAACAGTTGAAAGATATTTAATTCTCTTTTCCATAAGCTATGGCCCCCTTTCAAATCCTTTCGGCCACCCTCAGTCGAGCACTCCTTGCTCTTGGGTTTTCATTCACCTCTTCTTCAGAAGGTAATATCGGCTTTTTTGTGACTAACTTTAATTTTTCATTATTTCTAAAGAAATTTTTTATTATTTTATCTTCCAATGAATGGAATGATATAACGCAAATTCGACCACCTGGATTAAGAAAATCAGGAAATTTTTCAAGTGCTGTTCTGATATTATCAAATTCCTTATTTGTTTCAATTCTGATTGCCTGAAATGTTTTAGTTGCAAAATGCCTTCTTTTATTATAAACAATCTTTGCTGGCAAAGCCTTTCTAATTGCTTCTACAAGCTCAAAAGTTGTGTTTATTGGTCTCGAATTAACAATGCTTCTGGCAATTCTTCGTGCAAACTTAAATTCTTCCCCATACTCAAAAATTATTTTCGAAAGCTGTTCTTCAGGATATTCATTTACAACATTCCATGCATTAAAATCAGAGTCAGGATCCATTCTCATATCAAGCGGTTCATCTTTTCTAAATGTAAAACCCCGATTTTCACCTTTTAACTGAAACGTTGAAACGCCTAAATCCATTAAAAAACCATCAACCTTTGGAATTCCCAATCCATGAAGAACAATATCAATATCTCTATAAGAAGCTTTAAAAAATTCTATATCATCAGTAATTTCTTTGAGACGAGTTTCAGCTATTTCAAGAACTTCATAATCCACATCAACACCTATTATTTTTGCTTTTCCATTAGTTTTTTCATAAATAGCTTTAATATGTCCTCCTTCACCTGCTGTACAGTCTACATATATACCATCGTCTTTAGTTACTAAAAACTTTAGTACTTCTTCCACCATTACACTTTTATGATAATCTTCATATTTTCTCATCTCTTCTCTCCCTTTCAAATCCTTTTATGCTCAAAAAGCTATAGTATACTTGATTATAACGTAAAATCGAAATAAAGTCAATTATATAACATCGAAAAATCAAAGTTTGTTTTCATTATAATAAAAGTCAATTATTTGCGTTTATTTCAGAATTATCATTAATTATCTCATTATTTCTTTATGTAATAACAGATATTACCGCTTTTTTCATTTATATTAATTGATATAATTTTTATATAAAAATTTAATTATAGGAGGGTTTTTATGAGAAAAAAAGCATTTTTAATCATTTCATTACTTATCTCTGTTTTTATTTTTGCTACATTTCCTTCTTATTCTCAGGGAAAAAGTGCTGAAGATTTCAATGCAAAAACAGTATTAATTATCCATTATCATCGTTTTGATAATAATTACAACGGATGGAATTTATGGATATGGCCACATAAACCACAATCACTTGAGGGACACGCCTATCAATTTACAGGAAAAGATGATTTTGGTCCATATGCAATTATAACTTTTGATGAAAAATATACAGAACTTGGATATATCATAAGATTAAATGAATGGCAGGCAAAAGATGTTGCAAAAGACAGATTTGTTAAAATTCCAGAATCTGGAATTGCCGAAATCTGGGTTGTTACCAGTGTAGAAGAACCGTATTTGAAAGCTTCTGACGTTGATATACGCCCAAGAGTATTAAGCGCAATAATGGATTCTTCAACTGAAATCAAAAGTGTATTAACCACTCCTTTTGATATAAAAGATTGGAAAGGGAAAATAAATGTAATTTCAAATGGAAAATCACTTGAAATAAAAAATGTTGAAAAATTGGATCCTACTGATATTTCAAAAACCAATAAAATAAAGATTATTTTGAAAAATCCTTTTAAAGAAGTAGATTCAAATATAGAAGTAAATATAAATGGATACGTTGGGAAAAATGTAATAATGAGAAATATATTAAATGATTTTTATTATGATGGAAATGATTTAGGAGTTACCTATACTCATGAAAAATCTGTATTTAAAGTCTGGTCTCCAGTTTCAAAAAGCGCTGAATTATTATTATATAAAAAGTATAATTCAAATACTCCTGATGAAAGATATAAAATGAAGAAAGACAAAAACGGAGTATGGAGCATCTCAATTAATAAAGATTTACAAGGCTGGTTCTATAAATATAGATTCTATTCATACGGAAAATATAGAGAAACTGTAGATCCTTATTCAAAAGCTGTTTCAATTAATTCTGAAAAGTCAGCAATAATCGATTTAAATGAAACTAATCCAGATAATTGGAATAAAGACATTAAACCTCCATTCGTAAACCCCGAAGATGCAATAGTATACGAAATACATGTAAAAGATTTTACAATCAATGAAAATTCAGGTGTCTCCGAAAAGCTAAGAGGCAAATACCTTGGACTTGTAGAAGAAAATACTAAAGGTCCCGATGGAGTAAAAACAGGTTTATCTCATTTAAAAGAATTAGGAATAACTCATGTCCATATTATGCCAATTCAGGATATATACTTTATCGATGAAACGAAATTCAGCGAACAATACGGTTGGGGATATGATCCAAAATTATATAACGTTCCAGACGGCTTTTATTCAGTAAATCCATTTGATCCAAAATCAAGAATATATGAAGTAAAGGAAATGGTTAAAAAATTCCATGAAAACGGTATAAGGGTTGTTCTTGATGTTGTATATAATCACACAGCAGTTGTAGGAGAAGGTTCTGCATTTGATCAAACTGTTCCTTACTATTATTATAGAACAGATGACATGGGACATTATACAAATGGATCAGGTGTTGGAAATGAAATTGCAACAGAAAGACCTATGGTCAGAAAATTCATTGTAGACTCAGTAAAATACTGGGCAAAAGAGTATCATATTGACGGTTTCAGATTTGATTTAATGGGATTAATAGATAAAAAAACCATGGCTAAAATTTCTGAAGAATTACATAAAATAGATCCTGATATTTTATTATATGGTGAACCATGGACAGGAGGAGGAAAATTATTATTTGGAAAAGGAGATCAAAAAAATCTTCATATAGCAGTATTCAACGATGACATAAGAAATGCTATTAGGGGTAGTGTTTTTGATGCAAAGAAAAAAGGTTTTGGATTAGGTTCTCTTGGAAAGGAAACAAAAATCAAAAGAGGTGTTGTAGGCTCTATAACTTATGATTCAAGAATTAGATTATGGGCTGCAGATCCAGAAGAAACAATAAATTATGTTTCAAACCATGATAATCACACATTATGGGATAAAAATGCAATTGCACTTGGATATGAGCCATGGAAGGAAAAAGTTCCTGAAAACATTGAAGAAAAACTTAAAAAATCACAGAAATTTTCAAATGCGATAATCTTAACTTCACAGGGAATTGCATTTTTACATGGCGGTGTTGATTTTGCAAGAACAAAAATGGGCGAACACAATCCTTATAACAAACAATTACCAAATGAATTTGACTGGTCACGCAAAGCAAAATATTATGATATTTTTGAATATTACAAAGGATTAATTCAATTGAGAAAAGAACATCCCGCATTTAGAATGACCAATGCAGAAATGATTAAACAACACCTTGAATTTTTAAAAACTCCAAAAAAGAGAATGGTTGCATTTATCTTAAAAAACAATGCAAATGGAGATAAATGGAAAAATATACTCGTAATCTACAACGCTAATTCTTCAAAGGTATCTTTTAATTTACCTGAAGGAAAATGGAATATAGTTGTAAACGGAGAAAAGGCTGGAACAGAAATAATCAATACCTCAGAAACCAAAATCACCTTAGAACCTTTATCAACATATGTTTTATATCAACAATAAAAAAATGGCAGGTCTAAAAACCTGCCATTTTTATTTATTATTTAATATATGTATTTTAATCTATAATAATTTTCACCACTTACGACATATAAGGTATCGTCTTTATTTAATTTATATGGATTCTCATTTACTTTAACTTCTGTTTCTAATAGTTCGCTAATTTTTTTTGCACATTCTGCATCTCTTACGTGACTTTCAAAACCTTCTTTTATCCCGTGTTTTAATTCTTCAAGCGAAATTCTTTCAACTCTTAAATCTTCCACGGGTTTTACTAATATCAAATCTAAATCAACCCTATCAGCAACGTATTTAGCCATATATATCCCTCCCTGATTAATTTTGACATATATATTATACCACATTTTAATGAAAATGAAAAATTAAATTAAAAAAAGATTTCTAAGCTTTTTTCTTCAGGAGCGCTACTGATTCAAGATGTTTAGTGTGAGGGAACATATCTACAAAAACAAAATTTTCAATTTCATACAATTCTTTAAGCATAATCATATCCCTTACAAAGTTTTTGGGATTACATGAAACATATACGATATTTTCAAATTTATTGTCTAAAAGGAATTTAATAACATTTTTATGCAATCCTGCCCTTGGCGGGTCAACAACTATACTATCAAATTTAATATCCAATTCCTTTACTACATCCTTTGCATCTCCAAGATAAAATTCAACATTTTCAACATTATTATTTTTCGCATTTTCCCATGCTGCATCAACAGCCTCTTTTATTATTTCCACGCCAACAACCTTTTTTAATGTTTTTGCCATTAACAATGTAATTGTTCCTGCACCACAATAAAGGTCTAATCCTGTTTCTGCAGTTTTGTTTAAATATTCCAGAACTTTTGAATATAACACTTCAGATCCCAATGTATTTGTTTGCAAGAAAGAAAAAGGACCTATTTTAAAGGTTAAATCAAGTACTTTTTCCTCAAAATAATCCTTTCCATAAAGTTTTCTTACTTCATCAGGTCTGACTACCGTTGATTTTGCATCTGTAATGGTATGATATATACTTACTATATTTCCTTCAAGTTCTATTTTTCTTACTTCTTCAGCCCATTTTTCAACATATGAATGAAAATCTTCTGAAGATGTTGCAATATTTAAAAGAATCTCATTGGTTTTAAATCCTTTTCTCATAACAAGATGTCTTAAATAACCAGTATGTTTTCTATAATTTCTAAATGGTATATCCTTAAAAAACTCTTCTGAAAATTCTATTATTTTCCCAAAGTCTTTTGGGGCTATTTTACAGTCTTTAGCAGAATAAACATCATAAAATCTCCCTTTACCTCTTAAACCTATTGTAAGGGGACCGTCTTTATATTCATTACCAAATGAATATTCCATTTTGTTTCTGTAATGATATTTAATAGGTGAAGTAATTACACCTTCATAATTTTTTATTTCCATTTTGCTTTCATTGAAAAGTTCTAAAATCTCTTCTGTTTTTTTCTTCAATTGCTCATTATAATCTATATCTAAATAAGTACATCCTCCACATTTACCAAATGCATTACATATATTTTCCATCAATAAACCTCCACTTTATTTTTGTAATTCTTTTAATTTGTTTAAAACATCTTCCACATGCCCTTTTACTCTAACCTTTTCCCAGACATGTGCAATTTTTCCTTCAGGATCTACTAAAACTGTTGTTCTTACAACACCATAATATTCCCTGCCATACATCTTTTTCAATTGCCACACACCAAAATCTTCTAAAACCTTTTTTTCTTCATCACTTAATAACTTAACCTTTAGATTATGCTTTGTTTTGAATTTTTGATGTTTATCTATACCATCAGGACTTATACCAACAATTTCTGCATTTAATTTCTTGAATTCATCAAGCATTTCTGTAAAATCTATTGCTTCTGTTGTACAGCCTTTTGTATTGTCTTTTGGGTAAAAATACACAACAACCCATTTTCCTCTGTAATCGTTTAATTTAAATTCCTTTCCTTCATCATCTAATAATGTAAAATCAACAACATCACCTACATTGTATTTTAAATATTTCATGAAATCCCCCCTTTAAATTTTTACATGTTGATTTTTTTGAAAATGTGCAATTAAGTTATATATGTAAGAAAACCTCATAAAAAGATTCACTCATGCAGCTTGATTGCTAATCCTCAAAAATTACTCGTTCTTGGGGGTCGTTGCAGACTCACATCCATGTTCGTCTTCACTCAAAATCACATCCATGTGATTTTGACCCCCGCCACTCGCAATTTTTTCGGGCAATCTTCGAGCATTCGTTCATCTTTTTATTCGGTTTTCTTCTCTGAATTAATAATTTTTTTGTTTACAGATATTTTTAATTTTATTTTGCCTTTAAGTACATGGTTAGGTTCATGATGTCTGATGGTGTGATGCCCGGTATCCTCATTGCCTGGCCTACAGATTTAGGCCTTACCCTGGATAATTTCTCAACAGCTTCATATGCAAGGTTTGGCACCTTTGAAAAGTCTATATTCTCAGGTATTTTTTCCTTTTCCAACCTCTTCATTTTTTCCACATCTTCCATCATTCTCTTTATATATCCACCATATTTTATTGCAATCTCAACCTGTTCAAGTAATTCTTTGTCTTTTATTGGCTGTGGATCAAATTCCATAATATCTGTATATAATACCTGCGGTCTTTTGAGAATATCGTATAAACTCATTCCCATTTTTATAGCCGATGTTCCTTTTGAAACAAGAATATCGTTTATTGTATTATTTGGTTTTACTTTTATATTTTTCAATCTTTCAATTTCTTCATCAATATTCCTTTCTAATTTCAATACCTTTTCATAGAATTCCTTTGGAATAAGACCGTACTTATATCCATACTTCGCCAATCTCAAATGTGCATTGTCATGTCTTAATAAAAGCCTGTATTCAGCACGTGAAGTAAGTAATCTATATGGCTCATTTGTTCCTTTGATTATCAAATCATCAATTAAAACTCCTATATAGGATTCGGCACGTGAAATAATAAACGGTTCTTCACCTCTTAATTTAAGCGCAGCATTTATACCTGCAATTAAGCCCTGCCCTGCAGCTTCTTCATATCCACTGGTTCCGTTAATCTGCCCGGCAAAATATAACCCTTCAATAATCTTTGATTCAAGCGTATGTTGAAGTTGATCTGGATATGCAAAATCATATTCAACAGCATATGCAGGTCTTACAATTATTGCATTTTCCAAACCAGGTACACTTCTCACCATTTGTATCTGAGCTTCATAAGGTAAAGAGGTACTTAAACCATTTATATAATATTCCTGTGTATTTCTTCCTTCCGGTTCTACAAATAATTGATGTGAATCCTTATTAAATTTTACAACCTTATCTTCAATTGATGGACAATAACGTGGCCCTATACTTTCAATTAATTTTACTTCACCATATAATGGAGAGAACATCAGATATTTTTTTATGATATCATGTGTTTCTTTTGTAGTTCTTGTAAGCCAGCATGGAAAATCTTTTTCAAGAACCTTCGGTTCACTGAAATATGAAAATGCCAATGGTTCGTCAGCAGTATCCTGTCTTTCCATTTTTTCAAAATTAATACTTTCTTTTAAAACTCTTGCTGGAGTTCCTGTTTTAAACCTACCGAGTTTTATGCCATGCTTTTTCAATGATTCGCTTAATCCATTAGCAGGAAAATCTCCCATTCTTCCTGATTCAAAAACACTTCTTCCAACAAAGATTTTCCCTCTTAAAAATGTCCCTGTTGTTAAAATTACAGCTTTTGCTTCGTACTTTGCGCCGAGTTCAGTTACAACACCTTTTATCTTTCCATTTTCCACAACCAATTCTTTTACAAGACCATATCTTAATAATAGATTAGGTGTTGTGTGAAGTATATTTTTCATTCTCTGTGAATAGTCATATTTATCTATCTGCGCTCTTAATGCTCTTACAGCAGGTCCTTTTTTGGTATTTAACATTCTGATATTAATCATACTCTGGTCAGTTACCTGCGCCTGTAATCCACCAAGCACATCTATTTCTCTTGTAACTATACCTTTAGCTGGACCACCAATTGCTGGATTACATGGTGCCCAACCAACATTATCAAGATTTATTGTTAGCAATAACGTTTTCATTCCCATTTTAGCGGAAATATATGCAGCCTCTATTCCAGCATGTCCGCCACCAACAACAATAACATCATAAATCAGGTCATCTTCAAACTTTCTCACAAAAGGTCCCTCCACTCTATAATTTTATTTTTAATCAATACCTATAAATTATCGTCAAAATAAATCTTCCATTTATATTTTTTAGCCAGATGTGCTCCATATACAAATCCACCTATATGAGCCCACCATACTACTCCCGAACCATAATAAGGCCCTATTAGCGATAATACACCATTAAATATCTGGGACATAAACCAAATTCCAATAAATATAAATGCAGGAATATCTATAAAAAACGGAAATACAATTATTATGAATAACGTCTGTATTTTTGCAAATGGGAATAATACAAAATACAATCCTATTATTCCTGCAATTGCACCTGATGCACCTATGGTAACCACAGGAGAAGTTATATTAAAAATATAATGTGTAAATGCTGCTATATAACCACTTATAATATATACCATTAGAAATTTAAAATGTCCCAATGTATCTTCCACATTATCCCCAAATAACCACAACGACCACATATTTCCCAAAATATGCAAAAAACTTCCATGCAAAAACATACTTGTGAAAATCGAAAATAGGTTTAATATTATATATTGAATATTTCCTGTTACTATTCCTTTTGTTAATTCCCCAGGAATAAAACCATAATAGTTTATGAAATGCTCTCTTATTCCAGAAGGTAATGATAACTCTACAAAAAACACTATGGTATTTATGATAATCAAAGTTATAGTAACTACCGGGATTCTTTTACTGGGATTTATATCTCTTAGTGGAAACATTTTATTCTCCTTTCGTCATATCAGATTAATTTATTTTATTTCATTTACTTAATGATGTTTATTATAGGAAAAAGACTAATGCAAAAAGCATTAGTCTATATATTCTGAAGCGTATTTTTTACTTTTAATAATGCCAATAATATCAATCTCGTAGATTACAAAATATAATATAAAACTCAACGCTATTCCATAAATTATATCTATAATTGAATGCTGTTTAATCATAACCGTTGAAGCAATTATTAAAGACATTATTACAAAAGAAACGCTTCTCATTATCTTATTATCTTTAAATTCATTGCTTTTTATTATACTAAAATGCACTGCCAATGAATCCAGAACATGGATGCTTGGAGCTGTATTAGTTGGTGTATCATTTAGATAAATATTCTTTATTAAATTTGAAAAAAAATCATTTGATTGAATTACAGGTCTTAAATTTTGACCATTGGGATATATCATATAGATAAAATAACATGCTGTCATTCCCACAAACATAAAAGAAATCAATCTATAATAATCTTCTTTTGATTTAAAACCAAAATAAATTATTGCCATAAGTATATAGATATACCAGAATAAATAAGGAACTACCATTTCTTTAACAAAAGGAATATAATAATCTATTTTAGAGGATATTACATACTTTGGAACAGCATTTATTGTTTCTGTATATTTATACAAATGATAAATAACTATATAATATAATAAAAATAAGAAATGACCATATTTTCTTAGTTTATCTAGCAATGTGGTAATCCCTCCCATAACAGAAATTATAAAAATTTATTCATATATAAAAAAACTGCAATTTTTATTATACAACATTTTCTTTTCATTTCGTAATAATGTTTGTGAAAATTTATTTTTCACATATATTTAAACAAGCTTCTCAATAGAAATTCCATTAATAACAACAAATTTCATCTTATCTTCTGAAAAATTTTAAAAGATAATGATATACTATAATTGAAGAGATTTTAAAAATAGGGAGTTGATAATATGAATTTTATAGAATATATTTTCATTTTACCAGAAAATCAGGAGGAAGATGTAGAAACTTTCCTTGCAATTAATGAATTTCAAAATTACTATATAGACAAACCAACAAAAGGTCAGGAAGCTATAAAACTATATATAAATCCCAATTATCCAGAACAAGAAGTTTTAAACTTTTTTGAAGATAGATTTGAGCTCATTTCCAAAAAAGAAATTTCAGAGCAGGAATGGCTTAAACCCTGGGTTGAATCCTTAAAACCATTTGAATTTTTGGAAAATATCTGGATTTTACCTGATCCGGAAAAATCTGAAGGTGTTCCCAAAAATGCAAAAATAATAAAAATTATTCCCGGAACAGCTTTTGGAACCGGATTGCATCCTACAACAAAGTTAGCTGCAAAAAATTTACTAAAGGTTATAGGTGAAGGTGCAGAAGTATTGGATGTTGGCACAGGAACTGGAATATTGTCTATCATCGCATATTTATTTAACGCAAAAAACATTGTAGCACTTGATTACGATATTCTTGCTGTAGAAAAGGCTATAGAAACATTTAATTTAAACGGAATAGAAAATATAACAGTTAAGCAATCTGATTTACTTTCAAATATAGACAATTCCGAAAAATTCGATATTATAATTGCCAATATAGTTGTTCCAATTTTATTGAGATTATTAGATGACGAAAAGCTCGACAATATTTTAAATGACAATGGTTATTTAATTCTTTCTGGAATTAATGCAGAACGCGAGAATGAAATTCTTTCAAAAATAACAGAACACGAATATAATATAATTTCAAGAGAGGAAGATGCTGGATGGATATCAATTCTCCTACAGAAAAGGATTTAAATATAATAGAAAAACAGATAAACAGGAAACCTCATAAGGTTATTGACATACCTAAACGCTGTTCTTATGGTTATCCTATAGTTATAAAAAGTTATCCTGTTAAGGATAATGAACCATTTCCAACATTATACTGGCTTACATGTCCTCATTTAATTAAAGCTGTAGGAAAACTTGAATCGCTTGGTAAAATCAAAAAATGGGAAGAAGAATTAAAAAATAACGAAGAATTATTAAATTCTTATCTTAATGCCCATAAAGAAGAACAGGAAGAAAGACTCAAAATCCTGGATAATAACACAGAAGAATGGATTAAAAATGCTTTAAAAAAGGTAGGAATAGGTGGCATTAGAAATTTTGAAACGATAAAATGTTTACATCTGCATCTTGCATCGTATTTAGGAGGAACACCAAATCCAATTGGCGAAAGGGTGTGGCGTGAAATTGAAAAAGAGGCGGAATGTCCGAACTGCATCTGTTGTTTATTATAGGGATTTTAGAACACATTTTGTAATCTTCATATTGATTTTATTTGGAATATTATCTATAGTTAGAAATATTCTATTAAATGACTATACAGCTGCTATGAATATTGGCATGAAATTCTTTGCCTTATTAGTAGCAAGATTTGGTTTGTATATAACTTCACCTATGACAGATTTTTCCATTTATACCTTTAGTATATTAAATCTATTTAATATCAACACATTATATCTTGGAGATATATCCTTTTTTATGGCTTTTGCATTTACACTTCATGACATGCTAAGGGCAAGAAGATATATATTCACAGATTCATTGACTGGACTTCTTAATAGGCGTTATTTTGTTGAAATTGTTCCAAAGGTTGTTAAATTAAAGGAATATATTGGAAAAGACTTTGGAATTATTGTTATTGACGTCAATAACTTTAAACCTGTAAACGATAAGTTTGGCCATAAAACAGGAGATTATGTCCTGAAAAAAATTGGTGAAATAATCGCTTCTTCTGTGAGAAAAAGCGATTTACCAATTAGATACGGCGGTGATGAATTTTTAATAATAGTATCTTCAGATAAAGAAGAAGTTCTTGATGAAATTATTGAAAGAATCAACAAAAAAATAAAAGATACTTTAAAAGCTTCCTTTAATGTATCAGTTGCCGCTGGAAAATACATAAAAACCAAAGACGATAATATTACTTTAGAAGAGATGTTTGAAACTGCTGATAAAAATATGTATATAGACAAAAGAAGGAGCAAAAGAGAAGATGCTCGATAGAAAGGTTTTGAAAGATATACCAAATGAACCTGGAGTATACATATTCAAAAACAAGGATTCAAAACCTATTTATATCGGAAAAGCAAAAAAATTAAAAAACAGGGTTTCATCATATTTCAATCCTTCAAATCAGGAAAAAAATGAAAAGATAAAATTAATTGTTGAAGAAGCCGAATTTCTTGATTATATTGTAGTTAGAAATGAAGATGAAGCCTTGATTTTAGAATCAAATTTAATATTCAACCATAAACCTAAATATAATATCTTATTAAAGGATACACGTGTTTATCCTTATATTGCTATTACAAAAGAGGATTTTCCCCTTATAAAACTGGTTCGTACCAAAAAAGGGGAAAATGCTTTTTTTTATGGACCATATTCAAATGTATCAATGGTCAGGGGGATAATTGAAATAATTCAATGGGTATATAAGGTAAGAACCTGCGAAAGAAATTTAAACAAAAAGTCCAAACCATGCTTTTTATATCATCTTGGAAAATGTTTTGCACCATGTTATGTTGACGTAGATAAAAAAGAGTATAATAAAGCCGTTAGGAAAGTTAAGAAATTCTTAAACGGAGACGTAAAATCAATAAGAAAATATATTGAAGATTCAATGAAACAATATGCCAAAATACTCAATTTTGAAAGAGCTGCCCAATTGCGAGATTTATTATTTAAACTCGATAAGCTTTTCATGCCTATAGGCGTTGAAATAGCCCATAACAAAGATGTTGATATAATAGCCATTGATAATGAATACCCTATTGCCGTTTTAATAATAATAAGGCATGGATATGTGATATCAAAACTGACCTTTACAATAGAAGGAAACATTAACGATTTTCTTCATCAGTACTATATCGTAAGAAAAAATATATTACCAGAAGAAATATGGATTAAAGACCTCAACATAGAAAAAATAGATAAGGACATAAAACATTTCTTTATTTCCAACGGAATTAAAGAACTTTCCAATCTTTCTGAAAAAAGCTCCGAATTACTTGAAATAATAAATAGAAATCTCGAAGAAGAAGTAAAAAAACAAACGGATTTAGGCAATACGTTAAAACAGGCAAAGGAAATTTTATCCCTTAAAAAAATCCCATATAGAATGGAAGGCATTGATATTTCACATTTACAGGGATTATATACCGTTGCGTCATTAATTACATTTGAAAACGGAAAGCCTAAAAAAGATGATTATAGAAGATACAGATTAGACGAATTCAAAGAACCAAACGATTTTGAATCAATAAGAACAGTAATTAAAAGAAGATACACAAAACATCCTTTACCTGACTTATTATTTATAGACGGCGGAAAAGGCCAGGTAAATTCCGCAGTTGAAGCTTTAAAAGAAATTGGTTATACACTTGATGACGTTGATGTCGTTGGTATTGCAAAAGAAGATGAAAGAATAGTCTTTCCAGGAGACATTGAAGATTTACATTTGCCCTTAGACCATCCTGTACTAAGAATGCTTATATTCATGAGAGATGAAACACATAGATTTGCCATAACCTTTAATAGAAAACTCAGGGCAAAAAGATTTGAACGTTCAAAATTAGACGATATTCCAGGTATTGGTCCAAAAAGAAAGAAGGCTTTAATAAACCACTTTGGAAGTATTGAAAATATTTCCAAAGCTTCCTGGCAGGAAATAAACAAGGTTATAAACAATGAAAAGGTCGCAAAAAAAATAAAGGAATTCTTCGATTGAGGTTGGGGGGATATAATGAAAAAATATTCTATTTTAGGATTCTTAATTATTTATCTTGTCTGGCACATGGCTGCATATTATTTGCATAATGAATTACTCGTTCCATATCCTCATAATGTCTTTTTAAGATTATTATCTTTTTTCAAAACAAAAGATTTTTATATTGACTTATTCAGTACAATTTCAAAAATTATCCTTGGATTTATAATCTCAACAATAATAGGCATTCCATTTGGAATATTATCTGGTTTAAGTGAAAAATTCTTTAAAATCTTTCGACCAACGTTAATGATTATCCAAAGCTCTCCTGTTGTTTCATATATTGCCATAGCCATGTTATGGTTTGGAATAGGATTTTACACACCTGTTTTCGTTTCATTTATGGTAGTCTTCCCTATTGTAGTTTTAAACATATCAGAAGGCATAAAATCTACAGACAAAAAATTGCTCGAAATGGCAAAAGTTTTTGAAATTCCAGACAAAAAAATACTTACAAAAATCTACATTCCATCTCTCGTTCCTTTTCTAAAATCCACGTTAAACCTTATTTCGGGAAACCTCTGGAAAGCTGTTGTTATTGGTGAATTTTTAGCTGGTGAAAGAGGCATAGGTGTTGGTCTTTCTTTCAGTAAAATAGCCCTCGATACAGAAGGTGTCTTTGCCTATTCTGTATTACTCGCTATTTTAGGATTATCTTCAGAAAAACTACTTAAAAATCTCTCTCATCTTAAACGTAAAGATAGAGGGAAAATACCTCATATTAAGAATTCTATTAACATAAAAAAAGAAAGAAATTTACAAAATATTATCATAGAAGATTTGAACAAACAGTTTGATGGCAACGTCATATTGCAAGGATTCAACATTACTTTCTATCATAACAAAATAAACATAATGCTTGGTGAATCAGGAATTGGAAAAACAACTATTTTGAATCTCATAGCGGAACTTTTAAAACCCGATAAAGGAGTTATTATAAAAAAAGGAAAAATTGGATATATATTTCAGGACGATCGTCTAATTCCATGGCTTACAGTATATGAAAACCTTGAGTTGGTAAATGAAAAAATCGACACAGAAGAGCTGGAAAAACTGCTGGAATTTCTAAATCTATCAAAAGATGTATTGTTAATGTATCCCGATGAATTATCTGGAGGGATGAAAAAACGAATAAACATATTACGCGCTATAGTATATGAACCGGATATTATATTAATGGACGAGGCATTTTCTTCACTTGATATTTCAACAAAATACAAAGTAATGAATGAATTATTAAATATACAAAAAGAAAGATTATATACCATAGTAATGGTTACCCATGATCCATTTGAGGTTTCTGTTTTAGGTGAAATTGTATATATCTTAAAAGAAAAACCCATAAAAATACACAAAAAATTCGAATTCAGAGAAAGTTATAAAAGAAATTCCGAAGAAAATCATCACATTCTTTATGAAATCAACAAAATTTTGTTAGCGTAACTTAATCTGATTCTAAGTTTTTTTTAAGGAAACTGCGCAAAAATAATTATGGTAATGATTGCAACAGGAGGTGGTAGTGATGAAGAAATTAGTAATGGCATTGATGATGGTAGTTCTAACAGTATCAACTTTTGCTTTTGTTAATCCAGATTATGTTTCACCAGTAGTAAAAGTTGTTAATGAAGCTGCACCTGCAGTGGTTAATATTGAGGCAGTTGGGCATAAAAAGGCTTCAATAGACCCTTTCTTTGAAGATTTTTATAAAAGATTCTTTGGAGAAACACCATGGACACAGGATAGAGAATTTAAAGCTTTGGGAACAGGTTTTATCTTTGACAAAAGAGGATATATATTAACAAATTTTCATGTTGTAGAAGATGCTGACGAAATCACAATTACAACACTTGAAGGGAAAAAATACAAAGCAAAATATGTTGGTGGAGACAAAGACCTTGATATCGCAGTATTACAGGTAAAAACAAATGATAAGCTTCCTGTAATTGAATTAGGTGATTCAGATAATATTCAAATTGGCGAATGGGCAATAGCAATTGGTAATCCTTTAGGATTTAAACATACAGTAACCTTAGGCGTTGTAAGTGCTGTTCATAGAAAATTGCCTAAACCAGATGGACAGGGCGCATATGCTGATTTAATCCAGACAGACGCAGCAATAAATCCTGGAAATAGTGGCGGACCATTATTAAATATTCACGCACAGGTAATTGGTATTAATACAGCTATAGTTAATCCACAGGAAGGACAAAACCTTGGTTTTGCAATCCCAATTAATTTTGCAAAAAGATTCGCTGAAGCTTTAATTAACAATGGTAAAGTTTCAAAAGCATATTTAGGCGTATATGTTCAGGACGTAACAGAATCACTTGCCAAAACATTTGGATTAAATACAACAAAAGGTGCTTTTGTTAGCGATGTTGTAAAGGACTCACCTGCTGAAAAGGCTGGTATAAAACCAGGAGATGTTATCTTAAAAATCGACAACAAAGAAATTGACAGTGCTGATGAATTGGTATATATTGTAAAAACATATCCAGCTGGAGAACATATCAAAGTTGTTGTAAACAGAAAAGGTAGAGAAATTGAATATGAGGTAATACTTGCTGAAAGAGAAGAATTTGCAAAGACAACAGATAAATACTATCTCGGTATAAAAGTAAGAGACTTAACACCAGAAGATATAAATGAATTAAACCTTCCAAAAGAAATGTACGGTGTAATGGTTGAAGATGTAGCAGACAACTCAGAAGCTCAATATATCAATATCAAAAAAGGCGATATTATCATGGAACTTTATATAAACGGAAAAGGTATAAAATTAAAATCAGTAAAAGACTTCCAGAAATATGCAGCAAAAATCAAAAAAGGCGATTATATTGGGTTCATCTTATATAGAGATGGATATAGAAGATCAATATACTTCAAATATATGGGCAAATAATAAAAGGGGCGTTCTGCCCCTTCTTATTTTAAAGAATCCAATTCTTTTTTAGCATCTATTTTTGCCTGTTTTCCCTGTTCAATCCAATCAGGATGTAATGGCATTTCAATAACCTTTTCAAACATTTCTCTTGCCCTGTCATATTTCTTCCATACCTTATACAATACACCTAATTCATAATAGGCATTTACATATCCTGGTTCTATTTCAGCAGCCTTCTTCAAATAATATTCCGACTTTTTATAATTATTCATTGGCCATGGAACATCTCTATATCTCATTCCCATTGCAATATATGCTGTATATAGAGATGGATCAAGTTCAATAGCTTTTGAAATATGTTTATCAAAATCCCCAAGCATAAATAAACTTTGAACTATTCCTTTAAACTGTGCCAACCTTCCAATAGCTGCTCCTAAAACATAATGCGCATAACCATTATCAGGATCAATTTCTACTGCCTTTTTACCAACTTCAACAGCCTGAGAATAAATTTTTTCCTTTTCTTCCTCTTTCACACCCCAATTGGCATATTCTGTTAAAGCATTACAGTAAACTGCTAAAACAGATGCATCAGATGTTTCTTTGCTTAATTCATCAATTAATATTTTTATCTTCTCTACATCATGCAAACTATTTGCATTTTTAAAATCAGTATAATATTCTGTAAAACTTTTACCAAAAAGGCTTGAAAAAAGAAAAAGTAGTAGTAAAATAAAAGTAGCTCTCTTCATAGTCCCCCTCCTTTTCAAAATATTTTATTAATACAATTATATCATAAATTTTAAGTTTTGATGACAGGACTTGATTTTTTAACGAAAATGGTATAAAATTAATATTGAAATAAAAACAAAATAAAAATCAAAAAAGGAAGTGGTTTTATGAGTGAACAGGAAAAAATTGAATATATCAGTGAAGTGTTAAGAAGCCACAAAATATCCCCTTCATTACAGAGAATTCAGGTTTATAAATTCTTAATGGAAAATCATATACACCCCAATGTTGACACTATTTACAAAGAACTTGTTGTGAAAATCCCAACATTATCAAAAACAACCGTTTATAACACATTAAAACTTTTCCAGAGCAAAGGGATTGTCTCTGCTATCACAATTGATGAAAATGAAGTTAGATATGATATTAACACACATCTTCATGGTCATTTTAAATGTATTAAATGTGGTAAAATTTTTGATTTTGATATCCACGAAATTAAAATTGACTCCAATTTGGAAAAAGAAAACAAAATCCTTGATCAACAATTGTACATTAAAGGCATTTGTAAAGAATGTCTTGCAAAAGAAGAAAATACAGATGAATAATATTATTAAGGCTCCCATTGGAGCCTTATTTTATTTAAGAAATTTATATTTCATTTTAATTACTATTATCTTAGTGTTGACAAACAGGAAAAATTATGTTATACTTACAAAAAAAATTCTGAAGGAGGATATTAACATGATGAATTTAATAAATACATTAAATATAAATTCAATAATATTAAGACATCACTCAAGGTGTGGCCTGAGGCTAACACCTTGAGTTGTCGTATTAACTCAAGGAATCCAGAGGGCCACACTTTAAAAAGTGTGGCCCTTTTTTATTATCAAAAATTCTAAATTTTTATATATGGGAGGGAGAGATTATGAAAAAGGTATTTGTTATGATGGTTGTTGTAATTTTAAGTATGGTGATATTTGGAGGAAAAATTGAGGAAATTCAAAAACGCGGTGTGTTACTAATTGGTCAGGATCCTGCTTATGCTCCATTTTACGGTGTAAACACAAAAGGCGAAAGAATTGGTTATGAAGTTGAACTGGCAAAAATGATGGCTGATGTTTTAGGTGTAAAAGTAAAATTTGTAATTACTAATTGGGACGGTATTATTCCTGCATTGTTAGCAGATAAATTTGATTTCATTTTAGCTGGAATGACAATAACACCTGAAAGGGCTTTAAAGGTTAATTTCACAACTTCTTATTATGAAACAGGTCAGATTATATTCTACAATAGCGATAAATATCCCGATGGTTTAACTGAAAACGATCTTAAGAAAATGGGAAACAAAGCAAAAATAGCTGTCCAGCTCGGTACAACAGGGGAATTTGCAGCAAGAAAGTTTTTCCCGGAAGCTAAAATTCTTACATTTGAAACTGTTGATGCTGCAGCATATCAAATAATCACCAAAAAAGCTGATGCTATGGTCTTTGATGAATTATACTACGGCTCTATATCAAAAAAATATCCTGCTATAAAAACAACAGAAAATCTTTTAAACAAAGAAAAATTAGGAATTGCTGTAAAAAAGGAAAATATTGATCTATTATTATGGTTAAACACATTTATAGAATGCGTAAAAACAGACGGAACATTAGATCAATTAAAACAAAAATGGATGATTGAATACGATTGGGGTGAATAAACTTTGGACAGAAGATATATGAAAAAAATATTCACATATTTTGTTATAATAATGATTTTCGCACTTTTCTATTTTCAGATGTCAAAAACCTATCCTTTTAATTGGAGCAAGGTGCCTTTTAAATATATGAGTCTTTATCTTGACGGATTCTATATGACTTTAAAAATTTCAGTTTTCTCAATCTTTTTTGCATTGATAATAGGTGTAGTAGTGGGAATAATGAAAACATCAAAATTTGAACTCTTAGAAGATTTTGCGAATACATATACAACCATATTTAGAAATATTCCATTACTTGTAATAATCTTAATAACCTATTATGGCGTTGGTTCAATAATTGATATAAGTGCATACGTTGGAGCAATAGTATCTCTCGCATTATTTGAAGGTGCCTATATTTCCGAAATAATCCGTGGAGGTATAGAAGCCGTTCCAAAAGGACAGATAGAAGCAGCAAAAAGTATAGGACTAAACACATTCTTCTTATACATTGACGTATTATTGCCTCAGGCATTTCGAACAACATTACCTGCATTAACAGGACAATTTATCAGTCTTGTAAAAGACAGTTCTTTAGCATCTGTAATTGCTTTACAGGAATTAACGATGGTTGGTAGGCAAATTGCCACCTCCTCGTTTGCTTCCTTTGAATCATATATCACAATAGCCGCATTTTATTTCACGGTCACAGCCTTATTACAACTACTTGGAAAATATTTTGAAAGGAGGTTCGCAATTCCATGATAATAAAAATTAAAAAACTTGTCAAAAGCTTTGGAGATTTAGAAGTATTAAAAGGAGTGGATTTAACGGTATTAAAAGGTGAAGTTCTTGTAGTTATGGGACCTTCTGGCTCTGGAAAATCAACATTATTAAGATGTATTGCCGGTCTTGAACCATATCAAGATGGAATAATAACCCTGGAGGAAAAAAATATATTAAATTACGATAGAAAAAAACTTGTTCAAAAAATAGGTTTTGTATTTCAGCAACACAACCTATTTCCTCATTTAAAAATTATAGACAATATCTCATTGGGATTAATAAGAACAAAAAAAATGACAAAAAAAGACGCTTATGATATAGCTTTGAAAGTGTTGGAAGAAGTTCATTTAAAAGATAAAGCATATAATTTTCCTTCACAATTATCTGGCGGACAACAACAACGTGCAGGAATAGCAAGGGCTTTAGCAATGGATCCGGAAATTATATTATTTGATGAACCCACATCAGCACTTGACCCAAGTCTGGTATATGAAGTAAAAGAAACAATGGTAGAATTGGCAAAAATGGGAAAAACCATGATAGTTGTAACCCACGAAGTAGATTTTGCAAAAAAAGCAGGAAACAGAATTATATTTATGAAAGACGGAAAAATCCTTGAAAATATGGATCCTGAAACTTTTTTTAAAACAGAAATGAAATATGAAATTGCATAATACATAATCAATATCCCCTATATAAAGCAATTATGATATAATATAGATAAGTTATAATGTTCTTATTTTTGGAGGGGATTAAAATGAAGAAGAAAATACCATACGGAGAACAGAATTTTGAAAGATTAAGAAAAGATAATTATTATTATATAGACAGGACACAATATATAGAAAAATTAGAAAACTTAGATGAAAAATATATAGTATTTTTAAGACCAAGAAAGTTTGGAAAAACATTATTTTTAGATACACTTGGAAAATATTATGATATCAATTATAAAAATAAATTTGAAGAATTATTTGGAGATTTATATATTGGCAAAAATCCAACACCATTAAAAAATGAATATTATATTTTAAAAATGAACTTTTCTGGAGTTCAGACAGAAAATAAAGATATATTAGTAGAAAGCTTTAAAAATAAAGTTATAAGAGCGCTTAAAAATTTCAAAAATGATTATAATTTAAAAATAAAAATAGAAAAAGAGTTAACAGAACCGGCAGATATAATAGGTTCATTTTTAGATGATGTAAAGGAAGAAATAAACAAACCAATATACTTATTAATAGATGAATACGACCATTTTGCAAATGAGTTATTGAGTTTTAATCTCGATTTATTCAGAGATAGCGTAACAAAGCATGGATTTGTAAGGAAGTTCTACGAAGAAATAAAAAAAGGAACGCAAACAATAATAGAAAGAATATTTATGACAGGAGTAAGTCCAATAATGCTAGATTCATTAACCAGTGGGTTTAATATAACAATGAATATTACAATAGAAAAAGATTTCAATAGAATGTTGGGATTTACAAAAGAAGAAGTAATTCAATTACTTGAATATTATGAGATATATTCAGAAAAACTTTTTAAAATAATAAAAGAATATTATGGTGGATATAAATTCAGCTGGGATGCAACTGAAACAGTATATCATCCAAACATGATATTTTATTCTATTAAGGAGTATTTATCTAAAGGAAAAATACCAGAAAAAATAATTGATGATGATACAGAAAAATATTATGAAAGAATTAAAAATCTTTTTGAATTTGCAATATATTCAGATGATGAAGAAGAAAAATCTAATATTCCATTAAAAGAATATGGATTGAGAAGAATAATAGGAGATAAGTTAAAGGAAATATGTGAAAAAGAAGAAATTTTTATAAACGAGCTTGCAACAAAAATTTATTCTGATTATATGCCGAATGCAAAAGAAATAAAATCATTGTTGTTTTATGAAGGATTCCTGACTCTTGAAAAAGAGGGAATAAAAACGTATTTAAAAATACCAAATCATTCAATGAAAAATGTATTTTTAAAATTTAGTGAAAAATATTATTGAAAATTTAATCTTTGTTGGAAAAGAGGCTAAATTTGTTGAGGAAGTGAAATAAAATTACAGTGGGTGAGTCAAATGCTTTTAGATGAAATAAAAAAAGGTGAAAATAAGAGACTTGAACTGAAAGAAAAGCTTCCTTCAAACGAAGCTATCGCCAAAACTGTTGTTGCATTTAGCAATACCAGTGGCGGAAAATTAATTATTGGAGTAAATGATAACAGAGAAATAGTAGGGATTGAAGAAGACAAAATTTTTGAATATGAAGAAAAAATTTCATCTATCATTAATGATTTATGCTATCCGACTATTTTACCAGAAATTTACGCTCAAAATATTAATGGCAAAGTAGTTCTGGTTATAGAAGTTTTTCGCGGTTCATTATTGCCATATTATCTTAAAAATAAAGGAAAATTAAAAGGAACATATATAAGAATTGGCTCAACAAACAGAATCGCAGATGAAAATATGATAGCAGAACTCCAAAGACAAAGACTTAATAAAAGTTTTGATGAAGAAATAAATTTTGAATTTGAAATCAAAGATATTGATTTAAATATCATTTATAACGAATTCAAAAAAATAAATAAAAAATGTGATTATGACAAATTAAAAAATTTAAAACTCATAAAAAATATAAACGGTAAAGATATGCCCACAAATGCACTTTTAATAACTCTTGGAAAATTTGATAATACAATGATAAAATGTGCGAGATTTAAAGGGATCACAAAAGAAATATTTATAGATAAAAAAGAATTCGATGGAAATTTATTTTATAATCTGGAAAACACCATTAAATTTTTACAGAACCATCTTAATTTAAATGCAGAAGTTGAAGGATTACAATTAAAGGAAGAGCTTGAAATTCCACTTTTGACTCTTAGAGAAGTGCTAATAAACGCAATAATTCATAGAGATTATTTAAGAAACAGTGATATTAAAGTAGCTATTTATGATGATATTGTGGAAATTGTTTCACCTGGAGGATTTCCAAATGGATTAACTTTAGAAGAAGTAATGAATGGAAGAAGTGAAATAAGAAATAAAGTTTTGGCTAATCTTTTTAGAGAATTAAATTATGTAGAAACCTGGGGAAGTGGAATTGGAAAGGTTAAAAAAATTTGCGAAGAAAAAACATCAAATTTGAAATAAATGAAACAGGGAATTTTGTGAGTATTGTTTTTTACAGACCAAAAATAAATACCGTTGAAAAACCAGCGAATAACCAGCGAAAAACCGACGGAAAACCGACAGAAAACCGACGGAAAACCGGCGGAAAACCGACGGATTTAACAATTCAAGAAGAAATAATTTATGATTTTGTAATTAAAAACAAAAAAATTAATGTAAAAAATGCTGAAAATATATTAAATATAAAATCAACAAGAGCAAAGGAAATTCTTAAGAATTTAACTAAAAAAGGTATTTTAGAAAAAATCGGCAAAACAAAAGGTAGTTATTATATCTTAAAAAATCAACATTAAAAAATAAAATCCTCCTCTTCCTGGATAATAGAAACAACTCAGGAAGAGGAGGTTTTTATAATACTTCTTTACAACATTATTGATTTTTATATACAGAAATATTATTGTAAAAAATCACTTGACAATTCATAATTTATATGTTAGAATTTATTCAAATAATAGTATGGAGGAGTTTAGTATGTTTTTGAGATCGCTATTAAACACAATAAATAACAATAAAACATTAAATAATCAGCCCGAACCCAAAGGTGTGGTCTTTACACAACACCTTAAGTTCGGTGTATAATGCTATTTGTATAACTTAAGGGATTAATGTAAAGGCCACACTATAAAAAGTGTGGCCTTTTTTCTATATCAGGAGGTGATTTGATGAAAAAAGAAGATTTAAAGCACGGTCTTGAGGGTGTTGCTGTTGCAATAAGTTCCATATCTTATGTAGACGGTGAAAAAGGTAAGCTCGTGTATAGAGGATTTGAAATAGAAGATCTCGTTGAAAACTCATATTTTGAAGAGGTAGCATATTTAATCTGGTTTGGCTCTTTGCCAAATGAAAATGAAGAGGATTTTATAAAATCAATGTTATCAAAAAAGAGAAATCTTCCAGAAAACATTGTGGAAATGATGAGGTTATTCCCGGAAAACGCTCATCCCATGGCTGTTTTACGAAGTGTTGTTTCAATGCTTGGAATGTATTCAAAAGAAGATAATTCAACGCTTGAAAATGCTATTAATTTAACGGCAAAGATTCCAACAATTATTGCATATTGGTATAGGATAAAAAATAATTTACCTATTATTTATCCTGAGGAACATCTCAATCATTCTGAGAATTTCCTGTATATGATGTTTGGTGAATTACCTGAATATTCAAAATGTTTTGATAAGGCTTTGATACTGCATATGGAACAGGGAATGAACGCATCAACCTTTGCTTCAACGGTAACCTCATCAACATTGTCTGATATTTATTCAGTTATCACAACTGCAATAGGCACATTAAAAGGACCATTACACGGCGGAGCAAATGAAAAGGTGCTTGAAATGCTGGAAGAAATAGGAGATATAGAAAAAGTTCCTGAATATATTGATAATCTCATTAGAAACAAGAAAAAGATAATGGGATTTGGACACAGAATTTATAAAACATATGATCCAAGGGCAAGAATTCTAAAAAAATGGGTTCAGGAAATTTCTGCTCATGAGAAGGTTGATTTTTTTGATATTGCCGTAAAGGTTGAAGATGTTGTGGTAAAAAGGTTTAAGGATAAGAATATTTATCCAAATGTGGATTTTTATTCTGGTATTCTCTATAACCACTTTGGCATTCCAAAGGAATTTTTCACAACGATTTTTGCCATGGCAAGAATTGTAGGTTGGACTGCACATGCAATGGAATACAGAAAGAATAACAGAATTTTCAGACCGCGCTCTATTTATAATGGACCAAAAGATTTGAAATATAAGGATATGAAGGGAGTTGAAATAAATGGGTAAAACACTTGCAGAGAAAATACTCAGCATGCATGTAGGCAAAGATGTAATACCCGGCGAAATTATAATTGCCAATGTTGATCTTGCTTTTGTTCAGGATGGAACCGGGCCTTTAACCGTTGATCAATTTGAAAATATGAATTTTAAAAATGTAAGCACTAAATCTCTCGTTTTTATAGATCATGCTTCACCAAGTCCAAGAAAAGAACTTTCAAATACGCAGAAAAAATTAAGAAATTTTTGTAAAAAAACAGATGCGGAAATATATGATATTGGCGAAGGAATATCACATCAAATTGTAGCTGAGGAATATGCAAAACCAGGAGATTTAATTGTCGGTGCCGATTCACATTCATGTACCGCTGGGGCATTTGCTGCTTTTGCAACAGGAATGGGTTCAACAGATATTTCTCTTGCATATGGTCTTGGAAAGGTATGGCTAAAGGTTCCTGAAACATATAAGATTGTATTAAAGAATAAATTAAACAAAGGTGTATATGCCAAGGATATAATTCTTTATCTTATAGGCATGATAGGTGCTGACGGCGCCACTTATAAGGCTTTAGAGTTCTCAGGCGATGGTATAAAAACATTATCAATGGAATCAAGACTAACCATTTCAAATATGGCAGTTGAAGCAGGTGCAAAGGTTGGATTGTTCCCTGCTGATGAAATTACAAAGGAATATATGAAAAATCAGGGGAGGGAAGATGAATTCAAGGAATTATTCCCCGATGAAGATGCAAGTTATGAAAAGGTTATTGAAATTGATCTGTCTGAAATAGAACCTCAGGTTTCATTCCCTCATACTGTAGATAATACAAGAAATATAAACGACGCAAAAGGTGTTAAAATTGATCAAATATATATTGGAACGTGTACAAATGGAAGGATGGAGGATTTGAGAATTGTTGCTTCAATATTAAAAGGAAAGAAAAAAGATAAGGATATTAGATTAATAATAGCCCCTGCCTCAAAAAAGATTTATTTACAGGCATTACAAGAAGGCTTAATTTCCACATTTATTGAAGCAGGAGCTACTATATTGCCTCCAGGTTGTGGCCCATGTGTTGGCGTTCATGCTGGCGTCCCGGCTGACGGTGAGAAAGTACTATCAACACAAAATAGAAATTTCCACGGAAGAGCAGGAAATCCTGATTCTGAAATATATCTCTGTTCTCCTGCAACAGCTGCTGCCAGCGCATTAACAGGGTATATTACAGATCCAAGGGAGGTAATATAATGATTTTTAAAGGAAGAGTATGGAAATTCGGCGATAATATTTCAACTGATCATATAGCACCGGGAAGATATTTCCATTTAAGATCAAATCTTCCGGAATTGGCAAAACATGTTTTAGAGGATGCAAGAGAAGACTTTGCAAAAAGTGTTGAAAAAGGAGACATTATTATTGGTGGAAATAATTTCGGGCTTGGTTCTTCAAGGGAACATGCACCAAGGATTATAAAGGTTGCAGGTGTTTCATGCGTTATTGCAAAATCATTTGCAAGGATTTTTTACAGAAATTCAATTAATATTGGACTGCCTGTTATTGAATTAAAGGAAGTCGATGAATTTAACGAAGGGGATATTATCAAGGTTGATACAAAGCTTGGAGTTATTGAAAATATTACTCAGGATAAAAAGTATCATTTTATTCCTTTTCCTGAATTTGTTAATAAAATACTCGAAATTGGTGGAATTGATGAATATATAAAAAAATATGGAGATTATGGAGTGTGATATGATATGAAGATTGGAATTATAGGCATTGGTAATATTGGAAGTATGCTTGTAAAAAGATTTTCAATTAATAAAGAATATGAATTGTATATCTATGATGTAAACAAAGAAAGAATTAAAAAATATGAAGGTGAAAATATACATATAGAAGATGAAATTTCAAAGGTATACGAAAAGGCGATATTTACTTTTGTTTCTGTAAAACCTGTTCATTTAAAAAATGTGTTTGATAAAATCAAGGATTTATCAGAAGAGAACAGATATATTATCAGCACCGCTGCTGGAAAGACTCTGGATGATTTATATGAATTATCAGGCAAAAAGAATATTTTCAGAATAATGCCAACTGTTATTTCAAATTCAGGATTGGGCACTACTGCAATTGCATATAATCCTGCAATACCGGAAAATATAGTTAGCGATGTAAAATCAATACTTTCAAACCTCGGAGAAGTGCTTGAAATTGAGGAAAAGAAGTTTGATGCATTTACTGTTTTAAATAGCAGCGGTCCTGCTTTTGTTGCATATATAATAGAAAGTTTTCTTGAAAGCGGTATAAATATTGGATTGTCCCACGATGATTCATTAAAGATTGTAGCAAATACTTTTATGGGAACATTGGAATATTTAAAAAATGAAGAGTTAAAACTCTCGGAGTTGAAATATATGGTTTCTTCACCAGGTGGGGTAACCATAAAAGGATTATATGAAATGGATAAAGCGACAGTAAAAGGTTCAATAATGAAGGCAATTGAAGAGGCATATTTAAAAAACAAAAAATTGTAAGCGAGGTGATTATAATGAATGAATTAATAGAAAAAGCAAAGAATTTAAAATCTGCTTCTGATTTTTTAAAGAAAACAAAGGCCAAAGAAAAAAATGAAGCTATTCAACAAATTGCTATAGCTCTTGAAAAAAATATGGATTATATATTGTCTGAAAATAAAAAAGATGTTGACATTGCAAGAAAAAATGGCGTTAAAGAAGCATTGGTTGACAGGCTTGCCTTAAATGAAAAAAGGATAAAGGGCATGATTGACTCATGTAATACGGTTATTAATCTTAAGGATCCTGTTGGTGAAATATTTGATTCATTTTTAAGAGAAGATGGAATTAGAATAAGCAAAATGAGAGTTCCACTTGGAGTAATTGGAATAATATACGAGTCAAGACCTAATGTTACTGTAGATGCCACAATTCTTGCTTTAAAATCAGGAAATACAGTTTTGTTGCGTGGGGGTTCCGATGCAATTAATTCAAACAAGGCACTTGTTAAGGTTATTAAAGAAGGGTTGAAAAATTCCGGCATTCCTGAAAATTCTGTTGAATTAATAGAAAATACCGACAGAGCATTGGTAAATGAAATGCTTAAATTAAATGAGTATCTTGACCTTGTTATTCCAAGAGGCGGAAAAGGGCTTATTGACTTTGTTGTAAAAAATTCTACAGTTCCTGTTCTGGAAACCGGCGTTGGAATATGTCACATTTTTGTTGATGAAAGCGCTGATGTTATGAAATCCATTGATATTATAGACAATGCAAAGACACAAAGACCTGGAACATGCAATACAGTTGAAACTGTGCTAATTCATAAAGATATTGCTTCAAAGATATTGCCTGATTTGAAGAAAAGGCTTGAAGAGAAGAATGTTGAAATAAGAGGATGTGAAGAGGTATTAAAACATATTGATGTAAAATCTGCAACAGAAGAAGATTGGGCTACGGAATATCTCGATTTGATTCTGTCAATTAAGGTTGTAAATGATTTAGATGAAGCTATATCGCATATCAAAACCTATTCAACTGGACATTCTGAGTCAATTCTTACAGAAGATTATTTAAATGCTATGAAATTTGTGGAAGAAATAGATTCTGCAGCTGTTTATATAAATGCTTCAACGAGATTTACAGATGGCGGTGAGTTCGGAATGGGTGCAGAAATGGGAATTAGCACTCAAAAAATGCATGCAAGAGGTCCTGTTGGATTAAAGGAACTTACAACATATAAGTTTGTTATACAGGGCAATTATGATGTGAGGGGTTAATATATGGAAAAGATTGTGATAAAGGTTGGAAGTAATTTATTAATAAAGAATAATGATATAAACAAAAAGTATATAATAAAACTCAGTTATATAATCTCAGAACTAATAGAAGAAGGCAAAAAGGTTGTGCTTGTTTCTTCAGGAGCCAATGCGGCGGGATTGCAGTATTTAAAGTTGCATCCTTTAAAAAGCCTTGCGCAAAAACAGGCTTTATGTGCTGTGGGCCAGGTACAATTAATGAAGATATATGAAAATGCTTTTGATTTTCATAATAAGAAAATCGCCCAAATTTTATTGACTGCAGATGATTTTTATAATAGAAAAAGATTTATAAACCTGAAAAATACACTCATTGGATTAAATCAATTTGGAATTATTCCTATAATAAATGAAAATGATACTATTTCAACTGATGAGATTAAATTTGGCGATAATGACAGGCTTTCTTCACAATTTGCAATTGGCTGGGGTGCAGATGGATTAATGCTTTTAACCTCTGTTGATGGCGTATTGGATGAAAATGGAGATGTAATTAAGGTTTATGATAAAAATATTCAGATAAAAGAGTTTAAAAAGACATCTTTGGGAACAGGAGGAATTTCAACAAAAATCGATGCAGGTTTATCTGCAGCAGCTTCTGGAATAAAGACATGTATTTGCAATGGAAATAAGCTGGAGAATATAAAGGAGTTTGTTTCAGGTAAAAATGTTGGTACTGTTTTTATGCCTGATAAAAAATTGAAAGGGAAAAAAGCATGGATTGCTTTTTTGTCAAAAAGCAGAGGAAAGGTGTTTATCAATAAGGGCGCAAGGGATGCGTTGATGAATAAGAAGAGTTTGTTGCCTGTTGGAATTGAAAAGATAGAAGGAAATTTTGAAAAGGGTGAGCCGGTGAATATTTATTTTAATAATAAGCTTATTGGGAAAGGGATTCCTAATTATTCTGCTGAGGATGCTGTTGTGATTTGTGGAAAAAAAAGCGGGGATATTGCTAAAATTGGAAATTTTGATTATGATGAGTTTATTCATGTTGATAATATGGTGATTTTTTGAAATCGTCAATGGTCGTTCTTTTATTTTCAAAAAGAAATAATAATATTCGTTCAGACAGGTGAAATTTTTTATCATTGTGAAAAATAAAAACTCTTTCAGACAGCTCGAACGCTGATCCTCAAAAACTGCTCATATACGCTGGGGCGCTCAGATTCCCCATCCCTGGGGAAGCTTCGCTCAAAAAAACATCCTGTTTTTTTGTCCCTCTTCATTCGCAGTTTTTTCGGGCGTTCTTCGAGTCTTCATTCGTTTTTATTTTTCCCAATATTTTTGTTGTTCCGGCTCACGCAATATCTCCGTTCAGGAAATTTCAAGCCTTCACTCATATTATTATTTCTATTTTCTTATTATATAATTTTCCGCAGTGGAAATATACAAATAAGTTGAAAAAAATAAAAGTGAATGAATACTCGCAGAGCGCCCGATTGTATATATAAAGAAAAAAGAAAAATAATGTGAATGAAAACTAAGAATTTCCCGCAGCGGAATGCAGAAAATTCGGGTTGGAAAAACAGGAGGTTTTGGAAAGCGAAGCACTTCATGGACGAAGTGTCTGAGCGTGCCCGAATTTTCAAATGGAGCAAGGATCAGAAATTCTTGCCGTTTGAATGAACATTATTTTTCTTTTTTCAAAAATATTTTCAAAGATCAACACTCAAGTCGTATGAATGAACTTTTATTTTTTCAATCTACAACCAAAAGGGCGAACATGGAGGTGAGTCTGCAACGGCCAATAAGTTTTTATTTTTCTACTTTCAAAGAGCATCACAACTTTTTTTGGAAAAAATTTCCAATTTTAGGGAGGGAGAAAGCATGGAGATAATTGATATTGTTTATATAGAAGGAGACGGTATTGGGCCGTTTGTTATGGAAGCGGCTATGAAGGTATGGAATGCTGCTGTTGGGTATGTTTATAATGGTTCTAAAAAGATTAACTGGATAGAGGCTTATGCCGGGAAAAAGTCTTTAGAAAAAAATGGTTCTTTGTTGCCAGATGAAACGCTTAAAAAATTAAAAGAGGTTAAGGTTGGAATAAAAGGACCGCTTGAAACACCTGTTGGAAGCGGTTATAGAAGTTTAAATGTGGCTTTAAGGCAAAAACTCGATTTATATGCATGTATTAGACCTGTGAAATATATTCCCGGTATAAAAGCTCCTGTTAAATCTCCAGAAAATGTGGATATTGTAATTTTCAGGGAGAACACAGAGGACGTTTATGCTGGAATAGAATGGGAAGAAAACAGCAAGGAGGCAATTGAGGTTATAGAATTTCTTAATGAAAAATTTAAGATTAATCTGCATAATGCCTCAATTGGAATAAAGCCAATAAGTGAGTTTAGAACAAAAAGACTTATGAAAATGGCGATTGATTATGCAATAAAAAATAATAGAAAAAAAATAACTATTGTTCATAAAGGAAATATAATGAAATATACAGAAGGTAATTTCAGAAAGTGGTGTTATGAGGTTGCTGAAGAACATAAGGATTTAATAGATAAAAATTCAATTGAGATAAATGATGTAATTGCCGATAATATGTTCCAGCAATTATTGTTAAAACCCGAAAAATACGATATTTTAGTTACTCCAAATTTAAATGGTGATTATCTTTCTGATGCAGCGGCTGCTCAGGTAGGTGGAATTGGTATTGTTCCGGGAGGAAATATTGGCGATGAAATTGCCCTTTTTGAACCAACCCACGGCACTGCACCGGCAATTAAAGATCCAAAAATGGCTAATCCAACTTCATTAATATTATCAGGGGTTATGATGTTTGAATATCTTGAAATGAAAGAAGTTTCGAGTTTAATTGAAAATTCGTTGAAAAAATGTATAAAATCAGGCATTGCAACAAAGGATATTATGCCTGATAATCCTGTGTCTGCAGTTAAATTTGCTGCGAAGATTATAGAAAATTTTAATTAAAAAAATAACTCCCGATTTTTTCGGGAGTTATTTCTATTATTATCCTTTAAATTGTCCTGCGAAGTGACATGCAACCTGATGTCCATTTTCAAGTGTAACAAGTGGTGGTTCTTTTTTAGCACAGATGTCTTTTGCAATTGGACATCTTGGATGGAATCTACAACCACTTGGTGGATTAATAGGACTTGGAACGTCCCCTTTAAGTATAATTCTCTTTTTCTTGTATTCAGGATCTGGAATTGGAATTGCTGACATAAGTGAAACTGTATATGGATGCATTGGATTGTCAAATAATTCCTTTTTATCAGCAAGTTCAACGATTTTACCGAGATACATAACTGCAATTCTGTCACTGATGTGTTTAACAACTGCTAAGTCGTGAGCAATAAATACATATGTTAATTTAAATTCTTTTTGTAAATCTTCTAATAGGTTTATAACCTGTGACTGAATTGAAACGTCAAGAGCTGAAACAGCTTCGTCAGCTACAATAAGTTTTGGATTTAATGCAAGTGCCCTTGCAATACCAATTCTCTGTCTTTGACCTCCTGAGAATTCGTGTGGGAATCTGTAAAGGTATTCTGAGGATAATCCAACCTTTTCAAGAAGGTCTTTTACTATTTCTGTTGCTTCTGCATTGCTGCTTACAAGACCGTGTGTGTGCAATCCTTCAGCAATTATATTTTTAATTCTCATTCTTGGGTTTAACGATGAATATGGATCCTGGAAGATGATTTGCATATTTCTTCTGAACCATTTTCTTTTATCTCCTAAATCTGAGAGCATTTCATGTCTTAACCCATGTGCTCCTTTATCAAAGTAAATCTTTGCATATTTTCTATCAAGTTCATCATCTAATGATTTAATTACTTCATCTTCTGTTTTCTTTTCGTGTAATAATTTATTGAATCTATCTACATACCATTCTTTGATGTATTTGTTTGCCCTTGATCTTGGTAAGAATAATGGTGTGGTATCAAGGCCATCAACTATTATTCTACCTGCTGTTGGGTTTAATAATCTTAAAATTGTCATACCAGTTGTACTTTTACCACAACCTGATTCACCAACGAGACCTATTGTTTCTCCTTCATATACTTTAAATGTAATATCATCAACAGCTTGAACATGTGCAACTACTCTTTTAAAAACACCTGCTCTTACAGGGAAGTATTTTTTTAGATTATCAACCTGTAATAATACTTTTTTATTTTCCTGAGACATTAATTTTCACCTGCCCTTGCTTTTTCCACTTCTTTAACCAATTCATCGATGTAGAAACATCTTGAATAATGGCCTGGTTCTACTTCTACTAATTCAGGCATTTCATCCTTACATCTTTCTTTAGCAAGGAAACATCTGTTTGAAAATCCACATCCTTTAGGGAATCTTCTTGGATTTGGAACTGTTCCCGGAATTGAAACCAATCTATCTACTTCTTCATTGATTTTTGGTATTGATCTCATTAATCCCCATGTGTATGGATTTCTTGGCTTTTTGAATATGGATACAATATCACCATATTCAACTATTTTACCTGCATACATAACTGCTGCTTTATCTGACATTTCAGCAACAACACCAAGGTCGTGTGTGATGAAGATAATAGCCATTCCATATTCTTTCTGTAATTCCTTCATTAATTCAAGAATTTGAGCCTGAATTGTAACGTCAAGCGCTGTTGTAGGTTCATCGGCAATTAATACCTTTGGATTACATGAAAGAGCCATAGCAATCATTGCCCTTTGTCTCATACCACCAGAAAGTTCATGTGGATATTGGTCAACACGTTTTTCTGGTTCAGGAATACCAACCTTTCTTAAAAGGTCAATTGCTCTTTCCCTTGCAGCCTTTTCGTCAAGGCCTAAATGCAACATAACCATTTCTATTATCTGATCACCAATTGTAAATACAGGGTTTAAAGCTGTCATTGGTTCCTGGAAGATCATTGCAATTTCTTTACCTCTAATATGTCTCATTTCTTCGTCTGAAAGCTTTGTTAAATCTGTACCTTTATATAATATCTGACCATCTGCAATTCTTCCATTTTCATCTAATAATCTCATTATACTCAATGAAGTTACAGATTTACCGGAACCTGATTCACCAACTATAGAAATTGTTTCTCCTTCATATACTTCAAAAGAAACGCCTCTTACTGCTCTTACTTCTCCGTCTTCTGTATCGAAATATGTATGTAAATTATCGACCTTTAAAATTGGGTCTTTCATTGTTTGCCTCCTTTCAATTATCCGCGTAATTTCGGATCAAAGATATCCCTTAATGCGTCACCAACAAGGTTCCATGCCAAAACGAATAATACCATTGCTGTACCTGGATATGTAACAGTATACCAGTACTGCAATGCACTATCAGAACCACCTAATATCCAGTTTCTTGCATAGTTAAGTATTGATCCCCAGTCAGCATATCCCTGTGGAGCACCAACACCCAAGAAACTCAATACAGCAGCTGTGATAACCATAGAACCAATTCTCATTGATGCCTGAATTACAACAGGGAATATTGTATTTGGAAGAATGTGTTTTATGATTATTTTCCAGTCAGGTACACCAAGTGCTTTTGCAGCTAAAACATATTGATCATTTTTAGCCTGAAGGATATTACCCCTTATAAGCCTTGCTGAACCCATCCATCCAAATACAATCATGGCAATCATAACTTTATCAAGACCTGTTCCAAGTATTGTTGTTAAAACCATAGCTGATAGCATAAATGGAACTGACATAAAAATATCTGTAATTCTCATTAATATTTCATCAACCCATCCACCGAAATATGCGGATACTGAACCTATAAACAAACCTATTATTGTTGCAATGGTAACAACTGTCAAACCAATTTTAAATCCTGTTCTTGTACCCCAAACAACACCATAATATATGTCCCTTCCATTACTTATACCAAATGGATGTTCTTTTGATGGTGGCACTGGAGCACTTTCATATGTAATAATAGGCATAATATATGGATCGTAATTAAGACTTTTTATATAGTCCTTTTTGAGTTTTTTAAAGTATGACTTAACTGCTGGAAGGAATTTATCAACTGATGATTTTTTTGTTTTTAATTCATCTAATTCTTCACTCATTTTTATTGCAATATCATATTTTTTCTCAAATGAAGTTATAGCTTTTTCAAGATCCTTTATTGCTGCATTTAATTCTTTTGGTTTATCAACATTTTTTTCAATATTTTCAATATATGATGTATCGAGAATATAATCTTCTGTTAAAGGTGTGAGTTGTTCTATAAGTTTATTATAATTCTTTTCGCTTTTTGTACTTTGATATGCTTTTAATGTTGATTTTAAGTTTTTAATATCATCTATATAATCTCTATAAAATCCATATGTAAATTCATAATAATCATCAAATGATGCAATTAAATCATCTATAATTGCAGGATCCTTTTTCTCTTCAAGCTGAGAAATCATGCTTTCCATATTTTCTATTTCAGGATCTATTGGTATTTGTGGTGGAGCCAATAATGGTGCAAATGCTGCAACAAGAATAAAGAATATTAATAATATTAATCCCAACATCGCTGAAGGGTTTCTATAGAACTTTCTTAACGATCTCTTGATTTCTTCATTCACTTCAATCACCTCACTCGTATCTAATTCTTGGATCGATTAATGCGTATGATATGTCGATTATCAAATTACCAAGAATCAAAATCAATGATGAAAATAACAACATACCCATTATAGATGCATAGTCAAGTTGTCCTGCTGCTTTTGCAGCAAAACTTCCTATACCAGGTCTTACAAAAATTGTTTCAACGATAATAACCCCCATTATAAGACCGATAATCATTGAACCTGCAACGGTTGCAACAGGGATTAATGCATTTCTTTTAGCATGTTTGTGAATAACAACCTTTTCTGGTAATCCTTTTGCCCTTGCAGTTCTTACATAATCTTTTCTTAATACTTCCATCATTGATGAACGAGTGATTCTAATAAGATATGCCCACCATAAATATGATAATGTGAGGATTGGGCCTATTAAATGTCTTAAGCCATCCCAGAATATATCAAATCTTCCATTTAATAATGCATCAATAGTTACAAGCTTTGTATATTGATGAAAGTCCGGGGAGTTAATAACTCTTTCTGCCCACAGACTAATTTTTCCAGGGGGGAACCATCCAAGAACACTATAAAATACGAGAATTATAAGCAAACCAAATACAAAGTCTGGAAATGACCACCCTACAATTGAAAAAATTCTTATAACGTGATCCTGCCATTTATTATGATGCAGTGCCGCCTGAACACCAAGCCATATACCAACTCCAATTATTGGGAATATTGCGTATAATGCTAATTCAACTGTAGATGGTAATCTGTGTAAAATAGCGTCTTTAACTGGTTCTTTACCAACTATTGACCAGCCAAGATCACCTTTTGCTACACTTTCCATCCATTTTAAATATCTTGTTACTGGATCCTGATCAAGCCCATATTTGTGTTTGATCAATTCCATTTCTTCAACAGACATTTTATCCAATGTATTTGGATCAACATATGCAGCAAGTAATTGGTCTTCACCAAGAAGCTGCATCATTCCGAAAACTATTAATGTTACCCCAAATACTATAAGAGGCAACAATAATAATCTCCTTATAATATACGCCGTCATAACTACACCTCCATCTTAATAAATTAAAAACCATTTTATTATATCATATAAACATAACATTAAAAATTCAAAAAAATAAGGAGAGGGTTCAACCCCTCCCCTTTATACGAATTTAATTATAAATAATGAAATATTTTTCAATTATTCGTCTGATTTGTAATATCTGTAATAATCGTCACCTGGTCTAATTGCGTTTGGATACCAACCTTTTAACCATTTTCTGTGTACCCTTACACCAATTGGCTGAAAAAGAGGTACGCCTAATCCTTCTCTAATTACAAATTTCTGAATCTTAATGTATAGTTCTTCCCTAACTTTTGGATTTGTTGCAGATGCAGCATCGATAATCATCTGGTTCAATGATTTACCGCCAAAGAATGCCTGTGGTTTGTTTGCAAATTCTGCATATTTGTCTCCAAAGTAGTAACCAAAGTCACCATCACTGTGGTAGAATGGGTAAATAAAGTTGTTTGGATCTGGATAGTCAGCTAACCATCCAAGTAAATACAGTGGCATTTTACCGTTCTTTTTTGCATCTAAGAATGTTGGCCACTGAACACCTCTTGCTTCAACCTGGAATTTAGGATTGATTTTCTTTAATGAGTCTGCTAATAATTCTGCTGATTTCTGTCTTGTTTCGTTACCTGTGTTGTAAAGAACTGTCATTTTGAATCCTTTTCTCCAGAGTTGCCCTCTGAATGCTCTCTTGAAGTATCTTGTTGCTGCTGTTAAGTCATATTTTGGTTTTGGTAAGTTATCGTCGTAACCCAAGAATCCTTTTGGTAATGCTGTAGGTACTAATTCACCAAATCCGTTTAATACTTCATCAATCATCTTCTGGTAATCAAATGAAGCAATGAAACCTAATCTTACGTTTTTGTCTGCAAAGAAGTCTACAGGAATACCCTGTCCGTCTAATTTTCCGCTTCCGATATATGGTGAATCTGGTTTTACCTGCCAGTTGAAGTTAAGTGTTGTAACTGATACGCTTGGTAATCCTTCAATAACTTCTAAATCAGGATTTCCTCTTACCTGATCTAAGTATTGTGTTGGAACTGCTGCGATATCTGCTTCACCTTTTTCTAACATAGCTTTTCTTGTTGACCATTCGTCAATACCCCAGATAACTACATTCTTTATCTTAGCTGGACCTCTCCAGTATTCATCGAATGCTTTTAAGATAACTTTCTGTTCTGCTCTGTTCCATTCTACTAATTCATATGGACCTGAACCGATTTCTTTTGCGTATAATGGTGAAGATTCTTTTTTCCAGTCGTGGAATTTCCACCATCCATCTGCTTTACCGTCCCATAATCCTAAGTCCTTAGCAGCTTTGCTGTCTAAAATTGCTCCCCATGATGAACCCTGAGCAATAATGTTTAAGAAATAAGCTTTTGGTGATGCTAAATGGAAAATTACATAATCTCCCTGAACTTCAACTTTTGAATCGATGTATTTTTTGTAGAAGTCTAATAAGATCTGTTTTGCTTCATCGTTAACAGGTTCTTTTGTTTCTGGATTTACTAATTCATTCCATGAGTGACCTGTTAATCCTCTAACTGCTGATTTTAAACTGAAGTAATCTCCGAAGAATACTTCGTAGAACATCCAGATAGGTCCTCCGTTAGGATTTCCTATTAATGCTCTTTCGAATGTGTATTCAACATCGTATGGTGTTAATTCGTTTCCGCTGTGGAATTTAACACCTTTTCTAATTTTAAATTTAACTGTGTTTCCGTTTACTTCCCATGATTCAGCTATTCTTGGAGCAAATTCGCTCAAGCTTGAACCAACATATTCAATAAGGTTGTCATAAACGTTAAAAATAACTTCTCCACTAGCTGTATCATAAGCCTGATGTGGATCTAATGTACTTGGTTCCCCGATTGTTAAGTCAACGATTGTATCGGGGTTCATAACTGTAGCAAATGCAAACACTGAAACTACCACTAAAAGTGCCACTAAAAGTTTCTTCATACAGTCCCCTCCTTGTATAAAATTTATTCCGGATATATTTTACCACAAAAATTCAAAAATTACAAATACTTTATCAAAGTTTCTTATAGATTAAGAAGGGACAACATTATTTTCGTTCGTATTTCATTATAATAAATCTAAATAAATTAAAAAAACTTATTATAATGAAATTTCTTTCATATTCTCCTTATTTTATAAAAAGAGGCGGATTTTCCCGCCTCTTTTGCGTTAAAAATTATTTATCTGATTTCCACATTTTGTAATAATCGTCACCTGGTCTTATAGGATTTGGCACCCAACCTTTAACCCAAGATCTCTGAACTCTTACTCCTATTGTCTGGAATAATGGTGCTCCTATACCTTCTCTTATAACAAATTGCTGAATTTTTACATACATTTCCTGTCTCTTAGCTGGATTTGTTTCTGCAACTGCATCTTCTATCATTTGATTCAATGATTTTCCACCAAAGAATGCCTGTGGTTTATTTGCAAATACCTTATATTTTTCTCCAAAGAAACTTCCATATGTTCCATTGCTGTGATAGAATGTGTAAATAAAGTTGTTTGGATCTGGATAGTCTGCAACCCAACCACCTATATAAATAGGTATTTTACTGTTCTTTCTTGCATCAAGATATGTTGGCCATTGAACTCCTCTTGTCTCTATCTGGAATTTTGGATTTATCTGTTTTAATGTATCTGCTAATAATTCTGCTGTTTTCTGTCTTGTTTCGTTTCCTGTGTTATACAATACTATCATTTTAAATCCTTTTCTCCATAACTGACCTCTAAATGCTCTCTTGAAGTATTTTGTTGCTTCTTCAATGCTAAATCTTGGTTTTGGTAATGAATCATCATATCCCAAGAATCCTTTAGGCAATATTGCAGGTACAATCATACCATATCCATCCATAACATCATCTATTATCTTCTGATAATTTATTGACCTTAAGAATGCCAATCTTACATTTTTATCTGAGAAGAAATCAAGTGGTATACCTTTACCGTCAAGTTTTCCACTTCCTGCATATGGTGAACCTGCTTTTACCCGCCAGATAAAACTTATTGTATTCACTGTTGCTCTTGGTAAGTTATCTATTATTTCTATATCCGGATTATCCCTTAATTGTGACAAATACTGGGTTGGAGCTATAACAACATCTGCATCACCTTTTTCAAGCATTGCTTTTCTTGTTGACCATTCAGATACAACCCATATTACTATATTCTTTAATTTTGCTGGTCCTCTCCAGTAGTCTTCAAATGCTTTTAATATAACTTTACCTTCTGTTCTATCCCATCTGTCAAGAATATATGGTCCTGAACCTATTTCTGTTAAATGTAACGGTGAATCTTCTTTTTTCCAGTCATGATATTTCCACCATCCGTCTACCTTTCCATCCCATAATCCAATTTCTTTAGCCTTTTTACTATCTAAAATTGCACCCCAGGAAGAACCTGTAATAATGTTTAAAAAGTATGCTTTTGGTTCTGCTAAATGAAATACTACATAATCTCCATCAACTTCTACTACAGGATCGATATATTTTTTGTAGAAATCTTCAAGAATCTTTTTTGCTTCAGGACTTGTTGGTTCTCCGGTATCAATATTAACTAATTCTGACCAAGCATGACCTGTTAATCCCTTTACAGCATCTTTTAATCCAAAGTATTTACCAAAGAATACTTCATAGAACATCCAGATAGGTCCTCCCCCTGGATCACCTATTAATGCTCTTTCAAAGGTGTATTCAACATCATATGGTGTTAATTCGTTTCCACTGTGGAATTTAACACCTTTTCTAATTTTGAATTTGTATGTTTTTCCATCTGGTGAAATTAATCCATTTTCAACTGTTGGCACTTCTTCTGCTAATCTTGGCAAAAATTTGCTTAAACTGGATCCATCATATTCAAGAAGCATATCATAAACATTGTATATAACCTCTCCACTTGCAAGGTCATATGCCCTATGTGGATCCAAAGTACTTGGATCACCAATAGCTAAGCTTACTAATGTTTCTGGATCCTTTACTGCAGCAAAAGACAAAATAGCAATAATCAAAACCCCTACCAATAAAAACTTTCTCACTTTTACCCCTCCCTTTTTAATATGGCACTCAAGGTATCCTTCTTTTTATGAATACAATACCTGTATAAAACTCCACATATTTTGTTGGCATTATATATGGATGTTTTATTTTTTCTATCATTATTTTTTGCACTTTTAGTACATTATCGTTATGCATTACAACGCAACCATGAGATCTTCTTAAATCCTCATTTGTAGTTCCTGAATGTATTAATATTCCATCTCTGTTTACCTTATAAATATCATATGCATATCCATATAATGGATACCATAATCTAAAAAGCCCTCCTGGACCATAATCTTTCACATTATTTTTTAATATCCCTGATTCATATGAAGCGATATATATACCTATTGGAGTGTCTCCATCTTCCATAGCCTGACTTTTCTGTGTTTCAACGTTATGTTGTCCATGCCCCCTAACCTTACATGAAAACAACATATTGCCTGTATTATCATATAATTTAAATATTCCTGGATTTTCTCTGTTATCAGGAAGTTCAACTTCAACGAAGAAATAAAATTCTTCGTTAACATTATCAAGGAGTTTTTTTATTGCCTCTCTGTTTATAATTTCTGAATTTATATTATTTTCTTTCATAAAATTTTTAAAACTACTAAAGAAATTTTCATCAAGCTCATTGTTTATAATGTAATCTGTCCCTTTTCCTTTATAGAATAGATATCGTGAATATAAATATTTTAACCTCCATACATCTGATCCTTTATCTTTTAAGTTTAGCTCACGATAGAAAGGTTCATATATATTAAATCCCGCTATTTCCTTTTTAAAACCAAATGTTTCTTTTTTATCATAAAAATATTCATTCATTGTAATCCCCTCTTTTAAAGTATTATATTTTTGTATAAATCTTCATAGCTTTCTCTTTTTCTTATTAATTTTATTTCTTCATTTTCGGTAATAAGAACTTCTGCAGGTTTTAAGGTTGAATTGTAGTTATTAGACATTGAAAAGCCATATGCACCTGCGTTTTTAAAGTAAACAAGAGAATTTTCTTCTGGTATTGGCAGCTCTTTATCCCATAATAACTTATCTCCACTTTCGCATAATGGTCCAACTATGTCTATTTTAGCTTTTTTGCCTGTTGGATTTAAGAATACCGGTTCATGATATGCATTGTATAACACCGGTCTTATTAATAGATTCATTCCTCCGTTAGTTACAACAAATACCTTATCAATTCCCTGTTTTACACGTGTAATGTTGAGCAATAATATTCCTGATGGTCCCATTATATATCTTCCCAATTCCAGTATTACTTCATCATAATATTTTAAGATCGGAATAACTTTTTCTTTGTATTCATTTAAATTAATTTCTTTTCCATCATAATTTATTCCCCAGCCTCCGCCTATGTTTATTTTTTTGAAATTATATTTTTTTGAAATTTCCAATCCGATTTTAAACGCATCTATAAATGGTGAAATTTCAGTAATTTGAGATCCTATATGAAAATGTATTCCTTTTATTCTATTATCGTTATATTTGTTCATAAATTCTTCCAGTTTAACAGCTGGAATACCAAATTTATTTTTCTTTAAACCTGTGGAAATATGCGGATGTGTTTTTGCGTCAACATCTGGATTAACTCTTAAAAAGAATTCAATATTTTCTGTTTTAATGTTTTTCCATAATTCCATTTCTTCAAAGGAATCTATATTTACATACTTTATCTTATCTTTTAGAAATTTCATATCTTCTTTGCTTTTACCATTTCCATTCCATACTATTTTTTCTTTTGGAACTCCTGCTATTTCTGCTCCTTTGTATTCACCAACTGTAACTATATCTGCCCCAAAACCAGATTCGTACATAATTTTAATTAAAGCAGGATTATTGTTTGCTTTTAATGCAAATGTTGGTATAAGGTTTATTCCTTCAAAGACTTCCATAACATTTTTAATGCGATTTTTTATTTCCTTTTCAAAATATACATAAACAGGCGTTCCATATTCACTTTCAATCTTTTTTAATATTTCTTCCATGTTAGCCCTCCCGAAATTTAAAAAGTATTATATAAATAGTTAATTATGTCATTCTCAAAAGTTTTTCCATAAGTTTTTTCATAAACATAATTATTTTCAAATAATGAAAAAATAAATTTTCTCCCTTTTTTGGTAATCAGTAATCCAGTTAATCCTGAAACACCTGTTAAGGTCCCGGTTTTTCCCCATACATCAAAATTAAATCTATTTTCCAGTGTTCCATAACTTTTGGTATATGCAAGAATGTTTAAAAATCTATCCCCGTATCTTTCCAGCATATATTCAAATACTTTTACTGCTGTTAATGGTGAAATCAGATTGTATCTTGATAATCCTGCTCCATCTGTAATTACATAATCTTCTTCATATTCGAGACCAAGATTCTTATATAATTCTTCTTTTAAAACTTCTATACTTTTTTCAATTTCGCCCTTGCCATATTTTTTTACAGATAACATTCTAAAGAACATTTCTGCAATATAATTATCACTGTTTTTCATCATAATTTCTGTGATTTTATCTATTTCAGCAGATTTATGAATATAAAAAGGAGTTTCTTTTTCTTCTACATTACCACTGTTAATACACTCAATTGGAAATCTATGTTTTATAAACAACGGTTTTAATAATTCCAGTAATTCTGCATAATAGTTATTTTCCGGAACAAAGTCTTTTATATTAAATGGCTTTATATAAGGATTTTCTTCATCGTTATACATCCATCCATATCCAAAAAATTCATTGTTATTAAATAGTGAATCATCTATTACTAAGGTGTCAAAAAAAACCTTTCCTGATCTTTCTTTTATTTTGTTTAAAATCATATCAAATGTCTTTAAATCAATAGTTGGATCTCCACACCCCTTTACTATAAGATCGCCATTTGTGAAATAAAATTTTGTGCTAAATATATATTCTTTTTTAAAAATTTCAAATACCGCAAATGTGGTAAATAACTTTGTCACAGAAGCAGGTGTAAAGAATTTATTCTCATTATAAGAATAAATTATTTCATTCTTTTTTAAATCTTTTACTAAAATACCACAAAATCCCTTGAATTCTTTTATCTTCTTTTCAATATAAGTCATTTGAAACCCCCAAATAATATTAATAGTTATATGATAATTTTAATTTTTATTTAAAAGAAGGTTAATTAAATCTCCCTAAGATGATAATATCCTTATTTTATTTTTAATTCAACCTCAAAAATCTCTGAAATTTATCCAATATTTCCAATAAAAATTAAAATACTCTTACTTTCTTAAATTTTCGTATAATTTATTATTTTTTTACATTTTGTAAAGAGAAGATAAAGTTGTATAATTCAAAACTAAAAGGGGGGATTTTTTTGTGTAGAATGATTGGTTATTCATTTAAAAAAAATGAAAATATAAATTTTTTGTTTAATCATTTGAAGACTATGGCGAAGGATGGAATTAAAGCTCCTCATGATGATGGCTGGGGGATTGCAACTTTTGTTTCTGATAAGGAAGTGGTTTTTCATAAATCCATGCAACCGGTTTTTAATGAAGATGATTTAAATATAGAATCATACCTTGGTATGATTCATGCAAGGAAAGCTTCTGATAATCTTGAAAAAACTTTTTTACAGTTGCATCCATATTTTATAAAAGATACCTTTTTTTCACATAACGGGACAATATATCTCGATAAGATAGATAATGTTTTTGGTACAGATAGCTTTGAATATTTTAAGGCTTTGTATGATTTTAACAATTTCAATGATTTAAAGGAAAAGATTAAGGAGTTTATTTCTAAAAATTCTTATTCGGGTATAAATTTCTTAATGATTAGAAATAATGAATTATATGTATTTTGTAATTATACACGCACAGAAGATTATTTTACTCTGTGGTATACAGAAAATGATACAGGGTTTATTGTTGCTTCTGAAAAAATGGATAATTCATTTATCCCTTTTGAAAATGGTATGCTGGCAAAAATAGTTAATGGAAAAATGGAAAATATTCTTTATATTTAATTAAAAAGGGTTGTTCTTTCGAACAACCCTTTTTCTTTTTATTAAAATACAGGACCAAATCCAAATGCCCATTTAAATTTATTTTCTTTATCAAATACACCTTCAAATCTAACTGGACCTATCATTGGTAAAGTAATTTTTATACCAGCGCCATATGCCCATAGAGGATCATAATTTAGATTGTCCCCAGCATTTCCTATATCAAAGAATATATATGCATCTACTGGAACTGCCTCTTTCTGTATTTGATATTGAATTTCAGCATTGTTTAAATACATGATATTTCCTTTTCTTTCTGAGAAATTATATCCTCTTACTGTATACATTCCGCCTATATAAAAATCGTATAGGTTAAAGTCATCTTTTACATATCCTGCTTTTAATCTGTCAGCAAATGTAAATTTGTATAATGTATAGAATTCTTTAAATTCTGTATATCCACCATAATAATATTCTTCTGTGTTTGATATATTTAAACCACCAAATGATTGTAATGTATAATATGTTCCATTATATGGTCTAAATGGATAGTCGAGACGTGAATATGTGTATCCCAGACCACCTGAAATCTCTTCTTTTTTGTCTATTATTAGTGAATTGTATTTTGTTTTACTATAACTTAAATTCATATTTAAATTATTAAAGCTATTAAAGCTATATGATGGAGAAAAGCCTATTGAAAATTTATTTGTTACTGTAGCTAATCCGCTTATATTCTCTTCGGGAATACCTGCATTTTCATCATATAAACCATAATTGAAGTTAACTTTCATGGATAAAGGTGTATTATTTATTTTGGTAATACCATAACCCAAATTGAATAAATATGTTTTTGAAAGAGGATTTATATTTGTTGTTATATTGTAAGATTGTCCATATCCAAGAGGATTTTTCCATTGTAATTCTAATTGACCAAAGAATCCCATATACCATGGTGCATTTTCAGGCATGGTATATGTAATACCACCTACAAATTTTCCAGGTTTGTTTTTTTCTGTAATATCAATTTTAAAGTCTATTTTGTCTTCGTGTTGAGCATACGGATATACATTTACTTTATCAAAAAACCCTGTTCCTGATAAAGCATAATATGTATCCTGAATTGCTTTTGTAGTAATAACTTTACCTGTTTTGAGTTTTATTCCTGAATTTATTAAATAGTCTTTTGTTTTCTTTTCTGGAGATACATTTATATCGATATTTCCAACTTTGTATTCCAATATTTTAATAATAAGCTCTCCATTTTCAAATGATGTATTTATATTAACAAATGGATATCCAGAATTTGTATAATATTCTTTTAATCTTTTTATTCCATTTAAAACTGTTATATTATCTACTGTTGCATTATTACTAATTCCAACTTTATTCAATTGTTCTAATAATTCAAATGTTTTTAAACTTTCATTATTTATAATTTTTATTTGTTTTATCTTTTCCGGTTTTTCTATGATTTTTTTTAATTCACCACCAATTACCAGTACAAGATCTCCTCCTGGAGTTTTTGAAATATTTGTGGCATTCATGGTTATTTGTGTTTTTTCAGAAAAGTATGGTAATTCTCTTAATTTCTGGAATATTTTTTGCATATCTTCCATTGAAGGATATGTTTCTTTTGAATCTTCCCTGAATAAGAAAAACTTATTTTCCCAATCTTTTCTAAATTCAAAACCAAATTCTTTTTTTAATTCTTTTTTATCAAGTTGAGAAATTTCATCCTTTAATTCTATATCCCAGAGATCATATTCTTTTATTACATATACCAATGTATTTTTATCTGTTTCTTTTTTGTCTATCATCGTTGATTCCAATGTCAACGAATCTGAGGAGATTTTTATATTACTTGATATCTCAATGTATGGATATCCCTGTTCATTATAATATTTCTGTATTTCTCCAAGCCCTTTTTTATATTCATTTAAATTTAAAGGTAATTCTTTTTCAGTATAAACTTTTGTGGCAATTTTGCTTAAATCCAATAATTTATCTCCAAGAACCTTAAATTCCACTTTTTTTACAACAGGATTTGTTTTGAAAGTAAAGGTTAATTCACCACTTTCTTCATCATATTTATAATTTATATATGAAAAATATGGATATTTTTTTTGAATACTTTCAATGGCCAATTTTAAGTCTATATCTCCCACTATAGAACCATCTTTAATATCATAATCACTTAATACTTTTTCAATATCTTTTTTGAGGAAATCAACATTTCCATCATATACAACTTTCTTTACATTCATAAGAGCAAAAACGTTTAAAGCTCCTATAAGAAACACAAGAATCAACAATAAGCTTTTCTTCATCTAAATACCTCCCTTTATTTCTTTTTCCAGTTCAATTATATATTTTTTTAATGTCATTATTTCTTGCGGTTTTGTTAAATCAAAGTTATCATTTATTATTTGAGAATTTAAATAATATCCTTTTTTTTCATAATATCTATAAATCTCCCAATTAAATTCATATGACATGGTTAATACATTAATCAGCATTGATGGGATATCACCTATTGGCTGGCAATCTATATTTTCGAGATTAAAATCCGCTATTACAGTTGTCCCAACGTCTTTTTTTGAGTTTATTATAAAAGTTCCATCTGTTTGTTCCAATGATTGTTTTAAAAATGCAAGTCCTAATCCGAATTTTTTCTTCCTCTGTTTTTTAGTAGTATAAAATGGATCAAGAGCCTTTTTTAATGTCTCCTGATCCATCCCTCTTCCATTATCTGAAATTGTAAATCGAAAATGATTTTTTGTTTCAATGATTATTAAATATCCTTTATTTCCTCCAGATTTAACTGCATTTTCACCAATATCCATAATATGATCTGCTATTGTTCTTAAGGTTGCCAAAGTGGTTCCACCTTTCCATTTAATAATGCTTTTTTAAATTCTTCATATGTTCTTCTTTCCGATTCTATTATACACGAAGGTATAAGCTGTTCTGGAAAATGTGCATCGGTGTTATGTATAAATCTATTAAATCCCAATTGTTTTGCCATCTGTTTTTCTTTTTCAGATTTTACTTCTACGATTTTTATATTTATATTCTCAGGAGGTAACCCAAGATTTGTTATCAAACCTGCATATCTAAATATATGCGCAGGAATAAACATACTTTCATATTTTTTAGATAGATTATAAACCTCTTCTATTGTTAAATCTGTTGAACTGCCTAAATACGGCGTCTTAATTATTTCTATTAACTCACCTTTTTCATTTGCCAATACCTGATACCCAAGTTTTTCAGGGTCATATTCTTTTATAATAAGTTTAGATTCTATTATTTTACCAAATTCTTCTGCATCATCAATTTTTTTAAAATAAACAAGTATGTGTATTTCTTCCCTGGTTGTAACTTCAATCCCGGGAATAACCTTAACATCTATTTTAGATAAAACGTTTTTATATGTTTTTATGTGTTTTGTTGTATTATGATCAGTAATTGCTATCCAGTTTAAGGTTGTTTCAGAAAATTTTTCAAGAAAAATGTCTGGAGTCATTGTAATATCAGCACATGGTGATAAAACTGTATGTATATGAAAGTTCCCATAAAATTTTGCCACTTTATCACCTGTTAATTAAGTTATATATTTCACCAGTTGTTTCGAAAATATTCTTTTTGCTTTTTAAAAGGGTTATTTGATTTTCTTTTGCCTTTTCAATTGTTTCTTCAGCAAAGTTAAATCCTTCTGGAATTATAATAACTTTTGCTCCAACAATAGAAGCAACAGCTATTATATTAGGATGTGTTTGATGGGTAAGCCATATGCTTTCTTCTGGCGCATTTCTCATTATTTCGCTTAATAAGTCACCTATATATCCATTCTTCACTTCTGTTTCTTCATCATGAACATATATTTTTTCTATATATTCTCTTTTTAATATATCTTTTATTTTCATAAAATCACCCCTATTTAAAGAATAACATTTCTATTATTACCCCTTTTCCACTTTCTGATATTATTGTCATTTTATCAGAAAATCTTTTCATGTTTGGAAGACCCATTCCTGCACCAAATCCCTGCGCTCTTACTTCTTCTGTTGCTGTTGAATATCCTTCTTGCATTGCCAGTTCAACATTTTCTATTCCTTTTCCATAATCTTTTATAAGCAATCTTATACTATCTTCAAGCTCCCAACAATATATTTCACCATATGATTCAGAATGTATTACAACATTTGCCTCTGCTTCATATGTAGCTATGGAAATTTTTCTCACTAATTTTTCATCTATTCCTTTTTTCTTTAAAAATGATTTAAGTCTTGTTGCTCCTATTCCTATTTTTGTGATATCATTATAATCTATTTTAAATTCAAAAGACGCCGTTTTATTCTGTAATATATCTCCTGTAAGTTTGGATATATATTCTTCCATGTTAAGAACCTTTTCACGTCTCTGATCATGTACGTATATACTTCCTAACTTACCAAATAACCATGTTATTACATCATATTTGGTAATTATCCCAACAACCTTCCCTTCATTGTTTAAAACAGGATATCGACCATATTTATGGCTTTGTGATAATTCAACAAATTTTGATAATGTATCCTCTTCATTTATTGTTACTACACTTTTTGTCATCCATTTTAATACAAAATCTGATAAGTTTCCTTTTTCAAGAACTTTTATTATATCTTCAATGCTAATTATCCCAACAAGTTTTAACCCTTTTTTTACAACAGGTAATCCGGATATTTTCTTTATTTTCATAATATCCTTTACCTGTCTTATTGATGTTTCAGGAGTTACTACTATAGCCGGTGATGTCATTATTTCACCTATTTTGGTGTTTGAAAATATTTGCAATAATTTTTCAACTAATTCCGTTGGTTCGCCGGGCATTATAAACTCTCCTCATCTGTTTTCATTGCATCTTTTATTCCCAATTTGTATAATTTTACACAAGCATAAAACATTGAATAATCTGTTGTTAAGAGAGGTATTTCACAATCTTCTATATTTTCTAAAAATGTTTTAGGTATTGTTTTACCTCTTACAAATAATATAGCTCCTGCCTCTATTACAGAGGCAGTGGTTAATGTTTGTGGTGTTGTTAAACCAGTAACAAGCAGCATTCCCGGTGTTGAGAATGCTAAAAAGTCACTCATTAAATCTGATGCTCCTGCAAATTTTATATCTATATCTTTATAATTTTCAGGTATATGTATAAACTTCGCTTTTAGTTCTTTTGCAAGTTCTTTTAGTTTCATTTTAACAAATCCCCTCTATATTCAAATTTCATAAATGCCTCATATGTCCATGGAAGTTTTTCTTTAAATATTTTTGCAACAGCTATTGCGTATTGTTGTATTTCCCATTGAGCATGAGAATCTGCCCTTAAATTTAAGAAATTCATTAAACTTCTTGTATTTACTGTCCAGTAAAACTGCGTGTATTGTCCAACAGGCAAAACCATTCTTGCCATTTCCCTTGCAACACCTAATTCCATTAATTTATTATATGCATTATATGTTTCTTCATATATTTTTTGTATTATATCCAGAGCTTCTCTGGTTAAATTTTCATCTTCAATTTTATTTGAACCCTGTTTATTTTTTGTATCCTGAACTCTGATATGGTCAGGAATATAAAATTCTTCTGCATATTTTGTGGTATATCTTCTTGAGATTTCATTATAACTGCCTATTCTATGTCTCATCCATTGTCTTGCAATAAATATTGGTGTTTTTATATGAAATGTAAATACCTGATGTTCAAATGGACTGTGATGTTTGTGTTCCATTAAATAGAAAATAAGCTTTTTATCTCTTTCATCTGTAGATAACTCTTTTCCGTATGAAACACGTGCTGCTCTTACTGCAGCTCTATCGCTACCAAGCATATCAACAAGTTTTACCAATCCTTTATCTAAAATCTTAATTTCTTCCATCTTCGTTTTCCCCTTCTATTTCATTTTGAAGTTTTTCCATTTCTTTTTTTTCTTTCCATTTTTCATAGAATATTATTATCCCCAATGCCACTACAACAAAAAGAACAAGTGGCAGAACATAATTTAACATAACATGTATTTTAATTTCATTTCTCAAATCTTCTAACGCTTTTTCTGCTTCATCTGATAGTTTTCCATCTATTGTTAATGCTTTATTTAACGATATTCTTGCAAGTGTTTTGTATTTTTCTCTATCAACTTTTAACATTGCAAGAGCCCATTTTGACAATACCCTTCCATTATCAGGTATTATTTGAAGGGCTTTTTTATAATAATTCATTTTTTGTGTATATGTTTCTGATATATCACCCAGTAATTCATAACTTAAAGCAAGTATTTTGGAATTACGTGTATTTGGAATAATTATTTCTTTTAAGGTTTTTTCAGCTTTTTGTGTATCATTAAGGTAAATATAGTAATTAACTATTATAAGCATTAAATCCATTGAAGGTTCTGGCATGTCTATATATGTATGAGCTATTTCTCCAAATAATTCTTTATCTTCTTTATATTTTTCAAGATATCCAGCTATTTTTATATAAGTTTCTATTATTTTTCTATTATCCGGATATGTTTTTACACCGTTTTTTATAAGATTATATGCATCTTCTTTGTTTCCATATATTCTGGATTTAAATAAAAAATTCGATTTATAATAAATCGAAAATGGTGTGTTACCATATTTTTTTTCAATATATTCTATTTTATTTAATATTTCTTTTGCTAATTTTGGATCCCCTGTTATTTTCCATTGTTTATATTCAAATTCCAATAATAATATGTTTATAAGTGGATCATCTGGATATTTTTTTAATAATTCTTTAAATCGTTCTATTGGCTTTAATGTTGTTATTGGATTTACACCGGACATTATATCGAATATTTCTTTTTCTCTGTAGGTTAGAAGATTGTTGTATTTTGCTCTTAATTCATTTGCAGCTTTTAAATACCCGCTATAATTTTTTTCGTAATAGAGTTCAAAATATGCAAATGTTTTTACCGCTACATTTTCAGAATCCATTAATTTTGTTATATCAAATGTTTTTAAATATGTTTCAGCAATGTTTTCAGCATTTATCCCTATAACCACATACACCGTTATTAATAATAATAAGAACGCTTTTTTCATACCATCCCCCTTAACTCTCGCTGTATCCATACATTTGAATTTTATTGTCTATATTCATAAGTTTAACCTTACTAATAGGTTTTTCTGTTGTAAATTTCTTATTATTAATAGTAACTTCTACCCCAGGATATAACATCTTCCTTGCAATTACAACACCTGCATTTTTTGATTCCTCTATCGCCTTTTTTAATTCAAGAATTCTCTTTTTATTTCCTTCTATTTTTGCTTTTAATAATGTTGCTCTATCTATCATTTTTTTAGCATACATTATATTTTCATTTTTTACTTTCATCTTTTTTATTTTTGACATTATGCTGTTTAGTTGTGGAGTTATTGCTTTAAGTTCTTCAGCGTTTTTCTTTGTAATCTCAATAAGTTGTTTATATTCATTATATAATTTAGGATCAATCCCAACTTCTATTACTGTTCCAACACCCATAGGACTTCCTAAATAATATGCATCAACCATATTTAAAGCTTTTATTTCACCACCAACTATTTTGCTGTTGTAACCATCGAGTATAACCTCTTTTGCAGAAGTTACCTGACAATTTATAAGTGATTTATCTATTTCTATTTTTTCTTCAGCTTCTAAAATAGCATTTTCCGCAAATTTCGCTGTAATATTTTTTGCTTTTATAAAACCTTTATTTCCACCTTTTATTCCATTTATTTTTACATTTTTCTTAGATACAACTTTTGCAGCTTCTACTTCTCCATATATTTCTATATCTCCTTCAGCTTCAACAATAAACCCCGGTTTTACTGAGCCTCTGATTACAACTTTACCCGGGAAATTGATATTTCCTGTACTAAAATCAACATCACCATTAACTTCATATACTTCTTCTATTTCAATATGAACTGTTCCATCCATATCTTTGCTTATTCTTAATTCTCCTGATGCCATTGCTATAATATTTCCATCTTCATCTTTATCCACATTTTTTTCAAGAACGACTTTTGCTTTAGGTCCTGGTAATCCCGGTATTTCTTCGCCGGTTACATCTTTCCCGGGTTCTCCCAGCGTAGGTGGATGAATTACCCCTATCTTATCACCTAATTTTACTGTAATTATATTTTTTGCAAATTCCCTAAAGTCTATTTTTTTATTATGGGTTAAATCCTGTTTTTCCTCTGAGAGATCAAAGATTTCAACATATCCAGGTTTACCTTTTTTTGGGGGTATTGCTTCAGCAACAACTATGCTCTCGTTATAGGTTGGTTTGAGAGCCAGTTCTCTTAGAACATCATATTTAATACCATGCTTTATGCCTGCCTGTTGTAAAGCACGCAATAATTCGCCGTCTGATGAAATTCTTCCATCGTATATTAGAGTAAGATATGCTTTTAATCTGTCATCTGATATTTTTATTTTAGTTATAGCCATTTGTTAATCCCCCAGACTTTTTTCTAAAATTAGCAAATTCCCTTCCTCATTTATATCTTTCCACATCATATGGTCAAAAACCTGAGAAATTATGTGTACTCCCAATCCATGTTCCTTAATATCGTCTAAATCCCTTGATTTAACCTCTTCCAGATTTATTTTTTCTCCATAATCTCTAATATATACTTTAAAATTTTTATTTTCAATTTCAAATATTATATCGACTGTTTTTGTATTATCATAATTATAAGTATGTTCTATTACATTGGCTACAGCTTCATTTAAAGCCAATTCCATAAAGAATATCTGTTCTTCATCTTCATAATCATTAAACTTTAAAAAATACTTCATGGCTTCTCTTAAAATTTTTATATACTTCACATCGCTGTTTATAGTTATTTTCAATCTTTCCATACCTATCACCTTTAAATTACTATAAATTTTGATTTCCAATTTCCTATTTTATTTCTACCATTTTTGATCTTTAAATCTCTCGCTATATCCTTTTTTATAATGATTATTCTTGGTTTTAAATCCTTTATTATTTCAAGACCGTTTTCATATAAATATTTAGGATATAGTTCTTCAGGGATTTTCAGAAGTTCTTTGTTCATTAGATGCTCAAAATCAAAATCAAGCACTTTTTTGAGTCTTTCCTTTCTTTGTTCGTAAGACTTTTTTCTTAATTGTTCTGCTTCAATTAATGAAAATTCACATCCACAATATTGTTGCCTGTATATATTATTAGCCTTACAAAATTTTGCTCCCTCTGAAATAGCATTGTTTGATCTGAAATTATTGTAATAGAACATTATATTATACTTGTTGGCCAGTTCATTACCTATTCTTTTTATTTCATCATGGCTTTTTCGGGGGCTTGACAGCAATGTTGTGGAAAATATTTTATATCCTTTTTCTTTTGCAAGTTGAGCTGTTTTTTCCATCCTTTGATACATGCATTTATAGCATCTTTCTTTTTCATTTTTTACATCAACATTTTTCATTAATTCTAAAAATTCTTCATGATTATATTCGCTTTTTAATTCTTTAAATTTCCACATTTTTTTTAATTGTTTAAATGCTTCATATCTTTTTATGTATTCTTTTTCAGGATATATATTGGGATTATAAAAAAAAGTATCGTATTCGATATTTTCTTCTTTTAATCTTTTATGCGCAAGAACAAGATCCGGGGCACAACATACATGTAATAGAATTTTATTCAAACTCTACAACCCCCTTTAATTTGTTTATCTGGCTATTTGTAAGTCCTATATTTTTTAAGTCTTCTTCATTTCTTATTTTTGTGTATTTTCTGTATTCTATAATTTTTCCGGCACTTACCGGTCCTATTCCCGGTATTTCAATTAATTCTTCATATGTAATATTATTTATATTTTTTTTCTCTTTTTTCTTTAAAATGATTTTGCTTTTTGAAAGATATACGTATTTCCTTATTTTTTCATATGTTTTTTCACCTATTCCTTTTATTTTCATTAAATCTTTTACTGATGAAAAACCATATTTTTCTCTGTATTGAATTATTTTTTTTGCTGTTTTAGGACCTATTCCTGGAATTTTTGTTAATTGTGTTTCACTCGCTGTATATAAATCTATTTTTATTTCACCGTTTAATTCTTCTGTTCTTTTATTCCCAGTTTGAATATAAAATATTCCCCCAAATATTGTTAAAAAGAATATAAGACTTATGATAAAAATTGTTTTGCTATTCCTGAACACCATTCTCACCTATTAATGTAAAACTCTTTAAAAATCTATCTTTTACACTTATACCTGTTAATTGTTTTATTTTTTCATCATCTATGCTTTCAAGATAATTTTTGGCAAGGGTTATATCAGGAAATAATCCTGCACAAATTGCAAAATAACTTTTCCCACTGTTTTTAAAATGCCCTTTGTAAACAAAAACAGGAATTCCAGCATTCCTTAATGTTAATGTCGTGAAAAATGCATCTTCTTCTTTTAAATATAATCTCATTTGAACTGTAAATACTTTTTGAATATTATCGTTATTTTTGTTTTTTATGCTAAAATCTTCCGAATATACTGAATATAGGTTTGTTGCTATATTGGTGATAAAATATTCTTTATTGAATTCAAGGTTAGATACACTTTTTCTGAAAGCTTCTTCATAATTCATTAATTTTAATCCACCAAATGTATTATCTTCGAAACTACTTTTTGCTTTTTTTACAAGATAAAAATAATCTATTTTCTGATTTTCATAGATTCCTTTTGGTTTTATATTTAAAAATTTTTCTATTTCTTCTATATTTAATTCGTAGTTCATATTATTTTCTATTTTTTTATTTCTTCCATTACTGGAAATTATATCTTTATCTTTTAATTCATAAATTTTTAATTCGAGATTTTTTATTTTGTATTTTAGATATATTGTATACGAAGTAAGCAATGCGACAAATGTTGGTAATAATATAACCATTATTGTTATAAATATAAGAGCATAATTTTTTTGTTTTTTTATCACAAAAATCCACCTCTAAAATGGTTCTTGATTTCTTTTAAAACTATATTAAGTTCATCATATGTGGTTTTATAATTTATTATTCTTCCTGAGGATGTAAATAAAACAAACTCATTGTTGAAATTTGCTTCGTCAAAATTAAGATATTCTATATTTTTGTATTGTATATCAAAATTCTCTATTAATTCCTTTTTTATTTCTTCAAATAATTCATATTCTAAAAATCCAAAATACCATGACATGTATAACTCTATTAAAAAGCTCAATCCAAAAATATCAAGAAAATTTCTATTAATACCTGTTTTTTTATTATAAAATAATTTAATTATATTTTCCCCCGGAAAAACTTTTGACTCATTTTCTATATAATATACCCATTGTTTCAGAGAATAATATATAAACTCCTCCAGATCTATATCGGAAAAGTTTAATTTTGAATAATTTAGAGCTATTTTAGATATTCTGGAATTTAAAACCCTTCCCAATAGATAAGGAATAACAAATCCTTTTTTTAGTTCCTGCGGAGATAAGCTTTCAAAAAAGGTTGTATCTATTATTATTGCATCAGGATATCCTTTCTGCACTAAAAAATCCTTTTTCCAGTTAAAATTTAAATAATATTTTCCTCTTAACGGTGGCATTATTGCTGATTGTAATGTTGAAGGAAAATATATATATTCATTTCTTCTTTCAAAGCTTTCCATGGTATATCCAAGTAAATCTATTACGCTATATCCTCCTACTATCACAACATTTTTTATATTTTTATCAGATAATTTCATTATTAAAGACAGATATTTATCAAAACTCTTCAAATTTTCATTACCTATTACAGAAATGCTGTTAGAAAGATTTAATTCATCTATGAGTTTTATTTTTTTATCATATATAATGATATTACTTTTCTTGACGTTTATATATTCTTTGTATTTCCCCTTTTTTATTATTATTGGAATACTTTTTCCTGTACCAGGGTTATAATAAATACTTTTCAACATTTCCACCTCATGTTTTTAATCCGTCCATAAATCTGGTTATAACTTTTTCATTTATATTTATATTAAAACCACCTTCGTGTACAATTAATTTTGGTACATTTAAATACGAGAGCATATTTCCCATTTCTTTATAATCCTCTTCTTTTAAGTTAAATGTGGTATCTGGATCTTCATAATGTGTATTTGTTCCAAAAGAGATTATAAGAAAATCTGGATCAAAATCATCTATTTCCAGCAATGCTTTTTCAAGCACTCTTAAATATACTCTTCCATTTATTTCATCTTTTAATGGAAAATTTATATTATATCCTTTTCCTTCACCTTCACCAATTTCCCATTCATAACCCGAAGTATACGGATAATGGTTTGAAGGATTTCCATGTATACTTATTGTTAATACAGTATTGTCTTCATAGAAGATTTCCTGAGTTCCATTGCCATGATAGAAATCCAGATCAAGTATTGCCACGTATATATCTCCGTTTTTTTGAAGATATCTTGCTGCCAATGCTGCATTATTGAAGTATGAATATCTTCCACAATGGGCAATACCTGCATGATGCCCCATTGGCCTTGAAAGTGTATATACAAGTTCTTCGTCTTCTAAAAGATAAGATGCGCCTGTTAGTGCACATTTTGCACTAATCCAGGCCATCTCAAATGTATTTTTGCTTATTGGTGTAATTGAATCCATACACATGTCATATCCAACTACTGTTGAAAAATATTCCTGATTTTCATTTAAAGTATATTGTTTTTCTTTAAGCCAGCTTACATAATCCGAAGAATGCACAAAGTATAAATAGGATCTTGAAAAATCCCTTGTACTTTTAATGATGTTGCCATATTTTAATTGAATTACTTCTTTTATTACTTCAACTCTTCCTGGTTTATCTTTATTATCTACTATTTCAAATCCATTAAATTCATTTTTGGGAGAATAAAATACATGACGGGGATCATAGATTACTTTCATAAGTTTTCCTCCATTTCGGATATAAGGTTTATCCTTCTTTCGTGTCTCCCTCCTTCAAAATCTGTTGATAAGAATGTATCTACTGTCCATTCTGCCAGTTCAAAACCCATTGTTCTTCCACCAAGAACCAATACGTTTGCATTATTATGTTGTCTTGCTAGTTCTGCCATTTTTGGATAGTATGCAAGTGTAGCTCTAATCCCTTTTACTTTGTTAGCTGCTATAGACATTCCTAAACCTGTTCCACACATTAGTATACCATAATCAACTTCATTATTTACAACCTTATCACAAACTTTTTTTGCATATACAGGATAATCCACTCTTTCTTCTGTTTCCGGTCCCATATCAATTACTTCAATACCTTTTTTTGATAAATATTCTTTTAAATGTTCTTTCATTTTAAATGCTGCATGATCAGAACCTATAGCTATTTTCATCTAAAATCACCTCACTAATTTTTATTGTTCCTATTATTTCAAGATTTTCATTTACAATTAGAATAAAATCGCTACTAAAATCTTTATATTTTTCAACTACAAAAACATTATAAAAATTATTGATTTTTCTTATTGTTAAACTACTTATAGTTTTAAGGTAAAATGGTGTGGAATAAAGTTTTAATTTATTTTCAGCAATTTCTCCATGAACTTCTATAAATCCACTTTTTTCGTTCTTTAATATATTTATTCCTCTTGATTTTCCTGATAATTCTATATATCCTTTTTTTTCAAGGGATTTTAATTGAGAATATACCGTCGATACGCTTTTTAAATTTAAATATTCCGCTATTTCCCTCATCGACGGTGGATATCCCTTTACATTAATATAAAAATTGATATATTCATATATTCTCTTCTGTTTCTCCGTTAATCCTTTCATAATCACACGTCAAATATTACCCTGATTTTTTTGCTTTCTTCATCAATTATTTTTGGATATGCTACAGCTTTAATTTCAATGTCAGAATTTATTTTATATATTTTTGAATATGAAATTTTTATAATTTCATTATCAGTTTCTATTTTTGAAGGAAATTCCCCTTCCATTATCGCTCTTAAAAATTCATTCCCAAGGTCAAATAATATATCATCTATTTCTTTTTCGCTGATAGTATATTCATTTTCTCTATTTATTCCTTCGACAACTGGACTATAGATTTTATTTAATACTTCAACGAAATCTTCTAATATTTCTTTTATATCTTCACCAGAAATTTCATACATAATATCTGCTGGATGTTCTAATTCTTTATTCATCTTCTATCACCACTGCTGCATCTGCTACTATATCTTCTTTGTCAAGCCTTATTGCTCTTACACCTATGGCATATCTACTTAATGAGGAAATTGTTGACACCTCTTCTCTTATAGCCTTTCCAAGCTTGGTAAATACTATTACATGACTTTCATCTGTAACTGCAAGTGCTTTTACTATATCACCTATTCTACTTGTTTCTTTCACACATTTTAATCCTACACCACCACGATTTTGAAGCCTGAAATCTTTAAAATCTACTCGTTTGGCAAATCCATATTTTGTAATTAGAAGAAGACTTTTTTCATTATCAACCATTACTGCATTTACCACTTCATCATTTTCCCTTAATTTTATGGATCTTACACCTGCAGCACTTCTTCCCATAGGTCTTACATCACTAACCCTGAATCTTAAACTCATCCCTTTTGCACTTATTACAAGAACTTCATCCTTTTCTTCTACAATAAGCGCATCTACCACTGTATCATCTTCTTTTATTGTAATTGCTTTTAATCCATTTCTTCTTATATTAGAAAATTCTTCAAGCGCTGTTCTTTTTACCGTTCCTTTTTTTGTAAAGAGCATTATATATTTATTTTCTATATCTTTTTTGTTTTCAATTGGAATTATTGTTTTTATCTTTTCATCATTTTCAAGATATAGATATGTGCTTATATGCTTTCCTTTTGTATCTTTGCTGCTTTTTTCTATTTTATATGCATTTAACTCAAAAGCCTTTCCTTTTGAGGTGATAAATAACAATTTTGAGAGACTATTTGTCTGTAATACCTGAATAATAAAATCATTATCTGATTTTTTTATAGCCTTGGCACCTTTTCCGCCACGATTTTGAACTTTATATTCACTGCTTTTCATTGCTTTTATGTATCCCCATTGGGTTAAGACAATTACAAGATCTTCTTCTTCAATGTTGTCTGATTCTTCTATTTTTGCCCCAGAATTTGTTATTACCGTTCTTCTTTCATCACCAAATTTTAGTTTTATTTCCTCTGTTTCTTCTTTTATTATTTCCATTAATTTTTCTCTGTTGTTTAATATTTCAAGTGCGATTTTTATTTTTTCTGTTAATTCAGCATATTCTTTTTCCAATTTCTGTCCTTCTAACTTAGAAAGGCTTATTAATCGCATATCAACAATAGCATTTGCCTGTTCTTTTGTTACATTAATTATTTCCATTAAGCTATTTATTGCTTCTTCTCTTCCTTCGGACTGTCTGATTATTTCAATTACCGCTTCAATTCCTTCTGAAGCTTTCATTAAACCTTCTACAATGTGTGATCTTTTTCTTGCTTTATCAAGTTCAAATTGAGTTCTTCTTGTAATTACATCTACCCTGTGATTAATAAATGCCTGAAGTATTTCCTTTAAATTCATTACCCTTGGTTTTCTGTTATCTATAACAGTCATCTGAACAGGGAATGAAATCTGCATTTGTGTATGCTTTAATAATTGATTTACAACTCTCTGTGGATTTACATTTTTCTTTAACTCTATTACAACTCTTATTCCTTCTTTATCTGATTCATCTCTAATATTTCTTATTCCTACATCTTTTTTATTTTCCTTTTGCTTTGTAACATAATTTGCTATTTGAGTTATAAGATCAGCTTTTGAAACACCATATGGTATTTCTTTTATAACTATGCTCATTCCATTTTTGTTTTCTTCAAATTCGTACTTTGATCTTATATGGAATGTTCCTCTTCCTGTTTCATATATATCTTTTAATTTATCTCCATCAACAATAATACCACCAGTAGGAAGATCAGGTCCTTTAATAAATTTCATAAGTTCTTCAACTGATGCATCTGGATTATCTATAAGATATTTAATTCCTTCTGCAAGCTCTGTAAGGTTATGTGAAGGGATATTAGTTGCCATTCCAACAGCAATACCGTTTACACCATTCATTAGCAAGTTTGGTAATCTTGTTGGCAATACCCATGGTTCCTTTAATGAACCATCAAAGTTGTCCATCATTTCAACGGTATTTTTGTCTATATCCATTAACATATATTCTGCAAGTTCATGCATTTTAGCTTCGGTATACCTCATTGCTGCAGCAGGGTCTTTATCTATTGACCCAAAGTTTCCCTGCCCTATTACAAGCGGATATCTAAGGCTAAATGGCTGCGCCATTCTTACAAGAGCATCATATATTGCAGCATCACCATGTGGATGATATTTACCCATAACTTCTCCAACAATACGGGCACATTTTTTATATGCTGCATTATGTTTTAAATTCAATTCATCCATAGAATATAATATTCTTCTTTGAACAGGTTTAAGGCCATCCCTGACATCCGGGATAGCCCTGCTTGTAATAACACTGAGAGAGTATAACAAATATGACTCTTTTAACTCTTCTTCAAAGGATTTATTTAAAATTTCGCTCATTTATTGCTTACCTCCTGGTTTTTACGATATTTTTGCTCCCGGTTCTATATCTTCATCTGTTGTTAAGAGGGTTAATTTATCCCCTATTTTTGCTGCCAATAACATTCCATTTGATTCAATTCCCATTAATTTTGCTGGTTTTAAATTAGCAACAACTATTATTTTCTTTCCTACAAGATTTTCAGGTTCATAATAATTCGCAATACCTGCTACAATCTGCCTTTTACCTAATTCTCCAAGATCAAGCTGTAATTTTACAAGCTTTCTTGATTTTTTTACTTTTTCTGCTTCTAAAATTTTAGCTACCCTTAAATCAACCTGCGCAAAATGATTTATATCAATTAAAACATTTTCTGTTTTTTCTTCTTCTTTCTTTACTTCTTTTACTTCTGTTTTCTTTTCTTCCATTTTCTTCTCCTCCTTCATTTTTATAACTTTTTCCCATTTTTTTACATCTATTCTTTTGAATACTGGTTCTCCAATATTTACCTTTACACCGCTTTTTAATAATCCAACTTTTATATTTTCATCTTTTATGTATTCTTCTACATTTTCAATACCTAATTTACCAAGTATTTTCAATGCTGTATCTGGCATTACAGGTGAAATTAATAATGCAATTATTCTAATTGAATCCATGAGGTTATACATTACAGTGCCAAGCCTTGATTTTTTGCTTTCGTCTTTTCCAAGTAACCATGGTTCTGTAAGATCTATGTATTTATTTGTAAATCTTACCAATTCCCATAAACTTTCAAGCGCATTGGTGAATAAGTATTTATCCATGTAATTTTCGTATTTTTCCACTGTTGAGTTAATGAGATCTTTAAGTTGATTGTCAACTTCCTCCGTTTCACCGATTTCCGGTATAACTCCATCAAAGTATTTATTAACCATGGATAATGTTCTATGAACAAGATTACTTAAATCATTTACAAGATCAGAATTGTATCTTGTAATTAAATTATCTTCTGAAAAATCTCCATCTTTTCCAAATACAATGTCTCTTAATAAATAGTATCTTATTACATCATTTCCATATGCTTCAACAAGAATTCTTGGATCAATTGCATTTCCAAGAGATTTTGATATCTTCTGTCCATTTACAGTAAGCCAGCCATGAGCAAATATTTTTTTAGGTAGAGGCAATCCTACTGACATTAACATTGCCGGCCAGATTAATGAATGGAATCTATTGATTTCTTTTCCAATTAAATGTAAATCAGCAGGCCAATATTTTTCAAATTTTTCCATATTTTCCGGATAGCCCAATGCACTTACATAATTAATTAATGCATCTACCCATACATAAATTACATGTTTTGGATCATCTGGCATTGGAACGCCCCAATCAAATGTGGTTCTTGTGATACTTAAATCTTTAAGACCGCTTTCAAGTATTTTAAGCATTTCATTTTTTCTAAATTCAGGTTCAAGAAAATCTGGATTCTCTTCAAAATGCTTTTTTAACGGTTCATTGTATTTTGATAATTTAAAGAAATAATTTTCTTCTTCAACCCAATTTACTTCTCTTCCACATGAAGGACATACTTTTTTGCCGTCTTTTTCTTCAATTTCATCTTCTGTCCAGTATGTTTCACATGGAACACAATACCAACCTTCGTATTTTCCTTTGTATATGTCACCATTTTCAAGCATTTTTTTCACAAAAAATTGAACTGTTTTCATATGTTGCTCGTCTGTTGTTCTTACAAAGTAATCATTGGTGATTTTTAAATCTTTCCATAATGTTTTAAATTTTCCCGATAATTCATCACATAATTCCTGTGGTGAAATCCCTTTAGCTCTTGCTGCCTGAAGGATTTTTTGACCGTGTTCATCTGTTCCTGTTAAATAAAATACATCGAATCCTCTCATTCTTTTATATCTTGAAATTATATCTCCTACTATTGTGGTATAACTTGATCCTATATGCGGTTCTGCATTTACATAATATATAGGCGTTGTTACATAGAATTTTTTCAATTTAATCCCTCCTAAAAAAGTTTTTTGTCAGTTATACGTATTATATCACTTTATAATTAAGAAGATTTTAAATTTTTCAGCAAATTATTTTTCGAATTTTCGTAATATAAACGTTATCTTTTTATTCAAGATTATATGTTAAAATTAAGGAAAATCAAAAATAATCGATTTAAGGAGGTTATACATGATGCGAATGTCAAAATATTACGCACCAACATTAAAAGAAGTTCCAAATGACGTTGAAATAAAAAGTCATGAATTGTTAATTAGAGGAGGTTTTATAAGAAAAACAGCTTCTGGGGTATATACATACTTACCTTTAGGAACAAAGGTATTGAAAAAGATAGAAAATATTGTAAGGGAAGAAATGGAAAAAATCGGCTCTCAGGAAATATTAATGCCTATAATACAACCTGCTGAAATATGGCAGCAAAGCGGAAGATGGGATGACTATGGACCAGAAATGATGAAGTTAAAAGATAGACATAATAGGGATTTTACATTAGGTCCTACACATGAAGAGATGATAACTACAATAGTAAAAAATGAATTGAGATCATATAAACAATTGCCAATTTCATTATTCCAGATTGCTAACAAATACAGAGATGAAATAAGACCACGTTTTGGAGTTTTAAGAGCAAGGGAATTTATAATGAAAGATGCATATTCTTTCCATAATTCAGAAGAATCACTCGATAAAACATACGAAGATTTTTACAGGGCCTATGAAAATATTTTAAAAAGACTTGGTGTGGATTATAGAGTAGTTGAAGCAGATACAGGTGCAATTGGTGGAAATAAATCCCACGAATTCCAGGTATTGGCAGAATACGGAGAAAGCACTATATATTATTGTGATTGCGGATATTACGCAACAGATGAAAAAGCAGAATCAAAACTTACATTTGAAGTAGAAAATGAAGAAGAAAAAGAAATTAAAAAGGTTTCAACACCTGATGTAAAAACAATTGATGATGTTGCAAACTTCCTTAACTCTTCAAAAGAAAAGATTATAAAATCCCTTTTATTTAAAGGAAGAGATGGTTGGGTACTCGCTTTGATTCGCGGCGATTATGATCTTAACATTGCAAAATTAAGAGGATTATTAAAGGATCAAACACTTGAAATGGGAGCACCTGAAGAAATAAAAGCGGAATTTGGTGTGGAAACTGGATTTATTGGTCCTGTTGGAATTAAAAAAGATAATTTGAAAATTGTTGGCGATTTAAGCATTAAAGGTATAAAAAATGGTATCACAGGTGGCATGGAAAAGGATACACATTATGTTAATGTGAATCTCAATAGAGATTTTAATGTGGACATTTTTGCTGATATTAGAATGGTTAAAAAAGGAGAACCTTGTCCAAAGTGCGGAAAACCTTTAAAAGAAGCAAAGGGAATTGAAGTTGGACAGGTATTTAAATTGGGAACAAAATATTCTGAAAAACTTAACGCCTATTATACAGATGAAGACGGTAGATCAAAACCATTTATTATGGGTTGTTACGGTTGGGGTGTTTCAAGAACTTTAGGTGCTATTGTTGAACAATTACACGACGATTATGGCATGTTATGGCCAAGAAGTATTGCTCCATTTGAAATTGTTATTATACCTGTTTCAATGAAAAAACCAGAGCTTGTAGAGAAAGCGGAAGAAATTTATAATCTTTTAAAGGATAAATACGATGTATTATACGACGATAGAGATGCATCACCAGGATTTAAATTTAAAGATGCAGACTTAATAGGTATTCCAATGAAGGTTGTATTGGGTAAAAAGATGAAAGACGGTAAGGTTGAAGTGAAGTTAAGATATGAAAAGAATGCTGAAGAGGTTGAAATTACAGAATCTTTCGATAAATTATTAGAAATCATTGATAAAAAATTAAAGGAATACGACCCAAAAATTTACCTTAACAGTATTGACAAAGAATAATCTTCATGTTATAATAATGATTGTGCGTCGGAGAGGTGGCCGAGCGGCCGAAGGCGCTTGCCTGCTAAGCAAGTGTGGGGGTAACTCCACCGTGGGTTCGAATCCCACCCTCTCCGCCATTTTTTTTACCAATTTTTATAGTTTTTACAAATGTGCCCGTAGCTCAATTGGATAGAGCATTGGACTGCGGATCCAAAGGTTGCTGGTTCAAATCCAGTCGGGCACGCCAAAACTCCCTCATTTTTGAGGGAGTTTTTATCTTTTATGATGAAAAAAAGTTTTCTCGAATACTTCGAACGTTCCTCTACAAAAGTCTTTTCGAAAAATAGAAATAATAACATTTGCTCAGGAAAGTGAATTTTTTTATAATTGAGAAAAATAATGTGAATGAAAACTAAGAATTTCCCGCAGCGGGGATTACAGGATAGTTGGAAAAAATAAAAGCGAGTGAAGGATCGCAGAGTGCCTGAGAAAATTGTGAGTGGAAGGGGTCAAAATCACACGGATGTGATTTTGAGTGAAGACGAACATGGACGTGAGTCTGCAACGACCCCTGAGAACGAACAATTTTCGAAGATTAGCACTCAAGTCGTATGAATGAACTTTCTATAAAAAAAGACTCACCTAAGTGTGAGTCTTTTAAAATTTATCAACAATTTTACTTAAGAAAATATCCAGCAATTCGGGATCAAATTTTTTACCTTTCATATCCTTCATATACTTTATAACCTTTTCCTTCGGCCAGCCAGGTCTATATACTCTATCAGAAATAAGCGCATCATAAACATCTGCTATAGCTGTAATTCTTGCTTCTATTGGTATTTCTTTTCCTTTTAATCCTTCAGGATAACCACTTCCGTCCCAATTTTCATGATGATATTTTGCAATTGATGCAGCTATTTTAAATATATCTTTATTTGAAGATGCAAGTATTCTATAACCTATAACTGTGTGTTCTTTCATTATTTCAAATTCAGAGTCTGTAAGCTTCCCTGGTTTATTTAGTATATAATCAGGTATTCCAATCTTTCCAATATCGTGTAACATAGAAGCTATTTTAAATTCAAATGCCTTATGTTCTTCTATTCCTGCAGCCTGTGCAATATCATATACAATATTTGAAACTCTTAAAACATGTTCTCCTGTTTCTTCAGAACGTGATTCAAGTAATTCACCAAGGGTAAATATTATTTCATATAGCGTTTCATTTAATTCATTCGAAATTCTCATTTTTTCAACAGTAGTAATTATATGCAACAAGAAAAGGTTTAGCAGGTTTTTTAAATTTTCAGGAATTGGTTTTTCCGAACTTACACAAAATACTTTTTGCCTTTCTGTATCAGAATTAAATATAACAAAGAACTCCTTCTCATTTTCCCAGTGTATAAAATTCTTTTTATTACTATGAAACTCCGGATAATCTTCACATATTTTTGTATTTAATATAATATCATAGTTTTCTGCCATATTTCTTACCACTTTACATGAACTCTCTAAAAATATATCTTCATTGGTTTCACTGGTTGATTCTGTAGCAAATCCAAATATTGTTTTCAAAGATTCGGCTTCTTTTTCCAGATTTACTATATCTCTATATGACCTTAATCCGGAAAGGATTACTGTAATTAGTCGTTCTGATGTTAATTCTGTTTTTTCTCTATAATCGTTTATATCATAATTTAAAACAACTTCTTTGTTAGGGGCATATCCCGGCTGTCCTGTTCTGATTACAAGACGTGTTTTATGATTTTTTAAATTTTCACGAATATATTTTACAAGATCAAGACCTGCATGTTTATCTTCCATTACTACATCAATTATTGCAAGTGCAATATCTTTATCTTTCCTTAAAATTTCAAGCGCTTCTTCTTTAGAATATGCACTGATTAACTTTATAGGTCTTCCTTCAAAGGTTAGTCCTTTTAATACTATTCTTGTTACTCTATGAACATCTTTTTCATCATCAACAATAAGTATTTTCCATGGTTTTGATTCTATGACATTTTCAGCAGTTTCAGCATCATTATCTACGAATTTTATAAACTCTTCATTGAAGTCCATTGTATCACCCCCTATTTCGACTCAGAGACAACCTTTGGAAGAATAACTGTAAATTTCACACCTTTTCCCGGAGCGCTTTCTACATATATTTGGCCCTGCAACACAGTGTTTACAAGGTTATATACGACATTCATACCTATACCACTGCTTTCACCGGAATTGTCAGTGGTAAAGAATGGTTCAAATATGGCACTTTTAGTTTTTTCATCCATACCCTTACCATTATCTGAATATACAATTTTCACACTATCTTTTTCATTAAATACCTCTATATTTATTCTACCATTTTCTTTATAATTTTTAAAACCATGCTTTAAAGAATTATCAATAAAATTGGTTATTATTTGAGCAATAGCTCCAGGATATGTAACCATTTCTATATCATCAGGACATTTTAAACTTATTTTATGTGATGTTTTTCTGATAACAGGGTTTAATGATTTTAATATTGCTTCTAATTCCTCTTTTAGATTTACTTTTAATTTTATGTTGGAAACTTCCTGCGCTGATACTTTTTTAAGACTTTTTATTAAATCAGACATTCTCATTAAATTGGCAAGTATAATATCCAATAATTCGTTTCCTGAATTTAAATAATCTTCAAACAGTTTTTTAGATACCTGCCCGGATATATATCCTTCTTCAAGTTTTTTGAAATCTTTCATTAATTGTGTAACCGATGTATATGCAATTCCAAGAGGTGTATTTAAATCATGAGAAATATTCGCCACAAGTCTACCCAATGACGCCATTTTTTCTGAGTTTATAAGCAATTCCTGCGTTCTATTTAGATTTTCTATGGTATTTTCCAGTTCTTCAAGCGTATCTTCAAGCTCTCTATTGGATTTTTCAAGCTTTCTTTTTGTTTCATTTATAACAACCATCTGATTATATAAAAAGGCTAATAATACATAAATTAAAAACCCCAACAATTTTACATAAAAACTTCTATTGACCATTTTTACATACATTTCACCTATATATATTCCATTGTTGTCCAGTGATTTAGATAATGAAACTTCATGAATAAAATTCATTTTTTCAAAAAAAAGATCTATTTTATTTAATTTTTTGGGATTTTCCATTTTAAAGAATAAATTCCCAGACTCATCATAAACAGCTATTTCTCTATATTCAACATTCTTAAAAATTATATTAGATATATCTTCCATAGCCTTATCATTATATTCCCACAGATAATTTTTAAATAACAGGCTTATGTAATTATAAAAATCATTTATATAACTTTCTGTTCTCTGGGTATAATAAAGCATAAATATAATATATAGTAAAAATATCAGAAGATTTATAAATATTGTTTTTAACTTCATTAAATCACCTCTATTGCCATAAATCTTCATATGTAATGTTGTATTTTTTCAATATTTCCCTGTATTCTTCTGTTTTCTTAAATCTTTTTAATTCTTCATTAAACATTTTTATTATTTCTTCAGAGAATTCATTCTTTCTGGAAAGCCCTATATAATACATATTTTTTTTGCTAATTGGATAAAAATAAACCTGACCTTTATAATTAAATTTTTTCAAATAATATAAAGCCACATTTTTATCTATTACATATATATCAAATCGATCATTAATAAACCCCTTTATTCCAATTATATCATCTGATACAGCATAATATTGTAGATTAAAATCTTTTAATCTGTCATTATAATTAAATCCCTTTACATATCCACATTTATAATTGCTTATATCATCTTCAAAGTTTATATTTTTATTTTTATATATAAATACATCTGCACCTGTACTTAATGGTTCTTCTGAAAATAACATATACTTTCTTCTCTCATCTGTAACAGAAAGAGAAAAAGTTCCATCTATAATACCTTTTTTTATATAATCCAATACTCGCAACCAGTTTAAATAAATAATATCCACCTTAAATCCCATGTTTTCAAAAACTCTTTTTAAAACCTCGGTGTCTATTCCTTTCCATTCACCATTTTCATACCATTCATATGGCGGCCAATCAACATTGGCTAATTTAAGATAATTCCCGGGTTTTGCAAATTCCTTTAAACCATATTTTTCCAGTATTTTTTCAACAGTTCCATTAATTACTATTTCTTTTATTTCCTTATCTACAATATTTTTTATATCTTCGGAAACTTTCCTGGAAAATCCTATATAATGATAATATTTAGGCATCGGCATATTAACAATTTTCGAGATTTTTTTTAAAGATTTATTGTAATAATATCCAAGCGTAAGAGAGTTATAAAATACACCCTCTATTTTATTTTTCAAATACGGATTAATTGCTTCTTCTATATTTTCAAATTCAATAGCTTTATTTTTGTTTTTGGTTACCTCAAAAAACAGCTGTTCTGTCTTAGTTCCTTTAATTACACCAAGTTTTAATTCGTTTAGCGATTTATTAAAATCCTTATTTGTAAGAATCATATAGGTTACAGAATATAATGGAAAATCTGAAAAATTCATTATATTTTCCCTATAATCATTTTTTGCTATTCCAATAAAAATATCAATAAATCCTTTTGATAATTCTTCTGTGATATATGTCATGTTTTTAAATTTTCCATCCCATTGAATCTCTATATTATATTTTTCAAGTCTTTTATTAAGCTCTTCATATATTTCATAGCATATACCTTTTACTTCATTATCTTCAATATAATATTTTGGCGGGGCAATTTGAAAGGTGGTCTTTAAAATTATTTTATCTGAAAAAGCCATTATTACAGCTAAAAAAAATACAATTAATACATACACCTTTTTTTTCATATTGCCACCCCCAATATTTATATTGATAACATTATTTAAATTATATCACTTTTTTAATTTTTCAACAAATCTATTAATTTCAAATGAATCTCTGTAAATTTTTATAATTCCAAATTCAGACAAAATCTCTTTTGTTTTTTCTATATTAAATTCAGTTGTTTCAAATAAATAATGCTTTTCAAACAATAAATCTGGAAACTCATTTGATAATCGCAGAAAGAAATCCTGACCATCTTTACCTGCAACCAATGCATTTTCAGGTTCATACTTTAATGAATTTGAGTTTATATAAAATTTTTCCTCTACATACGGGGGATTGGAAACTATAAAATCTACTTTTTTTAAAACTTCTTCTGGAATGTTATAAAAAATATCACTTTCAAAAAATTCTATTTTCACATTAATTTTATCAGCATTTTTTTTAGCAACTTTTAAAGCCTTTTCAGAAATATCAGATGCATAAATATTAATTTCCGGAAAGCTTTTTTTTAATGCTATTGCAATTGCTCCACTACCGGTTCCAAGATCAAGTATATTTTTATATTTATTTTTTTCTATTATTTTCATTGCAATTTTAACAAGATCTTCTGTTTCTATCCTCGGAATTAATACATTTTCATCAACATATAATTCAAAATCCATAAATTCTGCAGATTTGGTGATATATTCCACAGGATAATCTTCAATAATTATCTTATTCAGGAGTAATAGCAATTTATCATCTATTTCAAAATCACGATCAAGGATAATCTTTGAAAATTCTATTTTTTTTATTTTTGAAATTAATTTTGCAACAAAAGAAAGGGGATTAAATATCCCCTTTTTTAACATTATTTCCCTATTATTTTTTATATATTCATTTAATCTCATATTCCAAGTATTGTTCTTACTTCATCTGAAGCTTTTGAAGGATCCCATGGAGGATCAAAGGTTAATTCTACTTTTACGCTTTTTACACCTTCAATTGATCCAACTTTATTTTTCGCATCTTCTGTAATCATCCCTGCGAGAGGACACATTGGTGTTGTTAATGTCATTAATACATGAACGTTATTTTCCTCATCAACATTTACGTCATATATAAGCCCTAATGAGACTACATCAAAACCTATTTCCATATCATATACATTTTTTAAAGCATTCATTACATCTTCTTTAGTTATTTTTGCCATTGCTTTCATCTCCTTTGAAATATTTTGAATTAATTATTACCGTTGAATTTGATTTAAATTTTTCAAATTCTTCAGCGACCAATTTATCAAATAATTTCTTTGCTTTTTCATCTTTTAATTTGTTTATTATTCTTTCCTTTGCCTCATCAATAGTTAAAGATCTTTTAGGATATTTCTTTTCAATCTTTATAAGAGAATAAATAGAGCCACTGTATTTCATTGGTTTTAATATTGCGCCTGGAAAGGAAGATTTTATTTGATTAACCAGATCATTTGTATTATCTTCAAGAGAAATAGTCAAAGACGTTGCTTCTGAACTTTCCAATTTTGTTTTATATACATCATCATATGTATAATACCCATCTATTATTTTCTGATATACAAGAGAAGCCTCTTCACTTGTTTTAAAAAGAATCAAATCCAATGTTGCTCGTTGAGGACTATAATATGAATCTTTATTAGCTTCATACTCCGCTTTTATTTCCTCATCTGATACTTCTACATTTTCAAGAAGATATTGATAAATCGCTGATATTGCTTTTTTATATAACTTTTCATGATATATACTATAAATATATTGCTCTTTATTTTCGAAACCCTTTGATAATAAATAAAGCTTTATTTTATCTTCTGACAATCCTGAACTTTTAAATACATTATTTATATCATTTGAAATGCTATTAAAAAGTTCTTCTTTTTCAAGATTTATCCCTTTTTCTTTTTCTGTAAATTGAATAAATAATATTTCACCACTTAATTTATCCAATTTCATTTTTTCATATTTTTGAATTGTTTGGTTTCCTTCTTTGCTTCCAACGAGCACTTTGTAAAATTCACCATTTAAATTGTTTATTCCTCTTAATAATTCAAGCGTCTTTGCCTGTGATTGGAAATAATCGTAATTTACAGCTTCACCATTGATTTTCACAATGGTTTTATCCTCTAATTCCTGATAACTAACTACACCAAAAACAGATACAATAGCAAATACAATCATCATCAAAATCAACAAACCTTTTTTCATTCCTTATCCTCCCCGTTTTCAAATTTCTTATATTTTTCAAAATATTCCTTTGCAGCCTTTGATAACAGTGAATCTATATTTCTTTCTTTTTTTACAAAATAATAGATTAAATGCGTTAATAATTCTATTTCATTATTTTCGTTACCTTCATTTTCAAGACTTTCCAAATCTCTCTTTAATAATTCAAATATATTTTTTTCTTTATATGGGTCATAATCCACTGCAAATGAATTTTCTATTAATCTTCTTAAATTCATTAATGGTGGAAGTCCTTTATTTATCTCACCTATTTTTGAATATTGCTTTTTCCCTTTTTCTTTAGCCTTTATTTTTTCCCATTGTTCATATGAATATTCCCCTTCATTTTTAAAAACATGTGGATGACGACGTATCATTTTTGAATTAATTCTTTCAAGCACATCAACAATTGTAAATTCATTATTTTCTCTTGCAATTTGTGAATGAAATACAACCTGCAACATTACATCTCCTAATTCTTCAATTAATTCATCCATATTATTTTCGTCTATTGCATGCACCACTTCATATGCTTCTTCAATCATATATGGTTTTAAGCTTTCGTGAGTCTGTTTTCTATCCCACGGACAACCATGTTCAGAACGTAACTCTTCCATTATTTCAAGCAATTGTTCAAACTTTTCTCTGGCTTTATCCCTCATATTATCCCCTTTCATTAAAGTACTCCTATTCTCATTAAACGCATGGTGGAAAATTCTTTTTTATTAATTGAAACGTTTTTTTCAATAATCATCCTTTTTATTGGATTAAAGGTTATTCTATGAAATTCTTTTATTCCATTTTCTTCTATTAGTTTTATATGTTCTTTTGTTGGATATCCTTTATGTTTTTTCATGTTATACTCCGGATATTGTTTATCAAGTTCTACCATTAATCTATCCCTATAAACCTTGGCAAGTATTGAAGCAGCTCCTATTGTTTTAGACTTTGCATCTCCTTTAACAATACATTCATAATTTTCAATACTTAATTTGAAATTCTTGCCATCTATTATAACATAAGCATTTGAAAGATTATATTTTTTTAAATTCCTTTCAATTGCCAGTGTCGTTGCTGAAAATATGTTATAAATATCTATTTCTTCAGGTGTAGCAATTTCTATTGAATAATTAAAGTTTTTTATTAATATTTCATAAATCTCTTCTCTTTTCTTTTCTGATAATTTTTTTGAATCATTTGAAATCTCTTCAAGTATTTTAAGTTGATTCTCATTTTCCACTTCAATTGCAGCAGCAACAACAGGTCCTGCCAGCGGCCCTCGCCCGGCTTCATCAACCCCTATTATTTTACCATATTTTTTTAAATACTCAATATCCATTGCTCTCACTCTTTCATTCTTATATTATTATGTTTTAAGATTTAATAAATGCTACACTTAATTATTACAAATTTATATGAAAAAAAGCTTAACATTTATGGTAAAATTAGTTATGAAAAAAATATCAAAATTTTTAATACCGGGAGGGAAAAAAATGAATTTCTCACAAAGGGTTTTAAACATGCAGGCATCACCTATTAGAAAGCTTGTTCCATATGCAGAAGAAGCAAAAAAAGCTGGAAAAACTGTTTTGCATTTAAATATAGGACAACCAGATCTTGAAACTCCAAAAGCATTTTTTGATTACATTGAAAATTATAAACCTGAAGTTATTGCCTATACTCATTCAGCAGGATTAATGGAATTAAGGGAAGCATTTTCAAAATATTATAATAAGCATGACATTCCATTTACACCAGAAGAAATTATCGTTACTAATGGCGGAAGTGAAGCTATTGTATTTGCATTGGCTGCTATTGCTGATCCAGGAGATGAAGTAATTGTAATTGAACCATTTTATGCAAATTACAGAGGATTTGCCGAAATGATTAACGTAAAACTCGTTCCTGTAAGAGCTTTACCTGAAACAGGATATGCAGTTCCTTCAACAGAAGAATTTGAAAAAGCTTTATCTTCAAAAACAAGAGGCATTATTTTCTCAAATCCTTCAAACCCAACAGGAGCTGTATACTCAGAAGAAGAATTAAAAAGAATTGTAGATTTTGCTAAAAAACACGATTTGTTTATTATTTCTGATGAAGTTTATAGGGAATTTACATTTGACGGAACAAAACATATTTCTACAATGGCCTTTGAAGAATACGATAGAACAATTGTTGTAGACAGTATTTCAAAAAGATATAGCGCATGTGGTGCAAGAGTAGGTGTTTTCGCTACCAAAAACAAAGAATTATACAACCAGGTAATGAAAATGGCTCAATCAAGGCTCTGTCCTCCAATGACAGCTCAATTAGGAACTATAGGACTTCTTGAAATGGATGATTCATACATAAAAGAAGTTTACGAAGAATATGATAAAAGGAGATTAGCTGTTTATGAAGAGTTGTCAAAAATAGAAGGTGCTGTATTTAAAAAACCAAAAGGTGCATTTTATGTTTCTGTAAAGTTACCTATTGACGATAGCGAAGAATTTGTAAAATGGATGCTTACAGATTTTGCTATTGACAATACTACTGTAATGGTTGCACCACTTACAGGTTTTTATGCTACAGAAGGTTCTGGAAAACAGGAAATAAGAATTGCTTATGTTCTTGAAAGTGAAAAATTGAAAAAGGCAACATATATACTCGCTGAAGCTGTTAAGGCTTACAATAATAGGTAGGTGAAAATATATTGAAAAAAGAAATTATTTATGCAATTGAGTATCTGGAAAAAAAAGGGTTAATTAAAGGAACATGGGGAAATGTTAGTATTAGAGACGGAAACAGGATATATATTACTCCATCAGGTGTTCCATATGATGTTTTAAATGTGGATGATATATCTGTTCTTGATTTTGAAACAGAAAAACATATAGACGGTTTAAAACCATCAAGCGAAAAAGCTTTACATCTTGAAATCTATAAGAATTTTCCTGAAATAACAGCAGTAGTTCATACACACAGTCTTTATGCTTCAATTTTTTCAGCTTTGAGAAAACCTGTTCCATGTTATATTGAAGACCAGGCACAAATTATTGGCGGGGAAATACCAGTGGCTGAATATAAGCTTCCCGGAACAAAGGATCTTGCTATAGAAGCAGTTAAAAAGTTTAAGTTAGGAGTTTATGGAATTTTATTAGCAAATCACGGAATTGTGGCAATAGGAAGAACTTTAAAAGAAGCTTTAATAGCAGCTGAAATAACAGAAAAAAGCGCTAATATAGCTTTTAATGTTGAATTAATGGGCGGAGGACATAAATTATCAGAAGAAGATATTAAATGGATGAGAAATTTATACATTGCTTCTTATAGTAAGAACTTGTAAGGATAATTTTTATTATTTATCTTAGATATCCCAAAAAGCTTTTGCTTTTTGGGTAATTTTTTGGGATTAATTTAATTAAAAAAATAACAATCTAACAAAAGGAGGTTAAATATGAAATCATTAAAAGCTCAAATGATAGGTATTATTATCTTAATCTCTATTCTTCCAATGGCTATATTTACCGGAATTAGCACATATAACAACTATAACAAGAGCTTTGAAAATTATAAAAAACATCTTCGTTCAGTTACCGATACCAATGCAAAGTTATTAGAAACATATTTTGACCCAATTATAAACCTTTTAAATACATTATCCAATGACATTAATGTAAAGTCGGCATACAGCAATCAACATGATGAAAGAACCAATATACTTAAAATATTTAAAAATATTGTTGATAATTACCACTATGCAGCAGTATATATGGGATTAAAGGACAAAACTATGTTATCCATCCCAAGTGATGATTTGCCTGCTGATTATGATCCAACATCAAGGCCATGGTATAAGGCTTCAATGAAAACGCCGGGAAAAATCATAATTTCTGAACCATATGTTGATGCAGGAAATAATGACGTATTAATTACTGTATCAAAAACAGTTACAGATCCACAAACAAATGAGATTATTGGAGTAATTGCAATTGATTTATCAATAAAAGAACTGGTTGATACATTCTTTGGTGACGATAAAGTATTTAAGGAAGAATATTCTTACCTTGTAAACAGCGAAGGTATTACTTTAATGCACACAGATCCTGAAAAATGGGGAGTTAATGTTAAAGATTCGGAATTTTTCAGAAAATCCACAAACAATAGCGGTTTAATTGAGTATACTCAAAACGGAAAAAGAATATATACATTTTATTCGAAGGTTAAAGGTATAAACTGGATAATCTACACAGCAATACCTAAAAAAGCAATTACAGACGCAGTA